>DATHMN010000076.1:0-12634 GCA_035487135.1 Steroidobacteraceae bacterium | reverse complement strand
GTCGGGGTATCGTAGCCGTCGAAGTCGGTGCGCGCCTGGGTGTAATAGCCACGCAGGTCAAGCTGCAGGTCGGGGGTCAGGTTGTAGGTCAGCTGCCCGGTGGCGCCGCCGTTCTGGCTGGCGCAGTCGCGCCGGCCACCGAGGTCCTCATCAAAGGCCGGAATGCCGCTGGTGCCGTAATAGTTACCCGCGATCCGCCACATCAGAGTGTCAGACTTGCCGCCAAGATTCACCGTTCCGTAGCCGGTGTCGTGCGAGCCTCCTTCGAGGCTGCCCCCGCCACTGAACGCGCCGGTCGGCTGAGCGGTAATGATGTTGACAACGCCGCCGATCGCCTGGCTGCCGTAGAGCGTCGATTGCGCGCCACGCAGTATTTCAATGCGCGAGATGTCGCCGATGAGGAGATTCTCGAAATCAAATCCGCCGGCGGCGAGGGACGGATCGTTCAGCGTCACACCATCGATCACCACCACGGTCTGATCGCTTTCCGCTCCGCGAATGAAAACGGAAGTAGGCTGGCCCGGTCCGCCGGTGCGCGCGACTGTGACACCCGGAGTCTGCGCCAGCAGCTCGGAGGCAATCACCGCCTGACTTTGTTGGATTGCCGCCGCGTCGAGGACCGTGACCGAGTTGCCGACCTTGGAGAGCGGTTCAGGGGCGCGATTTGCGACGACCACGACCTCATCGAGTGATTCGTCGCCGCCTGCGACCACGGCCTGCGCGCAGAGGTTGATTGAGGGCCATAACAATTGAGCCGCGATTGCGGCGAGCAAGATTCGATGCTTCACGGCGAACTCCCCGAGCGAACGACCTGGCGATCCGATCGCGCTAAGGAAGGCGACTCAGCCCGTGCGAGTACGAGTCAACGCCCAGCCCTGCGCGCTCTCCCGTCGCCACTCGGTTGATTCCGCTCGCGCAGCACACCCCGGCCACTCGATTGGGCGACCACGGCAAGCAGGTCTCCTGGCTTGCGGCTCTGTCCTAGCATCACCTTCCCGGACTCTCGGTCCAGTGGTCTTTGATGCAAGGCGCACCGCTCACAGTTGCGGGGGCAGCCCGGGCTTCAACCCGAGTTCCCGTTTAATCCCGGTGGGGAACTTGTCGTGTTCGCGAAAGGTGCCTGATAGTTTCGGACGAGTCAACCGGCATGGACCTAAACGCGGGAGGCAACATCAGGCGCACGCCAGTGAGAGAGGGCGCGTGAGTACGCTGAAGCTGGGTTTGACGTTATCGCCGACTGCAACGCGCGAACCCCGCCACCGAGCGGCATGTGCCGGCTTACCGTGCGAGCGGCGCACGGGCATGGACGGGTTCAGGGCGATTCTCGAGGCGGGTGCCCGTCATCGCTCCAGTAGTCGGTCATGATGAGCTTCGTCAGATCGGCGCGCCGCGCCCAGTTCTGCTCCTCGAGCATCGGGCGGGAATAAAATGCTGGCACATGACCCAAACATAGCACCGCGACCGGCTGACTTCCTGAGGGCATCCGCAGCAGCCGGCGCAAGCTCTCGGGGTCGAATAGCGAAACCCAGCCCATCCCGATTCCCTCGGCGCGCGCCGCCAGCCACAGGTTCTGGATCGCGCACGCGACCGAAGCCAGATCCATTTGTGGCAACGTGCGTCGACCGAAGATGTGCGCTTCCCGACCAGGCATCAGTGCCGCAACCAGCAGTTCGCCACAGTCACGTACCCCCTCGACCTTCAGGCGCATGAACTCTTCTTCGCGCTCGCCGAGGGCGCGGGCGGTCTGGATGCGCTCCGCTTCGACGAGCTGGTGGATGCTGGCCCTCAATTCGGGATGACGCACTCGCACAAAGCGCCAGGGCTGCATGAGACCGACGCTCGGCGCCAGGTGGGCTGCCGCGAGCAGCCGCTCCAGCAGCGCCTCATCGATTGGGTCGGGTCGGAAATGGCGCATATCGCGGCGCTCGGCCATCACCCGATAAACGGCTCTGATCTCCGGTTCGCTGAAGTCGCTCATGGCGATCTCGTTGACCTCTGTGGTCGCGGGTCCCCTGCAGATCATTGCACGCTTTGACGGCCGCGTACGCTGATGCTCCTGGCAGCACTGCCGGGGGTGTTCGCAGGTGCGAATTTGACCCCGAAAAGGATCGGCGGCAGACTCCGCGGACGTTCAGGAGTCCTTTGATCGGACTGATCAAAGGGTGAAACGGGAAGCCGGTAAGACCCGCTAGAGTCCAGTCCGGCGCTGCCCCCGCAACGGTAGGTGAGTTGAGCTGAGTCTTTTTGCCACTGCGCCACTGGCGTGGGAAGGCGGCTTGGCCGGGAACCGTCCCCACTCACGAGCCCGTAGACCGACCTGCGACGTAGTGGCACGGGTTGCGGCGGGCAGCAGTGGTGCGAGACGTGTTGCGATCGACGCAGCCGTTTCGGCTGCGCTTCTCCCTGCCACCCCGTTTGGATCATCGCAAGTAAGTGCAACGGGATCTATTGCAGAGCTGAAGGCGCGGCTGTTTAGAAGGACAGCTCGCGGACCGATCTCGTCGCACTGGGGCGCCGTCAATCAGCGAGCAGTCGGCAACATGACACAGACAGACAAGCCGGGCAGTGACATGGCGAGCGGGAGTTCGGGCGCGTTGTCCCCTCTGTCCGGCTTCTTGCGGATTCCGCCAGTCGATGAGGCAGTTCGCCAGGCTGCCAACCGCCGACTCGACATCCTGACCAAGCCGCTCGCCGCGCTCGGTCGGCTGGAGCCCCTCGCCGCACAGGTGTGCGCGATTCAAGGGACTCTTCAACCGCGCATCGTGAGCCCGGTGGCGATTGTCTTCGCAGCCGACCATGGCGTGAGCGATCGGGGCGTGAGCGCCTATCCGCGCGCCGTCACGGGGCAGATGGTCAAGAACTTTCTGGCTGGCGGCGCCGCCATCAGCGTGCTGGCGAGACTCCAGGGCCTGGAGTTGTGGATCGTAGATGCCGGAGTTGATGGCGACTGCGGCGTTCACCCACGACTCATCAACGCCAAGATTCGCCACGGCACACGGGATTTCGTCGCGGGTCCCGCCATGACCGCGGAGGAGTGTCGCGCCGCACTGCGGCAAGGCCAGCAGGCGCTCGAGCATGTCGCGACGTCAGGCAGCAACTCGGTCGTGCTCGGTGAAATGGGGATCGGTAACACGGCCGCCGCCGCGTTATTGATGCATCGTCTCACGGGTCTGCCGCTGCCCGACTGCGTGGGTCGTGGCACCGGTCTTGACGATCCGGGGCTTGAGCGCAAGCGCATCACGTTGGCGCTCGCCTCACAACGAACGGTTGCCGACGATCCGCTGCAACTCCTGGAGGAATTCGGCGGTTATGAGATCGCGATGCTCGTGGGAGCCATGCTGGCAGCCGCAGCGCGGCGCATGCTGATCATCGTCGACGGATTTACCGTGACAGTTGCCGCGCTGCTGGCTGCGCGCCTGGAGTCCGAAGTCCTGAGTTACTGCGTGTTCGGACACTGTTCAGCGGAACAGCCGCATCGCGCCCTGCTCGGACAACTGAAGGTCGACCCCCTGCTGGACCTCTCCATGCGGCTGGGGGAGGGCACGGGCGCAGCGCTGGCAGTGTCCATCGTCAGGGCAGCTCTGGCGCTGTTCACCGAGATGGCGACTTTCGAAGGAGCCGGCGTGAGCGGCAAAGGCTCCTGAAACCGTCATGGTTCCGCGCCAGGTATCGCTGCTGTTGGTGGCGACGCAATTCCTCACCCGCCTGCCGGTGCAGCTCCCGGCTGCCTTCCAGCCAACGTGGCTGGCGGGTGCGCTGCGCTACTTTCCGTTGGTGGGTGGACTGGTGGGGGCCCTCAACGTTGCTGTCTGGTGGCTGTGCAGTCGGCTGTTTCCACCGATAGTCGCCGTCGGCCTCATGCTGAGCGCCTCGCTCCTTCTCACCGGGGCGTTTCACGAGGACGGGTTCGCCGATACCTGTGATGGCTTCGGCGGCGGCAATACGCCGGAGCGCACGCTCGCCATCATGAAAGACTCGCGCATCGGCGCCTATGGAGCCATTGGCATTTTCATGATGCTCGCGCTCAAGTGGGCGACGATCGTGGCTCTGCCTGCGGTATGGCTACCGCTCGTCATCGTCAGCGCACATGTCGCAAGCCGCTGGTGTGCGCTCGGACTCATCTGGCGACTGCGTTACGTACGCAGCACCGCGGAGCAGGGCAAGTCGCAACCCTTCGACGGCGGCCTTTCCGGGATCGGCTGGGTCACGAGTGGCCTGATCGGCGCAGCGGTTCCCCTGGCGGTGGCGGCGATCAGCCGTGCTGCGGTTCCTGACCAGGTTCTGACCGTGGCAGGCGCCGGGCTGGCCGGCTCGGCATTCGTGGCCGTGGTCTCCGCGGGTTACTTCAAGAGCCGCATCGGCGGCTACACCGGTGATTGCCTGGGAGCCGTTCAGCAAGTTTCCGAGCTGGCATTTCTGCTCGGCGCGCTTGTGCCGCTGACAGCGATGCGCGCGGCGAGCTGACCGGCAGGTGGCCGATGCTGATCTATCTCATCAGACACGCGGAAGGTTGCGGTGTTGACGGACTGTGTTACGGACGGCAGGACATCGCCGTGGCTGCCGCAGCAACTGCGGCTGCCGCGCGTGATGTGCGCACGCGAATTCCGGCCGCAGTACTGCACAGTGCGCCGATTTACACCAGTCCGTTGTCGCGCTGCACACAGCTCGCACGCGAGCTTGCCGCAGCCCGCGCACCGATCGTTGCGGCTGAACTTATCGAGCTGGACTTCGGTTCTTGGGAGGGACGTCAGTGGCACGATTTGCCCCGCAGTGAACTCGATGCGTGGGCGGATGACGTCTGGGGCTATCGCGCCGGAGGAGGCGAGAGTGCCGAGGCGGCGGCTTGTCGCTGGCGCAGGTGGGTGGCGGAGCTGCCGGCGGAAACAAACGACGCGGTGCTGGCGGTCACCCATGCCGGAGTCATCCGCGTGGCTTTGGCGCACGATCCGCTTTACGACCGCGCCGCGGCGCTGCAAATGCCAATTGCATACGGCTCGGTTCATACGCTGGTCGTCGCATCGAACGTTCGGTGGATTGTTGCTGGGGTGAACGGGTGAAGGTCTTGATTCTCGGGGGGGTTCGTTCCGGCAAGAGCCGTTACGCGGAGAAACTGGCGCGGACGCTTGACGGCGCAATCACGGTGATCGCCACCGGTACGGCCGGGGATGCCGAGATGGCCGCACGCATCGCCGCACATCGCGCGAACCGGCCTGCGGAATGGTCTGTGATCGAGGAACCGATCGCGCTGGGGACTACACTGCGCCGGGTTGCCACTCGCAACAACGTGGTCATCGTGGACTGCCTCACGTTGTGGCTGAGCAACCTCATGTGTCACGCGGATGCGGCGCTGCTCGATCGCGAACGCGCGGAGCTGCTGGACGCATTGCCTGCGGTCTCCGGGTCACTCCTTCTGGTGAGCAACGAGGTAGGTTGCGGGATCACGCCGGTCAACGAGCTCGCGCGGCGCTTTGCCGACCAGGTGGGTACCCTGCATCAACGGCTTGCGACGGTGTGCGATCGAGTCGTCCTCATGGTCGCCGGGCTGGACGTATTGGTTAAAAACAGTCAGTTACTTGGTTCTGGCCGGCAGGGGACGGAAGCCTGATGCGCCTGGCACGCGTAGTTGCTCTGTCATTGCTGCTGAATTGCGCCGCGGGGCCGATCGTTTTTGCCGACGCTGCGATCGTGGTGGTCGACTCGGCGCACCACGAGCTGCGGTTTGATCATTCGCCGCAACGCATAGTGACCCTGCTGCCTTCGCTCACAGAATCGGTGTGCGAGCTTGGGGAGTGCGCCCGGCTCGTCGCGACGGACCGCTTCTCGAACTGGCCGGCAAGTGTGCAGCGGCTTCCCAAGACGGGCGGCGTGGATGATGCGCAGATTGAGCAGATTGTGCGCGTCAAGCCGGATGTCGTGCTGCTGGCGCACGCCTCTCGAGTCACTGAAAGGTTGCGCGGCCTCGGTCTCGTGACGCTGGAGCTCGATACCCAGACGTATGCGGACATCGCGGGCACTATTTCGACGCTGGGGGTACTGCTTGCGGTCCCGGAGCGTGCGGCGGCACTGAACCGGGAGATCGAGCGTTCGGTGAGTGAGGTGGCTGCAGACGCCGGCGCGCATCTGCGAGGTCGCTCTGCGCGCGTCTATTTTGAAGTCGACGCAGGACCCTACGGCGCAGGTCCGCAGTCGTTCATCGGTGTGATGCTCGCGCGCCTGGGCGCGCGCAACATTCTCACGGCGGATCTGGGGCCGTTCCCCAAGCTCAATCCGGAGTACGTCGTCCGCCAGAACCCGGACGTGATCTTCGTGTCGCCAACGGAAGCTCCGCAGCTGGTGAATCGCCCCGGCTGGGACCGGATCCGCGCGGTGCGCGAACAGCGGCTGTGCGCTTTTGCGCCCGAGGTGCGCGACACGATCGTGCGGCCCGGCCCGCGCGTGGCAGAAGGGTTCCGGGCAATGGCGAATTGCCTGGTACGGGTGACACCGTGAGTTCAATTCCGGCGGTGGTCCAGGCAGACGCGGATGGCGCACGGCAGCGCGCCAGACGGTTCGGAGCCTGGCTGTGCGTGTATCTCTTGTTGGCGTTACTGCTCACAACGATGAGTCTGGTGGTGGGTACCTCGAGCGTTCGTACCTCCCTCAGCTGGCTGCTCTCACCGGAGGCGATGAGCGACACGGTGCTGTGGCAGATCCGCTTGCCGCGCGCGCTGGGCGCATGGTTTGCGGGTGCTCTCCTGGGGCTTGCCGGGGCGATCGCGCAGGGCGTATTCCGCAACCCGCTCGCGGAACCGTATTTGCTGGGCAGCGCGTCCGGGGCGGCGCTCGGCGTGACCATCAGCCTGCTGGTGACCGATGCCTCCATCACCGGGCTCGCCTGGATCGGACAGCTGGGACTCACCGGTGCGGCCTTCGCCGGAGCCTGTGGCGGAATCGCGCTGACTTTGGCTCTCTCGCGCGGCACGCTGCAGACTGCCAGTCTGCTGCTCGCTGGGGTGGTGGTCGCTTTCCTGCTGGGTGCCATCATGTCGCTGCTGCTGCTGCGCTCGCCGGATACCTGGCGGGCGATGCAGAGCTTCCTGCTCGGCACCACGGCGCTTTTGGGCTGGCGTTCGACCATTCTTCTGGCGCTGGTGTTTGGCGCCTGCCTGCTGCCGGCGGCGCTCTTGTCCCGCGGGCTCGATGCGCTAACCCTGGGCGAGGATACGGCGCAGTCCCTTGGCGTGCCGCTGGCAGGGCTGCGGCTCGCGCTTCTCGGCTTGCTGTCGCTCGCCACGGCTGCCTCTGTGAGCCAGCTCGGGGTCGTCGGGTTTGTGGGTCTCGTCGCTCCTCACCTGGTGCGCGAATCGGTGCATGTCAATGGTCGTCAACTGGTGATCGGAGCGGCTCTATGTGGAGGAGCCCTGCTGCAGGCGGCCGATCTTCTCAGTCGTTGGATGATCCGCCCTTCGGAGCTGCCAGTCGGAATCGTGACGGCCTGCGTCGGAGGCGTCTACCTGGTGCTGCTGTTGTGGCGCAAGGCGCAGCGCGCGTGAGGCTCGCCTTCTTCCTGTGAGCCGCGACGTCGCAGTGCTGGCGTGTCGTGATCTGGATGTCCGCTTCGGCGTTCGTTCGGTGCTGGAGCGGCTGAGTCTCGACATCGCAGGCGCCTGCTGGACTTCAATCATCGGTCCCAACGGCTGCGGCAAATCGACCTTACTGCGCACCCTCACCGGACTCATTCTGCCGCTGCGCGGCAGCGTTTCGCTGTACGGACGGCCGCTGAACAGCTGGCCGCGGCGTGAGCGAGCGAAGCGCATGGCATGGCTGGCGCAGACCATGGAGCCGTCGGAGCTCACGGTGCGCGAGTGTGTCGGTCTGGGGCGCTTCGCGCACACCGGCTGGCTGGGTCATCGGGACGCCGCCGATGACACCGCGATCGAGCGGGCTTTGGCGGCGACCGGTTCGTTAGCCCTGGCGCAGCGCCGGCTCTCGACGCTGTCGGGCGGTGAGCGTCAGCGCGTCAGCCTTGCCCGGGTGCTGGCCGTTGAGGCTTCGGTGTTGCTGCTGGATGAGCCGACGACGCATCTGGATCCGCCCCACCAGCTCGACATCGTGCGCATCCTGCGCGAACAGGCGCAGCAGGGTCGCGGCAGCATCGTGACGGCTATCCACGATATGTCGGTGGCGTTGATGGCCGACCGCGTCATTGTGATGGGCCCACAGCGACTCATCGGCCACGGTTCGGTGTCCGAAGCCTTGGCGGGCGACTGGCTCTCCCAGGCGTTCGGAACATCGATCAGGATCATTGATTATCACGGCTCGCATCTGTGGCAGCCGCAACTGACCAAACCGAACCATGGCTGAATCTCCGCCGCGCCAGAAACCGTATCAGCGACCGACCGGGAAACGCCGTGGGCTTCTGATCATCAACAGCGGCGATGGCAAGGGCAAGACGACGGCGGCGCTCGGCCTCAGCGCGCGCGCACATGGCCGCGGCAAATCAGTGCGCTTCTTCCAGTTCATGAAGCTGGGGGTGGCACGTTTCGGCGAGCATCGCGCGCTCGAACAGCTGGGGATCAGCTGGGAGGGTCTCGGCGACGGCTTCAGCTGGAAGAGCAAAGATCTTGAGCGGTCAGCACAGCTGGCGCGGGCCGGTTGGCTGCGCGCCGCTGCGGCGAGCGCCAGCGGAAAGCACTTTCTCGTGGTGCTCGACGAGCTCACCTACCCGCTGATTTACGGGTGGATCGAGGTGAGTACGGTGCGCGAGGCACTAATCGCGCGACCGTCACAGGTTCACGTGATGATTACCGGGCGGCGCTGTCCGGCGGAGCTGATTGAAATCGCCGACACGGTGACGCAGATGCGCCTCGTCAAACACGCGTTCAAAGCCGGGGTGCCGGCACAACCAGGTATTGAACACTGAGGGCAGTTTGCACACCACAGCGATCATCCGCGCTGGCGCAGCCGTGTTCGCGTTTGCCGTCGACCACGCGTGCGGCGAGCCACCAGCGCGCATTCATCCGGTGGTTTGGATCGGCGAGGCGCTGGCAGCGACCGGCGCACCTTGGGCCGATTCGCCGCCGCGCGTTGCGTTTGTCTACGGGGCGCTCTGCTGGATCATCGGCGCCAGCGCTTCGGTTGGCGGTGCCTGGCTGATCACGCTGCTCATCCGCCGCCATGTGGGTTCTGGCAGTCCCACGGCGCTGCTCGCGGCGGCGGTGATACTCGGACTTCTCCTGAAGCCGCTGCTCGCGTGGCGCATGCTGCGGGAGGAGGTTGCAGCGGTCGAGCGGTCATTGGCGCTCGGGCTGGAGCAGGGGCGCGCGCAGCTACGCCGCCTGGTGAGCCGTGACACCCGCCAGCTCAGCGAAACGGAGATTCGCGAAAGTGCCTTGGAGAGTCTCGCGGAGAACCTCAACGATTCGCTCGTGGCGCCGCTCTTCTGGTTTGTGCTCGGAGGTTTACCTGCCGCTGCACTCTACCGTTTCGCCAATACCGCAGATGCCGTGTGGGGTTACCGCGGTCAGTGGGAGTGGGCGGGTAAATGGGCTGCTCGGGCGGATGATGTGCTGTCGTATGTCCCGGCACGACTGACTGCTGTGCTGCTGGCGCTTGCGGGTGGCCGTTCACTTACCGGTATCGCAGCGGCTGCCGCCGTCACTCCCTCGCCGAACAGCGGCTGGCCGATGGCAATGCTGGCGCGAATTTTGGGAGTTCGGCTCAGCAAACCGGGAGTTTACGTGTTGAATCCCGAGGGGGGATCTGCGGACGCCATTCACATGTTTGACGCTGCTCAGATCTGCGCACATGCCGCGATCTTCGCCATTGCCCTCAGTGTCGCGGTGCTGCTCGCCCTCGGAAGCTGGTTGTGAGTGTCAGCGTGCGTGCCGCGCCGCACGGCGGGCCCGATGGCGGTCCGCCCATTGCGGTGGATTTTTCGACCAACGCGCACCCGCTGGGTGCAAACCCCTGGGTCCGCGAACAGGTCCTCAGGGCAGACCGCGCACGCTATCCCGATCCGCAATACGCCCACCTGCGCTGCCGGCTGGGCGATTTTCATCAGGTCGATCCCGAGCGCATCGTGGTTGGAGCCAGTGCCAGCGAACTGATCTGGCGTGTGACGAAGCTCTGGCGCGCAATAAGGAATGGCGCCGTCGTCACGGACGGCCGCACCTTCGGCGAGTACTTGCGCGCCGCAAAGATCCTCGGTGTACCGGTAACGGCCGACCCTCGCCGGCGCAGGGGTCCGTCGCTGCACTGGCGTTGCCATCCGGACAACCCGACCGGGGCACTGTGCGATCTGGCAGTCGAGCAGGCACTCACGGACCGAGGAACGGGAGGACGGGACGGCGGCAGCACCGGCGTCGTGATCGCGGATCTGGCTTACTGGCCGTTTCTTGCATTGCTGTCGGAGCAGCGGCGGTTCGCGCCGGGCGCGGGCCCACCTTGGTCTGATCGCGTCGCGCAACTGTGGTCACCCAACAAACTGCATGGACTTACCGGCGTACGTGGGGCTTACATGATTTTGGCTGCAACGAGCAGCGGTCACCTGAGCGCGCGGCAGCTGATCAACCTGGCGCCGAGTTGGGTGCTGGGAGCTGACGGTGTGGCGATGCTTGAGGCCCACACCAGCCAGCAAGCACTAAGGTTCCTGCGCGAGTCGGCGCCGAAGCTGCGCCATTGGAAGGTGGATCAGGACCGTCGCCTCAGCGAGGCGGGCTGGCGGCCGCAAATCAGTCCGCTGCATTTCGGCCTGTGGCGACCGCCAATCGAGCGCTCAAGAATGCGTGACTGGCAGCTGCGATTACGTCGCGCCGGGTTCAAGCTGCGAGATGCGACTTCCTTTGGCCGTCCTGGCTGGGTGCGCTTGGTCAGTCGCGCGCCGGCCGAAGTGCAGCAGCTTCTCGAACTGACTGAGCGTTTTACCCGCGCCACCCCAAGGCTGAGCCGCACGGTTGGCGGCAGAGCGGTGACAGGATGACAGCCAAAGGCGCCGCCATCATGGTTTGCGGCACGAGCAGCGGGGCCGGCAAGAGTCTGCTGACAACGGCACTGGCGCGTTTCTACGCTCGCCGCGGCCTCAAGGTCGCGCCCTTCAAGGCGCAGAACATGAGCAACAACGCGCGCGTTGTGGAAGATGGCGAAATGGCCAGCGCGCAATACTTACAGGCGCTCGCTGCGCGCTGCATCCCGCATGTGCAGATGAACCCGGTGCTGTTGAAACCTGAGAGCGAAACTCACAGTCAGGTCATCTTACTCGGACGGCGCGACGATGCCTTGGCATCGATGGAGTGGCACCATCGCTCTGAGCATCTGTGGCCGACGATCAGGTCCTGCCTGACGAGTCTCCTGTCCAGCAATGATCTGGTGATCATCGAAGGCGCCGGATCACCCGCGGAGATCAACCTGCAGGCCACTGACATCGTGAATATGCGTGTGGCAGTGGAGGCGCAGGCGGCGACATTGCTCATCTGCGACGTCGATCGCGGCGGTGCCTTCGCCCATCTCTATGGCACGTATCAACTGCTGCCCGCGGAGCAGCGCGCCTTGATCCGCGGTTTTGTCCTTAATAAGTTTCGGGGAAATGTCGAGTTGCTGAGTCCCGGACCTGAGATGCTGCGTTCGCTCACCGGGGTACCTGTTGTCGGCGTGCTGCCCATGTGGCGCGAACATGGCCTGCCTGAGGAGGATGGCGTATTCGACGCGCGCCCATCCGGCAGCGGATTTTCGATTGCGGTCGTGGCGTACCCGGGCATCAGTAATTTGGACGAATTTGCCCCGCTGCGCAGCCTGCATGGCGTCTCGGTCAGCTGGGCCCGGCACGTCGACACCATAGCCGGGGCGGATTTGCTCATACTGCCCGGCTCCAAGCACGTGGCGCAGGATCTTGGCTGGCTGCGTCGGACCGGTCTCGATGTCGCCATTGCCGAGCATGTCAGAGCGGATAAGCCGACGCTCGCGGTTTGCGGTGGCCTGCAGTTGCTCGGACACGAGTTACTGGACCCCGAGGGCGTGGAGGGCGCCGCTGAGGGATTGCGGATCCTTCCGCTCGTGACGGAGTTTCAGCGCGACAAGCGTTACCGGCGTCATACGCAGGTGTTTGCCGAGCTGCAGGGTTTCTGGAAACCCTTGAGCGGGCTGTCGTTTGACGGCTACGAGATCCGCCACGGACGCACGCGCACCGTCGATGCAGTTGACGCGCGGCTGCAGCCCGCCCTGCCGGCGGATTGCGCCTGGCAGATGGGGCCGGTGCTCGCTCTCTACACCCACGGCCTGTTCGAGAACAGCGGTGTGCTGCGCGCGCTGTTTGGGGCCGCTGCGCCGAACCTGGAGGACATCTTTGAGGCGCTGGCGACGTTCGCCGAGCAGCACATCGGCGTTGACACACTGCTGGGACTCCTACCCGCGGACTCCGTTCGCGCCATGATCTGACGGCGTGCGCGCCCGCTCCGCAGAGCCGGGGCGCTGTGCCGCGGCCGAGGTGCCGCCCGAGCGACCCGCCGTCCGGTTGCCATTCAAGCCGCCAGCACTCTCTTGTGCGCCACGAGTGACGGACTCTGTTTCAGCCCCTTGATTTCGATGGGCTCCGGAGACACCGGTGGCGGCCGCGGTGGTCGTTTGTCCGGGAACGCCGAGCTGCGGTAAACCTCGAGCT
>DATHMN010000075.1:0-4882 GCA_035487135.1 Steroidobacteraceae bacterium | reverse complement strand
GCACGCGGAACGCGCCAGTGTCGGCGTGGAGGCGTGCGCGGCCATTGCCCGCACCCGCGCGCGCGGCGGGCGCGTGGTTGCAGTCGGTACGACCGTGGTGCGTGCACTCGAATCGGCGGCGCGCGCACCGACTGAGGCGATGCCCGCGCAGACACCGCCCGCAGCGCGGGCACTGGCGCCATGGGCAGGCGAGACACGCCTGTTCATCCGGCCCGGATTCGATTTTCAGGTGTGCGACCTGTTGCTCACCAACTTCCATCTGCCGGAATCGACCCTGCTGATGCTGGTGTGCGCCTTCGCGGGGCGCGAGCAGGTGCTCGCGGCGTATCGCCACGCGGTGAGCGCGCGCTACCGCTTCTTCAGCTATGGGGATGCCATGCTGATGACACGGCGGGGCGCGTGAATCCCGTCTTCAGCGTGCTGGCGCGTGCGGGCGCTGCACGCCTCGGCCGGCTCACCGCGGCCCATGGCGTCATCGACACGCCCGCGTTCATGCCGGTCGGCACTTACGGCACGGTGAAGGCGATGACGCCGGAGGAGCTCGAGGGCCTGGGCGCACAGATCATCCTCGGCAACACGCTGCACCTGTTGCTGCGGCCCGGACCTGCAATCATCGCCGCGCATGGCGGCCTGCATGGCTTCATGCACTGGCAGCGTCCGCTGCTCACCGATTCGGGCGGCTTTCAGGTGTTCAGCCTGAAGAGCCTGCGGCGTATCAGCGAGGAGGGAGTGCGCTTCCGCTCACCGGTCGACGGCGATGAGGTGCGCCTGACGCCCGAGGACTCCATGGACATGCAGCTTGCGCTGCGCTCGGACATCGCCATGGCGCTCGATGACTGTACCGAGCATCCGGCGACCGAGGCACAGGCACGCCTCTCGATGGAGCGCTCCATGCGCTGGGCGCAGCGCAGCCACGCGCACTATTACCGCGACGGTGCCCCGCCCGGCGGGCTGTTCGGCATCGTGCAGGGCGGCATGTATCTGCCGTTGCGCCTGGCCTCGCTCGAACAGCTGCTGCGCTTGGACTGGCCGGGACTCGCCGTGGGCGGACTTGCGGTGGGAGAGTCGGAGGAGGAACGGCTGGGCGTGCTCGAGGGGCTGGTGCCGCAGATGCCGCAGGAGCGGCCGCGCTATCTGATGGGCGTCGGCCGGCCGGAGGACATCGTCCAGGCCGTGCTGCGTGGTATCGATCTGTTCGATTGCGTGATGCCGACCCGGCACGCGCGCAACGGCCACCTGTTCACCGCCAGCGGCGTCATCAACATCCGTAACAGCGTCCATACCGGTGACCTCGGTCCGATCGACGCCAGCTGCCAGTGTTACACCTGCCGCAACTTCAGCCGCGCGTATTTACGCCACCTCGATCGCTGCAACGAGATCTTGGGTGCCCGTCTCAACACCATTCACAACCTCCACTTCTATCTGCAGCTGATGCAGGCCCTGCGCAGCGCCATCGCCACGGGGACACTGGAGGACTGGGCACGCGAATTTCTCGGGCGCCGGCGTGCGGCTGCAGGGCCGTCCGCAGCGCCCGCAGGTTAGTTCTGCGGCGCGCTGCTCAGCGGCTGCTTGCAGCCCTGCATCTGTTGCCGCAAGAGCTCCGAATTGGCGGCGCGCAGCTGCGCCATGCGGCTCCTCGGCTGTGCTTTGTCACTCTTCCTCGGGCGAGCTTTGACCGGTGGCGGCCGCGGCGGCCCGGAATCGCGCCTCTGGGTGGGGGCGCAAGGGCCCCGAGGCGCTCGCGGCGACGCCAGAGCGGGACTCTGCGCCAGCGCCGCACGCCGCTCACACGCAAGCACGTGCAGCCATTAGAGAATTAAGCTTGAGGCGAGCCGCAGCTGTTTTTCTGAGCGTGCTGGGGCATCGTGGCATAATTGAGTATTGATCATAAGTCATTGATTTCATTATGAATCACCACTAACTAAAAACTAACGAATCAAGACTTAGGGTGCGTTTTAGCGAAGGACTAACGGAAAGTGATACTACTGTTCGGTGGGTCGAGATCAATCCGGAAATAACCGATGAACATCAAAGAAATGGTCGCCGAAGGGCGGAAGGTTAGATTTCTGCACTACAAGCTCGGCGAGCTCTGGTACATCACGGAAACTGGCTTCGAGTTCCCGGTGCCAGTTAGTGACTGTGGTGACGGCACTTTTCTCGCGGAGGACAAGGCGATCCTCTTCATGCGCTACATCCGCAAGCACGTCGCCTTCCTTCAGGAAGCGAAACGCACACACGACGAAGCGATGACCTAATTTTCGGAAGCCCGGGCGAGGCTGTGATTTCGTCGCGGAGACCCGTGGCTTACCAAGCCCGGGATCGCGCCGCGACGACTCGCTCCCAGACACCGCTCTCTGTTTCCCGCTGCCACACGCCACCGAGCAACTCCTTGAAGCGCGGATTTCTGCCGGCTACCTCTTCAACCTGCTCAATTATTTTCGGTCCATGCTTTACAAGCAGTTCTTCCATCGGACCAGCCGCCAGCACTTCGATGACTGGAGCGGAGCAGTCCTTACTGCAGATGCCTTCGATAATTCGAAGTCCTCTAGCAGGATCTTTCGCGCATATGCTGTCGAGCGCGGCGAGAGCCCATAGACTATTTGTTCTTTTCCTGTCCTCATAGTTCTTGCGCTCGTCGATCCAGGCGAAGGCTATTTCCTCATCCGATTCATCGCCCATCGGTGCCAACCCTCATTACCTCCCAGCACAGTTCTAGTAAGCCCCCACGCATAATGTCGTCCCTATCGCGGCTGTAATGCCATCCCGATCGCGACCTCCTAGGTAATCAAAGGCTCGCGCGTCCTACCTCATTAGCAGGTTCTAGTAAACCCGTTGGATGAACATAATGCTAACAAGTGACCCTTCAAGTGCTTGTTTTCATCGCATTTCTTTCGTCGTGGCATAATGCCGCCCTTTTTCCCTGCCGGACTCTGCACATGAATGGTTTGATCTCTGACGCTTGGGCGCAGGCCCCCCAGGCCGCACCGGGCGGACAGCTGCAGTTCGCGCTGCTCATGGCCGCTTTCATCGCGCTGTTTTACTTCATGTTGATCCGCCCGCAGCAGCGGCGCGCGCGCGAGCATCAGGCGCTGGTGTCGAAGCTGGCGGCCGGGGATGAGGTCGTGACCACCGGCGGCCTGCTCGGCCGGGTCACCGAGGTCGGCGATACCTTCGTGACACTCGAAGTGGCCGACGGCGTGCGCGTCAAGGTGCAGAAGGTGCAGATTTCCCAGCTGATGCCCAAGGGCACGCTGAAGAGCGCCTGACAATGCTGGAATACGCCCGCTGGAAATACGTCCTGGTGGTGGTAGTGCTGCTGCTGGGACTGCTGTTTGCGCTGCCGAACTTTTTCGGTGAGGACGCTGCACTGCAGGTCGCGCGCAAGGATCACGAGGCCATTACCCCGGACGGTCTGCAGTCGCTCGAGGCCTTTCTCAATCAACGCGGCGTCCATCACGGCAAGAGTTACCTCGATGCCGGCCGCCTGATCGTGCGCTTCGCCAACGTGCCCGACCAGCTGGCGGCGCGCGATGCGGTCAACGAGCAGTACGCCGGCACCTACATTACCGCGCTGTCGTTCGCGCCACGCACGCCGGCACTGCTGCGCGCGCTCGGGCTGCGCCCCATGCCGCTCGGTCTCGATCTGCGCGGCGGCCTGTATCTGCTCTACCAGGTGGACGTGAATTCCGCGGTCAAGCAGGCACTCGACGGTTATGCGCAGGACGTGCGCCGCACGCTGGCGGCGGCCAACATTCCGCTCAAGGACGTCAGCGAAGTCAGCATCGACAGCAAGAACCCGAACGGCGTGCGGATCGTGCTGCCGCCCGAAGCCGACGTGGGCGCGGCACGTACTGCGCTCGCCACGACGCTGCAGGGCCTGTCGCTCACCACCGAGAGTCTCGCCAGCGGCTCGGCCCTGACCGCGGTCCTGACTAATGCGCAGATCCGTGAGCGCCAGGACTATGCCATCCAGCAGAACATCACCACGCTGCGCAACCGGGTGAATGAGTTGGGCGTTTCCGAGCCGATCGTGCAGCGCCAGGGGCTCGATCGTATCAACGTGCAGCTGCCCGGCGTGCAGAACTCGGCGGAAGTGAAGGACATTCTCGGGCGCGTGGCGACCCTCGAGTTCCGCCTCGAGGACATGCAGAACAATGCGGTCGAGGCGGCGCAGACCGGGCGGGTGCCGCTCGGCTCCAAGCTGTACAACCACACGCGCTTCGGCCGACCGGTGCTGCTGAAACGCGAGATCATCGCGACCGGCGATCAACTGACCAACGCCACCAGCGGTCAGTCGCAGGAAGGCCCGTCGGTCAACGTGCGCCTCGACGCACGCGCCGGCGAGAACATGCTCAAGACCACCCGCCAGAACCTCAACAAGCGCATGGCAGTGGTGTTGATCGAGAAGCGCCGCGAGACCAGCGAGGTGAACGGCCAGAAGGTCTCGCGCGAGGTGACCGACGAGCAGGTCATCAACGATGCCACCATCCGCGGCATCTTCAGCAACAACTTCCAGATCACCGGTCTCGGCGCCGCCGAGGCGCGCGAGCTGGCGCTGCTGCTGCGCTCCGGCTCACTGGCCACCGGTATCTACGAGATCGAGGAGCGCGCCGTCGGCCCGAGTCTCGGGCGCGAGAACATCGGCAAAGGCGTGACCGCGGTGATCGTCGGCATGGCCGGCGTATTCCTGTTCATGGCGTTCTACTACCGCGCCTTCGGCCTGGTCGCCGACCTGGTACTGCTCGCCAACGTGGTGCTGCTGACCGCGCTGCTGTCGATGATGCGCGCCTCGCTGTCGCTCCCGGGGATCGCGGGCATCATCCTCACCGTCGGTATCGCGGTCGACGCCAACGTGCTCATCTACGAGCGCGTCCGCGAGGAG
>DATHMN010000074.1:0-3200 GCA_035487135.1 Steroidobacteraceae bacterium | reverse complement strand
GGCCAAACCGGCCGGACCGGCGCCGATGACCGCCAAATCGTAACGATGCGAGCTGCCCGCCAATCTTTGCCCGTGCCCGCGGGGAGCGCGCGCGGCGCCTGAGCGAGCGCGCACTGACGCGCTGCGCGGCCTTGATTTCATCGTGTGAGCCAGCCCCCGGAGAACCCGCCACGCCTCAGGCCGCGACGCACCGCGCCTGACTCGCGCAACAACGACCAGATAAGCCCCGATCTGGCATTCTCAATCATGATCACGAGCAGCCCCTGATCCAGTCCGTACCAGCCCTCCGAAACCCAGCCTCCGGATTCAGGGTTGACGCTGGGATTGAAGCCACTGGCGAAACGATCCTCGCGGCACACTTGCGGAAAGCTGCTCAGGAGCCGACGCGTTCCCGCCAAGGCCGCTTGCGGCGTAAAGGGCACGGTGGCGAGCATCGCCCACGGGCATAGCGTGCCATCGTCCGGCCCAAACGGGACCCCGCGCGCCATATATCCGAAGTAACGTCGATCGGTGGCGTACTCGCGCGCGCCTTCTCCTGTCGGTCCGTCCCCGGCGCTGATCCCCCAGATGTCCCGCGCGTAGCCGACCACCTGCCTTGGATTGCGTTCGCAGTACTCGCGCTGCAGCGCGACGCTGCGGCAGGTGTTCTCGAAGTAGTCAGAACGGTTTGTGCGCATGAAGCCGTCGCGAATACCGCGAAAGTCGATCCAGGCGTGCGAAAAGAGGTGCGTGAATAGCGGTCCGGAATACAGTACGTCCTGTCCCAGCAGGCGCTCCCACTGGTAGGTGAGCGTCCAGGTCTCGAAGCAACTGCGCCCGAGCGAGTACGTGGGCGAGCCGAGAGCGAGGATGTAGAGAATCAGCGCTTCGTTGTATCCCTCCCAGCCGTAGTGCAGAAAGCCAACTTCCGGCAGCCAACCTTGCGCGAGGGTCGGGGTGTTGTTCTGCGCCCAGCGCCAGTCGACTCGACGATAGAGAGCTTCTGCGGTATCGCGTATTTCCGCCTCTTGCGGACGATCAAAATAAAGACCGGCCGCCAACACCCCGGCGATGAGCAGCGTGGAATCGATGAACGACAACTCGCAGCCCCAAACGCGCTCGCCGCAGGTCATGTCGAGAAAGTGATAGTAGAAGCCCTTGTAGCCAGTTGCTTGCGGGTCTTCCCGCTGGGAACTTGCAGAAAAGAAACGCAGCGTCACCAGCACCCGCTGAGCGGCTGCCGTGCGTGACAGCCAACCACGCTCGACGGCTACGATGTAGCACGTCAAGGCGAAGCCGACGACCGCAATGCTGCAGGGCGCACCCGCACGCGAGGTGTCGGCCACCAGGCCGTTCAGCGGATTTGAGTAGCGCGTGATGTAGGCGAAGGCGCCGCGCTGCAGCCGCTCAAGCAAGGACGCATCGTCCTCCGCCTCCGGCGCGCTGAGTGAGGCCGCGGCGCGAGCGGCCGCCGCGCGCGGCGGCGCACGCGGGCTCATGAACGCCGGCGTCGTGATGGCATCTGCCTAGGATACGGACGCGGCAGTACTGGCGCCGTAGGTGTATGCTGGCAGGTCCCCGGGCGTTGCACCGATTGGCACGCGCTGGGATTGGTGGCTCGGGCGTGGCTTTGCGCCGTCAGTGTATGGCGGCGCGATCCTACAAACGCAGCGATGTGCGCATCCTAGACTCGTGCCCGGGTGCGGCACCGGTCGCGCTACACCTGGTAATTCGAAGGCAAAAAAGGGCCGTCTGCGTGCATGCGCGGTTCGCGGCCCGCGCGGGTTGCGTCAACAAGGCACAGGCCTGAAACGGAGCGGCGAAATGGAACAGGTGGCGCTGCAGGAAACCCAAGCGCGCCGCTGGTTCGATCTTGGCTTTTCTTCGGTAAGTCGAGAACCGGGCCCGATACGCGCGGAACTGATGAGTGTCGAGCGCCTCGAGCAGTTCGCCGAGACGCTGGCGCAGACTCAGCCGCTGCTCGCCTCCTCGCCTCACGGCCGCGCGCTGCTTGTCAGAACCCGGCAAAACGCGCGCGTACTGCGCCGCCATTACGAGACGGTCGCCAACAGCACCTCCAGTGAGCGCAGCGTCACCCCGGCGGCCGAATGGTTTGTCGACAACTACTACGTCGTCGAGCGTCAGCTGCAGCTCATCAGGGATGATCTTCCCTCCAGCTATTACCGCCAGCTGCCGAAGCTGGCCGTCGGCTATCTCGCCGGTCTGCCGCGCATCACCGGCATTGCCTGGAGTTACGTCGCACACACGGACAGCCATTTCGATCCGCAACTGCTGATGCGCTTCGTTACCGCGTATCAGCGGGTCGAGACACTGACCATCGGCGAGCTGTGGGCGCTCGCCAGTATGTTGCGCGTGGTGCTCATCGAGAATCTGCGCCGCTGCGCGGACCGCATCGTCAGCGGGCGCTCCGAGCGTGAGGCGGCCGATGCGCTCGCCGACCGGCTGCTTGGATCGCCGAGCCGCCCGCCTGAGCCGGCGGAACGCGTGCTCGGGGTCTACGATCGCAAGACCTTGCCGCGCACGCTGGCGGTGCAGCTGGTGCAGCGTCTGCGAGACTGCGATCCGCACATCACGCCCGCCTTGCAGCGTGTGGAAGAACTGCTGCGCGCCGAAGGCATGTCAGCGGATGTGGTGGTCAGGGAAGAACTGCAGCGTCAGTCCGCCGCGAATGTCACGGTGCGCAACATTGTCACGAGCCTGGTGCAGCTTTCGGCACTGGACTGGGCCGACATCGTCGAACAATTGAGCACAGTGGATGCGGTTCTCGGAGCGCAGAGTGACTTTGCCGCGCTGGATTTTGCCACCCGTAACCGTTACCGCAGCGCGATCGAAGAGATCGCCCGCGACTCTTCCTGTCGCGAGCCGGAAGTTGCGCAGCAGGCGATCGCGGCAGCGCTCAGCCGCAATTCACCGCACGCATCCGCGCGCGACCCTGGCTACTACCTAATCGGTGCCGGGCGCGAAGCCCTGGAGGCCACCGTGGGCTACCGGCGGCCGTGGGCGCAGCAACTGCGGCACGCGGTCCGCCGCGCGGGCATTGGCGGGTATCTGCTGCTCCTTGGGGTTGCGACCGCGGCGATTGTGGTGAGCGTCGGGCAGTTGCTGCCGCCGTTGCCGCGCGCGGCAGGCGTGTTGCTGCTCCTGCTGCTGTCGCTGCCGGCGAGCGACGTCGTCATCGCCCTGGTGAACAGTGCCATTAC
>DATHMN010000073.1:0-36290 GCA_035487135.1 Steroidobacteraceae bacterium | reverse complement strand
TGCTCAGCCCGGAAGGGGCGGCCACCTACGCCGCCTATCTCGCGGCCGCATCCAGCGGCCGCATCGCCCCGACCGACCAGGTGGTGCTGTTCAACTGCGCCAGCGGACTCAAGTACCCGATGCCACCGGTCACCGCGCGCATGGATGTGGCGCGCCCGTTCGCTGGCACCGACGGCTGACGATCGCTGCGGCAGCCCATCGCTGTCCAGATCGGTGGCGGGATGCCTGTCCTCAGCTGCCTGGTGCGGCGTCCGCCCAGCTCGGCGGGCGTTTCTCCAGAAAGGCCTGCACGCCCTCGAGCGCCGCCGCGTCCATCATGTTGCACGCCATGGTGTGGCCGGCCGCCTGGTAGGCGGCCTCGATGCCGAGCTCGGCCTGGCGGTAGAACAGCTCCTTGCCGAGCGCGACGGCCACCCGCGGTTTGGCGAGGATGCTCGCCGTCACGGCTTCGAGCTCGGCGTCGAGGTCGGCGGGGGCGGCGGTGCGATTGACCAGGCCGCGCGCACGGGCCTCCTCGGCATCGATGAACGCTCCGGTTACCAGCATCTCGAAGGCTTCCTTCAGTTGCAGGTTGCGCGACAGCGCCACGCTCGGGGTGGAGCAGAACAGGCCGAGGTTGACGCCGCTGACCGCGAAGCGTGCGGCGCTGGAGGCCACCGCCAGATCGCACTGCGCGACCAGCTGGCAGCCGGCCGCGACGGCCGCCCCGTGCACGCGCGCGATCACGGGAATCGGCAGCCGGCGCAGTGACAGCATCATCCGGCTGCACTGCGCGAACAGGCGCTGGTAATACTCGAACGCCGGTGCGGCACGCATCTCGCGCAGATCGTGCCCCGCGCAGAATGCCTTACCGGCGCCGGCGAGCACCAGCACGCGTGCGGCGGCGTCATCGAACAGCGGATCGAGCTGCGCCTGCAGTGCCGCCAGCATGGCCTCCGACAGCGCGTTGAAGGCCTGCGGGCGATTGAGGGTGAGCGTGACCACGCCGCGCATATCGCGCGCGTGCAGGACGAGCGGTTCGGCGGGCATCGTCATGGCACACCTCTACTCGATGGCGCTGGCCGAGCGTGCGCGCTCGCGCAGCACGAATTTCTGAATCTTGCCGGTCGCGGTCTTGGGAATGCTCTCGAAGCGCACCTCGCGCGGGATCTTGAAGCCGGCGAGCAGTGCGCGGCAGTGGGCGATGAGTTGCTCGGCAGTGGCCGTCGCGCCCGGCTTCAGCTCGACAAAGGCGAGCGGCGCCTCGCCCCATTTCGGGTCGGGACGCGCGACCACCGCGCAGGTCATGACCGCTGCGTGCCGGTAGAGTGCGTCCTCGACTTCGAGCGAACTCACGTTCTCACCGCCGCTGATGATCACGTCCTTGCTGCGGTCGCGGATCTTGACGTAGTGATCACTGTCCAGCACCGCCACATCGCCGGTGTGGAACCAGCCGCCGGCGAACGCCGTCGCCGTCGCCTGCGGATTCTTGAGATAACCCTTCATCACGATGTTGCCGCGGAACATGATCTCGCCCAGCATCTCGCCGTTGGCGCTGACCTCGCTCAGGGTATCGGGGTCGAGCACCGTCATCCCCTCCTGCAGCACGTAGCGCACGCCCTGGCGTCCATTGAGGCGCGCCTGCTCGGCGATGCTCTCCTCCTGCCAGTGATTGCGCTTGGCGGCCACCGCGGCCGGTCCATAGACCTCGGTGAGACCGTAGGTATGAGTGAGATCGAAGCCGATTTTCGCCATGCCCTCGATCATCGCCGCCGGCGGCGCGGCGCCGGCGACCATGCCGCGCACGCGCTGGCGAATGTCCGCGCGCAGCGCCGGCTCGGCGTTGACCAGCATGTTGTGCACGATGGGCGCGGCGCAGTAGTGATCGATACCGTGGGCACGGATGGCGTCGAAGACCGCCTGGGGTTCCACCCGCCGCAGGCACACCTGCGTGCCCGCCAGCATGGCCACCGTCCAGGGGAAGCACCAGCCGTTGCAGTGAAACAGCGGCAGAGTCCACAGGTACCTGGGAAATTGCGGCATGCCCCAGATAAGTGCGTTGCTGACCGCATTCAAGTAGGCACCGCGGTGGTGGGTGACGACGCCCTTGGGGTTGCCGGTGGTACCCGAGGTATACGAGACGGCGATGGCATCCCACTCATCGCGCGGGCCGCTCAGGGGCGCGGCCGCGGCCTGTTGGGCAATGAGCGCCTCGTATTCGTACTCGCCGAGCCGCTCACCGCCGCCCTGGTACTCGCTGTCGCACACATCGATCACCTGCACGCTGCGTCCGTGTTCCTCGCGCAGTATGCGCAGCGCCTGCGCCATGACCGGCGCGAACTCGCGGTCGGTGATCAGCACCCGCGACTCGCAGTGCTGCATCTGCCAGGCGAGCAACGCCGCATCCAAACGGATGTTGAGCGTGTTGAGCACGGCATTCAGCGCCGGCACCGCGTAGTGTGCCTCGATCATCTCCGGCGTGTTGGGCAGCATCACACTCACGGTCGTACCGCGTTCCACCCCGAGCCGCTGCAGTGCGGCGGCGAGCCGCGCCGCGCGCTCACGGGTCTCGCGCCACAGGTAGCGGCGCGCGCCATGCACCACCGCCGGCAGGTCGCCGAACACCTCGGCGCTGCGCTCCACGAAACTGACTGGCGACAGGGGCACGTAGTTGGCGGGGTTCTTGTCGAGATTCTGTTCGTAGATGTTCATGGCCACGCTCCCGCCCCAAGCATACGCGCGCGCCCCGCCGCTATGAACAGCGCGGCGCAGCTGCCATGCTAGCGAGGTCCCCGCGGGGGACGGCGGACAGGGGGAAGCATGCATCCGGCCACGATTGACTGGCTCATCATGGCGGTGTACTTCGGTTTCGTGCTGGGCGTCGGCTTCGCGCTGCGACGCTACATGAAGACCAGCAGCGACTACTTTCTCTCCGGGCGCTCAATCCCGGCCTGGGTGGCCGGACTCGCCTTCCTGTCGGCAAACCTCGGTGCCCAGGAAGTGATCGGGATGGCCGCCTCGGGCGCCAAGTACGGCATGGCGACCAGTCACTTCTACTGGGTCGGGGCGATCCCGGCGATGGTGTTTCTGGGCGTTTTCATGATGCCCTTCTATTACGGCTCGAAGGCGCGCTCGGTGCCCGAGTACCTGAAGCTGCGCTTCGATGAGAAAACCCGGGCCCTGAATGCCATCTCCTTCGCCGTGATGACGGTGTTCTCCTCCGGCATCTCCATGTACGCGATGGGCCTGCTGCTGCATCTGCTGCTCGGCTGGGATTTCAGCCTCAGCGTCTGGCTCTCGGCGCTGATTGTGCTGGGGTACATCCTGCTCGGCGGCCTCACCTCCGCGATCTACAACGAGGTACTGCAGTTCTTCCTGATCGTGTTCGGCTTCACGCCACTGGTCTATCTCGGCCTCAAGGACGTCGGCGGCTGGACTGGCCTCACCGCGCGCCTGGCGCACGTGGCGAGCGTCCAGGGGTATGCGCCGCAGGCCTGGTCGAGCACCTGGCGCGAACTGGGGCACGCCTCGGCCAACCCCATGGGGGTGGAATGGTTCGGCGTGCTCATGGGTCTCGGCTTTGTTTTGTCCTTCGGCTACTGGTGCACCGATTTTCTGGTGGTGCAGCGGGCCATGGCGGCCCACTCCATGTCAGCCGCACGCCGCACGCCGCTGATCGCGGCAGTGCCCAAGATGCTGTTTCCATTCCTGGTGATCGTCCCGGGGATGATCGCCATCGCCTCCACCCTGGGGGGCGGCAGCAGCGGCTTCGCGCTGCCGCATAAGGCGGACGGCTCGCTCAACTACGATCTCTCCATTCCGCTGATGCTCGGGCACTATTTCCCGCACGGCATGCTGGGGCTGGGCCTCACCGCGCTGCTCGCCAGCTTCATGTCCGGCATGGCGGGCAACGTCACCGCCTTCAACACCGTGTGGACCTACGATATCTACCAGGCCTATCTGCACCGTGGCGCAAGCGATCAGCACTACCTGAGCATGGGGCGGCTCGCCACCGTGTTCGGCATCGCACTGTCGGTGGCGGCGGCTTACGTGGCCAACCGCTTCAACAACATCATGGACATGCTGCAGCTGTTGTTCGCCTTTGTGAACGCGCCGCTGTTTGCGACCTTCCTGCTTGGCATGTTCTGGAAGCGCACCACCGGTCACGCAGCGTTCTTCGGGCTCTTGTGCGGCACGGCGGCGGCGGCTCTGCACCACGGGCTGACGCTGCCCCGCGGCAGCGTGCCCGGTATCAAGGGTGGCTGGCTCGACGTGCTGCACAGCTACCCGAGCGAGATGGCGCAGAACTTCTGGACCGCGATCTGGGCGTTCTGCGCCTGCTTCGTGGTGACCGCGCTGGTGAGTCTGGTCACCCGGCCGCGACCGGAACAGGAGTTGGTCGGTCTGGTGTATTCCCTCACCGCGCGGCAGCGCGAGCCTGATCAGGCGTGGTATCTGCGCCCGGCCGGCCTCGCCGCGCTGGTGTTGGCGGGCGCGATATTCCTCAATATTGCCTTCTGGTAAGGAGAGCCCACGTGGGTCCTGACATCCGCTTGCCGCTCGGCGCCATGTTTGCTCTCCTCGGCGTGCTGCTCAGCGTTTTCGGTCTGACCAGCTCGCCGGCGACCTACGCGCCTGCGCTCGGCATCAACGTCAACCTGTGGTGGGGACTGGTGCTGCTCGCCTTCGGCGCGCTGATGCTGTGGCTCGGCTTGCGGGCGCGTCGCCGCTGACGCCGCCCGCCCGCCTGTTGCCACTACTTGTCGTCGTGGAACTTGATCGCAGCGTGCGAGCCGTCGCAGAACGGCTTGTTCTTGGAAGCCCCGCAGCGGCAGAGCGTGACGCGATTGCGCACCTCGTAGGCAAAGCCGTCGGCGGCCGTTACCGGTATCCCGCCGCGCAGCCACAGCGGTCCGCTCACACGCTCGGGCGGATCCTCGATGATGCCGATCGAGATCGGCAGCGCGTGCTCGACCGGCTTGCCGGTCGAGCGCTCCCAGGCCACGAGCCGGCCCGAAGGGCAGTTGTTCACTTGGCGTACGAACTCGGCGCGCACCCGCGTATCGTCGGTCTGCGCCACCTGGTTCCACACCTGGCCGTTCGGATCGCAGAAGCGGGCGAACGCGCAGAGTGCCTCCGCATCGGTCAGCGACATGGCCGGACCTTCCAGCAGCTGCGCCTGCGCGCGATAGGGCTCACGGCTCGCGGTTTCCGTGCCGACAAAGCCCACTTTCTGGTGGGTTCCGTCGCAGAAGGGCTTGGTCTTGGAGTGGCCGCAGCGACACAGTGCGTAGCTGTCCTGGGACGGAAAGTGATCGCTCTCCTTCCACTCCTGCGAGCCGCCCTCCCGGTCGGCGACGATGGTCTGCTTGGCGAGGGGCACCCCGCCGCTGACCAGGTAAGGCCCGTCCTTGCTCACCACCACCTTGGGCGAGCCCTTCGACTTGGACATGGTCGTTCTCCCGCTGGCCTGCTAGTGCGAGTGTAGCCTGCGCCGTGGCGGGGCGCCGATAATGGCCGCAGGCGGGCGTGGTCCTGCGGCAGACGGGTCATCCCATGACAGCCAAGAAGTCTCCCCGACTTGAGCGTGCCCCCAAACTGGGAGGCCACGATTACGCCCGCGAGCTGCGCCGCCTGCAGATCGAGCTGGTCAAGCTGCACCGCTTCGTCATCGCCCGCGGCCACAAGGTGCTCGTGATCCTCGAAGGACGCGACACCGCCGGCAAGGACGGTACGATCAAACGCATCGTCGAACACCTGAGCCCGCGCGAGGTGCGCGTGGTGGCCCCGGGTAAGCCGAGCGACCGCGAAGAGACCGAGTGGTACTTCCAGCGCTTCATCGCACACCTGCCCGCGGCGCAGGAGATCGTGCTGTTCAACCGCAGCTGGTACAACCGCGCCGGGGTCGAGTACGTGATGAAGTTCTGCACCAAGAAACAGCACGCGGAGTTTCTCGAGGCGGTGCCGCGCTTCGAGCGCACGCTGGTGCGCTCGAAGATTTTCCTGCTCAAGTACTACCTCGACATCTCACGCGAGGAGCAGGCCAAGCGCATGCGCGCCCGGCAGCGCGATCCGCTCAAGCAGTGGAAGGTCAGTGCGGTGGACGAGGCCGCACTGCGTCATTGGCGCGACTACAGCCGCGCCCGCGACAGCATGCTGTTGCGCACCCACCAGAGCGAGGCGCCGTGGATCGTGGTGCGCGCGAACGATAAGCGCCAGGCGCGGCTCAACGTCATCCGCGACATGCTGGCGCGCATTCCCGCGCCGCACGTCAACCCACGCTGCGCGCGCCCCGATCCGCGCGTCGCGCGCGAATTCAGTGAACCGCTGCTCGCGTCCGGCTGGGTGGCACGCTGAGCAGCGGCGCGTGCCGCAGCGCGCCAGCCCCTTGCTACACTGTCGCCATGGCCGCCGATGAGATCACCAGCCTCAGCCTCGACCGTCATCTGACGGCCGCCGGTGCGCCGGCCGCAAGCTTCGCGCGCCTGTGGCGCGGCCTGTGGGCACAACCCTATGTGAGCGCGGAGCTGCTGGAACTGTGCCGGCTGACGCTGGCGCGCCTGCACCGTGACGAGGGCGAGCTCGCCGCCCCGAACCCCTATGCACCGCTGCCGGCGGCAAGTGGCGAGCGGCGCGCAGTGGTGCTTTCCGGCGGCGTTGAGCGCAGCACGCTGTTCTCGGACGGCGAGCGCGCCATCCTGGCGTTCACTGAGACCTATGGCCTCGACCCGCAGTCGCTGACCGACGCTCAGGCGGCGCAGGTGGGTCAGCAGCTCGGCGAACCCGGCCTGGTATTTCTCATCGAGGCGCTCGGCTGCCTCGATGCGCGCATCCGCACCGCGCGCGTGCTGCGTGATCTGGTGCGCCATGGAGCGCAGCTCGATGGCTGAGGCGCGCGTCACTGCCAGCGGCAGCCACACCGGCAATCCCATCCGCGACAGCGCGCTCGGCCGCGTGCCGCAGACCCTGGAAGACATCGTGGCACTCAATGGGCAGGTATGGCACGACAGTCTGGTGTCGCCGACGCTGCTGGAGATCATTCGGCTGCGCAATGCCCGCACGGTCAACTGCGTGTTTTGCCAGTCTGTGCGCTATGAGGTTGCACGTCAGGATGGGCTCACCGAAGCGCGCGCGCAGATGGTCGACGGCAATTACTATGACAGCCAACTCAGCGCACGCGAGAAACTCGCGGTCGCGCTCGCCGATGCCTATCTCGGCTATCCGGCCGGCGCCTCCGCGCCGCTGACGGCAGCGCTGCGACAGGAGTTCTCGGGCGCCCAGATCGCCTCCATGCTGGTGGCGCTGATGAGCTTCAACCTCACCTCGCGCACCGCCGTCAGCATCGGCGGCATGCCCGAAGAGCCCCTGCCGCTGACACTGCTGCCGGTGAGCAGCACCACACCCTGAAGGCATCAGCGCACCAAGCGCGCGTGCGCCACCGGCTATCCGCTGCCGTGCTGGTAACCGAGCAGCTCGGTGCGCGCCCGACGGCCACGAGCGCGCACAGAGCGTGGCGGCCCGAGGCGGACATAACGAGTCCCCGGCCCTTGGCAGCAGCGCCACTCCCTGATGTGCATACGGCGATCGCGCGCTCACGGATGCATCCGCCGGGTGCGCGGGAGCGTAATGTTCCCCAGGAGCGCCCGCCGCGGTGAATACAAGTGGTTAGAATGCCCGCGAGCTTCTATGCCGGGGATGAGATGAACCAGGCGGCCGAGTCTGACAGCGAGTCCGACGCGCGGCTCGCGCAGCTGTTGGCGCGCTGCGCTGCACGCGACAGCGCCGCGCTGCAGCGCCTGTACGAATTGGTGGCGCCGCTGCTGTTCGCCTGCCTCAAGCGCATGCTGCGGCGGCGCTCGGTTGCCGAAGAGGCGCTGCAGGATGTGTTTGTGACGGTATGGCAGCGCGCGGCGCAGTTCGACGCTGAGCGCGGGCGACCCATGGCCTGGTTGATGTCGATCGCGCGCTACCGCGCCATCGACCTGCTGCGGCGCGAGCGGCTCGCGCCCGCGCTGATGCCAGACCTGCCCGAGCCGGTCGCGCCAGGCGAGGAGCACGGCGGCGATGAGGCCACGTGGCTGCCGGGCGGCGCACTGCTCGAGCGCTGCCTGGCACTGCTCAGCCCGCAGCAGCGCGACTGCCTGCAGCTCGCCTTCGTCGCCGGTAACTCACACCAGGATATCGCGCAGCTGCTGGGCAGCCCGCTCGGCACGGTGAAGAGCTGGATCCGCCGCGCGCTGCAGAGCCTGAAGACCTGTCTCGAGACATGAACGCCGCACCGGACAATCCCGTCCTGCTCGAACGCCTCGCGGCGGAGTATGTCCTCGGCACGCTGCGCGGCCCGGCACGCCAGCGCCTGGAGCGCTGGCGTGCCGACTCACCGCTGCTGGAGGGCTACTGTCGCTTCTGGGAAGAGCGCCTGCTGCCACTGCTGCTGCAGCTGCAGCCACTCGCCCCGCCCGCGCACGTGTGGAGTGCGATCGAACAGCGCCTCCAGCTGCGACCGGTGATGCCGCGCCCCCAGTTGCCGCGCCAGCTGGCGATCGCTGCCAGCGTTCTGCTCGTGGCCGCGCTGGCGACGCTCGCGCTGTGGCGCACGCTGGTCCCCGGCCGCGCCGCAGAGGTGGCTACGATCTCCTCGCCCGCAGGGCTCCTGTGGCAGGTTGAAGTGTTCGCCCGCGCGGGCACGCCGCAGCGCCTCACGGTGCGCGCCGGCGTGTTTGCCAGCCATCCCGCGGGGCACGACTACGAGCTGTGGGCGCTACCCAAGAACGGCAAGCCGGTGTCCCTCGGCGTGTTGCCCGACCAGCAGCGCGCCACGCACTTGCAGCTGAGCTCACCTCAGCAGCAGGCACTCGCCGCGGCGGCGCAGCTGGCGGTCAGCGTCGAGCCGACGGGTGGCTCGCCCACCGGCCAGCCGACCGGCGCGGTGGTGTTCGTGGTGCCGCTGCGCACCGTGAGCTGACCTTAGGGAGGCTGGCGTTGCGCGTCGAAGCGATCGATCACGTCCAACTGGCCATGCCGGCCGGCGGGGAGGCGCGCGCCCGTGAGTTCTATGAGGGACTGCTCGGCATTGCGGAAGTGCCGAAGCCGGCGGCGCTCGCCGGCCGCGGCGGCTGCTGGTTCGAGCGCGGTGCGCTGCGCCTCCACCTGGGCGTGGACGCGGAGTTCCGTCCGGCGCGCAAGGCCCATCCGGGTCTGCTGGTGAGCGACCTGCCCGATCTGGTCGCGCGGCTGCAGGCCGCCGGCCGCCCGTGCGCCGAGGAGGCACGCGAGGGCCGCGCACACGTGTACGTGGATGACCCCTTCGGTAACCGCATCGAGCTCATCGCGACAGCGCCCGCGACCCGCTGAGGCAACTCGAGTGCGTGCGCGGCTGCGGTAGACTCTGCGCGCATGCACTGGCTGACACCCTTGTTCATCGTGGCCGTGGGCGGCGGCGCCGTCCTCGATCTGTGGCTCGCGCAGCGCCAGGCGAGCGCGGTGGCGCGCCACCGGGCCGATGTGCCGGCGCCGTTCGCGGATGCGGTGTCGCCGGCCGAACACCACAAGGCCGCCGACTACACGCTGGCCAAGGTGCGCGTCGGGCGCCTCGGCACGCTGCTGGATGCGCTCTTGACCCTGGCACTCACGCTCGGCGGCGGCATCGCCGCGGTGGATGCACTCTGGCGTCATACGCAACTCAGCCAACCGTGGCTCGGGCTGCTGGTTATCGCGAGCGTGGCGCTCGTCATCCAGCTGGTCAACCTGCCGCTGTCGCTGTACCGCACCTTTGGGCTCGAAGCCCGCTTCGGCTTCAATCGCACCAGCTGGACCTTGTATTTTGCCGACCTCGCCAAGGGCCTGGCGCTCGCGGTAGTGATCGGCGCTCCGCTGCTCGCGGCGCTGCTGCTGCTGATGGAGCGTGCCGGCCGCTGGTGGTGGCTTTGGGGCTTCGCACTGTGGCTCGCGGTCACCTTCCTCATGACCTGGGCGTGGCCCGCGTTCATCGCGCCGCTCTTCAACCGCTTCGCGCCGCTGCCCGATGCGGCGCTCAAAGCGCGTATCGAGGCGCTGCTGGCGCGCTGCGGATTTGCCTCCAAGGGCGTGTTCGTGGTCGACAACTCGCGCCGCTCGACCCACGGCAACGCCTATTTCACCGGCATCGGCCGCAACAAGCGCATCGTGTTCTTCGACACGCTGCTCGAGCGGCTGGCAGCACCGGAGGTCGAGGCGGTGCTCGCCCACGAGCTCGGCCACTTCCGCCTGCACCATGTACGCAAGCGCCTGCTGCTGTCGATGCTGCTGGCATTCCTCGCCCTCGCCTTGCTCGGCTGGCTGTCGCGCCAGAACAGTTTCTATGCTGCGCTCGGCGTGCCGGTGCCCTCGACCCACACTGCGCTACTGCTGTTCCTGCTGGTGGTGCCGGCATTCACCTTCTTCATCACGCCACTGGCGGCACTCTGGTCGCGGCTGCATGAGTTCGAGGCCGATGCGTTCGCCACCCGCTACGCGAGCGCGGGCGAGCTGGCGACTGCGCTGGTCAAACTGCACCGCGACAACGCCAGCACCCTCACCCCCGATCCTGTCTACGCTGCCTTCTACTATTCACATCCGCCACCGCTCACCCGCATCACGCGGCTGCGCGCCGCGGCCGCGACCGCCAGTTGATGCCCGGAAGCTAAGGGATGTAGTACAGATCGATGCTGCGGCCGACGCGCTCCACCGGGCGATAGGCGTTGAGCCAGGCGTAGTCGCTCAGATTGCGGGTGCGCGCCAGAGCGGATAGCGCCACCCAGCCCTTGACGGGCCGATGCGGCGGCAGGATCTGATGCGGCGGCAGCGGTTCGCGCGCGAGATCGGCAGTGCCGCGGTAGGCGATGCTGAGGCTGCCGATGCCGAGCTGCGCGGCGCGCCGCTCGAGCCGATACAGGTCCTGACCCCAGTCGAGATCAGAATCGACCAGCACGTACTGCGGATCGCGGACGGCTTCGTTGAAGTACGGCAGATAGTCCGGATAGGCGCGCCACAGACAACTTACCTGCCACAGCGCGAGCCCGAGCAGCACGCCGCGCGCGCCGAGGCGTGCCGGCCGCTTGAGGGCGGCCGCGCCGTGCCAGGCCGCAACGGCAATCCAGGCGGCGCCCAGGCACATGAACGGGTAAAGAATCAGGACGTGGCGGATGCCGATGTTGATGTGACTGAAGCTGCTGGCGAAGACCAGCAGAGTGACCAGCAGTAGCAGCGGGGCCAGCGCCCAGGGATCGCGCGCGCGCCAGCCACGCCACGCCAGCCCGAGGAGTCCGGGCGGCGCTGCGACGAGCAAGGGAATCGGCGTCTTGACCGCGAGCGCTACCAGGTAGAAATACCACCAGCCGGTCGAGGCGACGCGACCGAGCAGATAGGCGAGGTGCCCGCTGTCGTTGTGCGCCTTGACCGCCACGATGCCGTTGACCACGTCCTTGAGTTCCCGTGGCAGCCACAGGTGTGCCAGCAGCGTGCCGAGGCCATGACTGAATCCCGGCATCAGCTGCAGATAGGAGACCGCCCAGTTGAAGCGCAGCGCGACGCCTGCGGGATTGGCTGCGCGCGGACCGTACACCAGAAACAGCGGCACGAGCGCGGCGAGTACTGCCAGCATGAGCCCGCCGAGCCAGCGCCCGGGGCGGCTGCGCGCCACAGCACCGGCGCCCGCGGGCGCCCGCCGCGCGAGCACGCTGCGCGCAATGGCGAGCACTGGCAGCGACAGGGCGAGGAACGGCACGGCGGAGAACTTGGTGGCGACCGCCACACCGCTCGCCAGGCCGAACAGCGCCGCATCGCGACTGCGGCCGCTGCTGAGCCACAGCTGCAGCGCGTACAGCGCCAGCAGAATGACGGCCGCGGCGGCCACATCGAGACTGGCGAGCGCCGCGTGGCCGAGGATCGGCGGCACCGTCGCCAACAGCGCCACCGCTAACAGTGCGCCGTACGAACGGGCGAACAACCGCTGTGCCCACAGCCAGGTGACGAACAGCAGCAGTGCCAGAAACGGCAGGGCGCCGAGGCGCGCGAGGGTCAGGTAGCGCCAGTAGTGACCGCCCGAGTAGAGGATATCGATACCCTCAGGCGTCCCCTCCGGCGGCGGCGTGCCGAAGGAGCGCGCGCCGGCGAGGTAGGGCGGCAGCGCCAGCAGTACGCGCGCCAGCGGCGGGTGTTCGGTGTCGTACTCGTATTTGCCGCGATCGAGCAGCTCCAGTCCCGCGGCCAAATGCTCGGGCTCATCCCAGGTGTTGGAATACACCTGCCAACAGCCGCTCGCCAACAGGCACGCCAGCAGGATGAGCAGCGCCAGTGCCAGCGGCGCCAGGCGGCCCGCGCGCGCGCCGTGCGCAGTCTGCAAGGATCAGTCTCCGAACGGGTGGCGCAGCACGATCGTCTGATCGCGCTCAGGTCCGGTCGAGATCACATCGAGGGGCACGCCGGCGAGCGCCTGCAGCCGCTCGAGATAGCCGCGGGCCTGCTGCGGCAGCGCCTGGTAGGAGGTCACCCCCACCGTGGATTCGCGCCAGCCGGGCAGCTCCTCGTACACCGGCTCGATACCGGCGTAATCCTCGACGCTCATGGGCGGCTCGGGGCTGATGCCGCCGTCGCGGCGGTAGCCGACCGCGATGCGGATCGTGTCCAGCCCGTCGAGCACGTCCAGCTTGGTGATACACAGACCCGAGACGCTCGAATTGACGATCGCGCGCCGCAGCGCCACCGCGTCGAACCAGCCGCAACGCCGGCGCCGCCCGGTGACCGAGCCGAACTCGTGACCGACGCGCGACAGATGCTCGCCGTATTCATCGAACAGTTCGGTCGGAAAGGGGCCGGCGCCCACCCGCGTCGTATAGGCCTTGACGATGCCGAGCACGCCGTCGAACGCGCGCGGCCCGAGACCGGTGCCGGTACCGGCAAAGCTGGCGGTGGTGTTGGATGAGGTGACGAACGGATAGGTGCCGAGGTCGACGTCCAGCATCGCCCCCTGCGCGCCCTCGAACAGCACGTTGGCATCGCTGCTGCGCAGCTCGTGCAGCGCGCGCGTCACGTCGGTGATCAGCGGCGCGATCTGCGCGCCCAGTGTCAGCTGCTCATCGAGCGTCTTCTGGAAATCCACCACCGGCTGGCGGTAATAGTGCTGCAGTACAAAGTTATGGAAGTCGAGCACCTCGCCGAGCTTGGCGGCGAAGCGGTCGCGCTGAAACAGATCGGCCACGCGCACCGCGCGGCGCGCGACCTTGTCCTCATACGCCGGCCCGATGCCGCGGCCGGTAGTGCCGATGGCGTTGGTACCGCGGGCGCGTTCGCGCGCCCGATCGAGCAGCACGTGCGAGGGCAGGATCAGCGGACAGTGCGGTGAGATGCGCAGGCGCTCGAATACCGGCACGCCCTGCTCCATCAGCATGCGGCTCTCGCTCAGCAGTGCCTCGAGCGACAGCACCACGCCGTTGCCGATGTAGCAGCGCACCTGATCGCGCAGGATTCCCGAGGGGATGAGCGACAGTACCGTCTTGTGGCCGCCGATCACCAGTGTGTGGCCGGCGTTGTGCCCCCCCTGGAAGCGCGCCACAGCAGCGGCGCGCTCGGTGAGCAGATCCACGACCTTGCCCTTGCCCTCATCGCCCCACTGGGTGCCGATGACGACCACGAACTTGCCCACGCTTCGAACCCCTACCGCACCAGGAACAGGATGATGATACCGACCAGCATGCTGCCGAGACCGGCGATGCGCAACTCGCGGTCGCGCACCTGCAGCAGCCGCGCCAGAACTTGCTTCACGCCCTGCGGGTTGAGAAACGGCGCAATGCCTTCCAACACCAGAAACAGGCCGAGCGCGGCCAGCAGATCCGACAGATTCAGCGGCATCTTCGGGCGCGTACTCAGCGACGCGCCGGCGCCGGCTTGCCCGAATCCTTGAGGTACTTGAAGAATTCGCCGTCGGGGGTAATCACCAGCAGGTCGCCATCCTTGCCGAGCGCGTGCTGGTAGGCCTGCAGGCTGCGCCAGAAGGCGTAGAACTCGGGATTGCGTGCGTAGGCCTTGGCGTAGGTCGCCGTCGCCGTCGCATCGCCCTCGCCGCGGGTGCGCAGCGCGTCGCGCTCGGCGTCCGCGAGGATGACGGTGCGCTGGCGTTCGGCATTGGCGCGGATGGTAGCGCTCTGCTGCTGGCCTTCCGCGTGCAGCTGGTTGGCGATCTTGGCGAAGCTCTGCTTCATGCTCTCGTAGACGCGCTGCGCCACCTCGTCCGGCAGGTCGATGCGCTCTACGCGCACGTCCACCAGGTCGAGGCCCAGGCCGCCGGCGTTGCGGCTCGCCTGTCCGAACATTTCGGTGGTGAAGGCGGCACGCTCGGCGGCGACGATCTGTTGCAGCGTGCGCTGCGCCACCACGCTCTTGATACCGTCCTTGACGATTTCCGCCAGGCGCTCGCCGGCCACATCCTCGCTGCCGCCGGCGGCGCTGTAATAGGCCGCCGGGTCCTTGATACGCCACTTGACGTAGAAGTCCACGATCAGATTGCGGCCGTCGTTGGTGAGGAAGGTCTCGCCGGTGTACGACTCGGAGAGGATGCGCCGGTCGAACTTGATCACCTTATCCCACGGCCACTTGAGATGAATGCCGGGCTTGTAGCGCGTGTCGATGATGGCGCCGAAACGCGTGCGAATGGCGAACTCGGTCTCGTTCACCGCAAACAGCGAGAAGGCGGCGAACAGCAGCAGAAAGCCGGCGAGGAAAAACCACGGGAACAGGCGCGTGCTCATCAGCGCTCACCCCGCGAGCGTCCTTCGACCGTGACCTGATCCTGGTCCTTGGGCAGCGCGCCCGCGGCCGGCTCGCCGCTCTGCTCGACTTCGCGGTTGACACTCTTGTCCAGCAGCTTGTCGATGGGCAGATAGATCATGTTGTTGCCGGCGTGACCGTCGATCAGCACCTTGTGCGCGCGTGCCAGCACGTCCTCGATGGTCTCCATGTACATGCGGCGGCGCGTGACTTCGGGCGCCTGTTCGTAAGCGCCTTCCAGCTGCGTGAAACGCGCCGCCTGGCCTTCGGCGAGCGCACTGACCTGCGCCTTATAGGCTTGAGCGTCCTGCTGCACGCGTGCCGCGGCACCTTGCGCCACCGGCAGAATGCCGTTGGCGTAGGCCTCGGCCTCGAGGATGTAGCGTTCCTTGTCGGCCTGCGCCTTGTTGGCATCGCGCTGCGAAGGAATGACCGCATCGGGTACCTGCACGTCCTCGAGGTTGACGGTCGTGATGTTGATGCCGGTGTCGTAGTAATCGAGGATCCGCTGGATCAGCTCCTTGGCGCGCGCGGTGATCTCCGGGCGCGTGCTGCCTACTAGCAGCTCGTTGAGCGTGCTGCGGCCGACAATCTCGCGGATGGCACTCTCCGCCACCTCGCTCAGCGTCGCCTCCGGGTCGCGCACCTTGAACAGCTTCTTGACCGGATCAGCGAACTGGTACTGCACCGCAAAGTGCAGGTCGACCAGATTGACGTCGGCGGTGAGTACCCGTGACTTGAAGTCACTCGAGTTGACCCCGGCGACGTTCACTATCGCGACGCTCTCGACCGGCCAGGGAAAGCGGAAGTGGATGCCGGGGAGTGTGACCTCCACCAGCCGGCCGAAGCGCTGCACGATACCGCGCTCCGGCTGCTTCACCTGGTAAATACCCGTCGAGAGCCAGTAGAACAGCACCAGCCCCACGCCGAGCCACAACAGCCAGCTGTTGTCGCCGCCGCGCCCCGGCCGCAGCCACGACTCGAGCCGGCGCTGCCAGCTCTTCAGGCGCTCATCGAGATCGCCACCGCCCTGTCCCGGGCGCCGACCCCACTGATTGTTCGAACCGCTTGGTTGATTCCACGCCATAAAGTCGCGCGCGGTCAGCGCAGCTTGCTCGCGCTCGAGGGCGCGCTGGATTGTAGGTAGCTGCCCTCGGGTGCACAAGGCATGTCCGGCCCCTCTACCTCGAGGATCTGCACGCCGGCGGTGCGCGCCAACAGCAGCAGTTCCGGATCGGGCAGCTCGACGGCAAGCTCGATCGTGCCGTCGGCCGCGGTGCTCTCGGCGCGCACTGCCTGTGCCGCATACAGGCGCGAGCGCAGCGCGCCGGCAGCGGCAGGCATGCGCAGGCGCGCGCGCCGCGCAAAGCGCGCCAGGCGCTCGGCGACCGCCTGGGCCAGCAGCTCGAGCCCGAGCGCCTGTTCGGCGGAGATCCACACCGCCAGCGCGCGCCCCTCGGCATCGCGGTCGATGCGCGGCGCGCTCTGCAGGCGATCGATCTTGTTGTACACCAGCAGCTGCGGAATGCCGCTCGCACCGATCTCCTCCAGCACAGCGTCCACGGCGCGCGTCTGCTCCTCACGCTGCGGATTGCTGGCATCGACCACGTGCAGCAGCAGCGTCGCCTCGCGTGCCTCGGTGAGCGTCGACTGGAAGGCCGCGACCAGCTCGTGCGGCAGCTCGCGGATGAAGCCGACCGTGTCAGCGACCACCACGGCCGTGCCTCCCGGCAGACGGATGCGACGCACGGTGGGATCGAGGGTTGCGAACAGCTGGTCCGCCACGTAGGCGTCCGCGCCACTCAGCGCGCGAAACAGCGTCGACTTGCCGGCGTTGGTATAGCCGACCAGCGCGAGTGAGGGCACCGGGATCTCGGCGCGCGTCTGCCGGCCGGTTGCGCGCTGCTGCTGGATCTTCGCCAGGCGCCGCGTGAGCACCCGCACGCGCTGGGCGATGATGCGGCGGTCGGTCTCGAGCTGCGTCTCGCCAGGACCGCGCAGGCCGATACCGCCCTTCTGCCGCTCGAGGTGCGTCCAGCCGCGGACCAGGCGGCTGCCGATATGCTTCAGTTGCGCGAGCTCCACCTCGAGCTTGCCCTCGAAGCTGCGCGCGCGTTGCGCGAAGATGTCGAGGATCAGGCCATTGCGGTCGAGCACGCGCCGCTCGGTCAGCTTCTCGAGGTTGCGCTCCTGGCTGGGAGACAGAGCGTGATCGACCAGGATGACGTCGGCCGCCTCGGCGGCCGCAACCCCTTTGAGCTCCTCGGCCTTGCCGCTGCCCAGGAAGTAGCGCGGATCGGGCCGCTGGCGCCGCCCGGTGACGGTCGCCACGGGCACCGCGCCAGCGGAAACGGCCAGCTGCGTGAACTCCTGCAGGTCCTCCGGATCGACGGGTGCGCCTAGTCCGAGGCGCACCAGTACTGCGCGCTCACCGGTCCGCGGGCGTTCGAACACTCAGGCTTCCCGTCGCGGGGGACATTATTCCGCGGGCGTCTCCGCGGCAGCGCCGCCCTCGTCGCTCGCCAGGCGTACGTTGCGCGCCGGCACGACCGTTGAAATCGCGTGCTTGTAGACCATCTGACTGACGCTGTTCTTCAGCAGCACCACGAACTGATCGAAGGAATCGATCTGGCCCTGCAACTTGATTCCGTTGACCAGGTAAATAGAAACCGGCACCCGTTCTTTCCGCAAGGCATTCAAAAACGGGTCTTGGAGTGACTGGCCTTTGGCCATTCGGGTTCTCCTTATTTTTAAAGCAAGCTTCGAATTGTTGGAAGCACAAAAGGACCGCAGCCGAACTTCCGATGTTCTGCGATCCACACAAGCTAAACCCCGCCAATGGCGAGGAACCGACGTCACAATCCTATCATGCGGACTCGATCAAAGCCCAAAGGTGCCCAACTCCCGACTTATGTCTCGAATCCACGACAGCTGTCCTTGCGGATCAAGCCACTGCGTTTGCGGCTCGCCGCGCAGCCAGGTCAACTGCCGCTTGGCGAGTTGGCGCGTGGCAGCAACGCTCCGTCGCACCGCTTCGGTGAGGTCGTACTCGCCGGCCAGGTGCGCCCACAGCTGCCGATAACCGACCGCACGCATCGAGGGGTGACGGGCCGACAGGTCAGTGCGCCGGCGCAGCGCCCTGACTTCCTCCAGAAAGCCCGCCGCCATCATGGCGGCAAAGCGCTGCGCCAGTCGCTCGTGTAGTTCCCCGCGCTGATGCGGTGCGAGCGACCAGTAGCGCAGCGGCCAGCCCTTGAGCGGACTTACCGTGGCGCGCTGCAGTTCCGAGATCGGGCGACCGGCGCTGTAGCACACCTCGAGCGCGCGCTGGATGCGCTGGCTGTCCCCCGGCGCGATACGCGCGGCGGCCTGCGGATCAAGACGGGCGAGCTCCGCATGGAGCGCCCCCCAGCCGTGCCGCGCGGCCCGGGCGTCAAGCTCGGCCCGCAGCTCAGGGGAGGCCTGTGGCAGCGGGGCCAGGCCATGCAGCAGGGCACGCAGATACAGCATGGTGCCGCCAACCAGAAGCGGCGCGCGCCGCCGGGCGTGGATCTCGTGGATGCTGCGCAGCGCATCGACCACGAAGCGCCCCGCGGAGTAGCTCTCCGCCGGATCGCAGATGTCGATCAGGTGGTGCGGGATCCGTTCGCGCAGCGCGCGCGCGGGCTTGGCCGTACCGATGTCCAGGCCGCGGTAAACCAGTGCCGAATCGACGCTCACGATCTCGACCGGCGCCGTCTGCGCCAGCTGCAGCGCCCAGTCGGTCTTGCCGGCACCGGTGGGTCCGGTGAGCACCAACACCGGCAGCCGTTGCGCCGGCGCGCTCATGCGCGCGCGCGCGGGCGGCGCCACGCCCTGCTAGCGGCCACGCAGGAACAGCTGGTCGAGCTGCGGTAGCGTGAGGCGTGCCCAGGTCGGACGACCGTGGTTGCACTGATTGGCGCGCTCGGTCGCCTCCATCTGCCGCAGCAGCGCGTTCATTTCCGGGAGCGTCAGCTGGCGGTGGGCATGGATCGCCGAGCGGCAGGCGAGCGTGCCGAGAAAGCGGTCGGCCACACCCTCCAGATGGTGCGTGTCCGCATCGAGCGCCAGATCGTGCACCAGGGCGCCCACGATGCGGGGGATCTCCTGCGTCCTGAGATACGCCGGCACTCGGCGCAACACCAGCTGAGTCTCCGACAGCGCATCAACTTCGAAGCCCGCCTGCTCCCAGGAGCCGCGCGCCTCCAGCAGCGCCGCGAGTTCGTGCGCCCGGAGTGTCACCACCAGCGGCTCGAGCAGGTGTTGCGAGGGTGCTGCGCCGGCTGCGGCCTGCGCCTTGAGCTTCTCGTACAACACACGCTCGTGACCGGCGTGCATGTCCACCAGCACCAGTCCGGCGCGGTTCTGCGCCAGGATGTAGATGCCGTGAAGTTGGCCGAGCGCACTGCCCAAGGGCTCATCTTCCTTGGGCTCGCGGATCTGAGCCGGATCATCCGCGGCCGCCGTGAGCGCCTGCGCCAGCGCCCAGGGGTTGCGCGCAGGATCCGCGAATGGCAGCGCGCTCGCGGTCCCCGCCGCAAACCCGGGAGTGGAACGCCACTCCCGCGCGGCAGCGGCGAGCGGCGCAGCGTGCTCCCGGTCGACCAGAGCGGCCGCGTCGGGGCGCGTCTGCGCCAGCGCCCGCTCGAGCGTGCGAAAGACAAAGTCGTGGATCTGACGGCTGTCGCGGAAGCGCACTTCGAGCTTGCCCGGGTGCGCGTTCACATCGACCAGGCGCGGATCGAGTGTCAGGTAGAGCACATAGGCCGCATGGCGGCCGTGATAGAGGACGTCGCGGTAAGCGAGGCGTACTGCGTTCATCAGCAGCCGGTCGCGCACGCTGCGTCCGTTAACGAACCAGAACTGCTGGTCGGGCTGGGCACGCGAGCGTGTCGGCAAAGCGGCCCAGCCGGACAGCAACACCGGGCCGGCCGCGTGTCGCACCAGCAGCGTCGCCGCTGCGAATTCCTCGCCCAGCACCTGCGCGAGCCGCGTGCGCTCGGCGTCCGCGCCGCTCACCGCCGGAGTATCCAGCAGCACACGGCTGCCATGCCGCAGGCGGAACCCGACATCGAAGCGCGACAACGCCAGGCGCTCGACCAGGCGCGCAATATGGCCGAGCTCAGTGGCATCGCTCTTCACGAACTTGCGCCGCGCGGGGACGTTGAAAAACAGCTCCCGCACCTCGAGCGTGGTGCCGGGCGGGTGAGCCGCCGGCCGCGCGGCAGCAACGTTGCCGGCATCGACGCTGACCTCGGCCCCCTGGGCCGCAGCCCGCGCGCGCGACACCAGCCGCAGGCGCGACACCGAGGCAATTGAGGGCAGTGCCTCGCCCCGAAAGCCGAGTGTGCTCACCGCCTCGAGGTCGGCGAACGAGGCGATCTTACTGGTGGCATGGCGCGCCAGCGCCAGCGGCAGTTGCCCCGCCTCGATGCCGGCGCCGTCATCGCGCACACGCACCAGCCCCACCCCGCCTCGCTCGACCTCGATCTCGATGCGCGTGGCGCCGGCGTCGAGGCTGTTCTCGATGAGTTCCTTGACGACCGAGGCCGGCCGCTCGATCACCTCGCCGGCAGCGATCTGGTTGACCAGTTCTCCGGGCAGCACGCGGATGGACATGGGTGCAAGTGTACCCGCGGTGCCGGCCCGCGCCGCAGCAGCCTGCGGCCCGCGCCTCAGGGCGCGCTGGGGGTGGCGGGATCGGCGGCGCTGGCGAGGGTGCGGCGCTCCTGCTTGAAGCGCGTGCCGTCGGGAGGATTCTGCACGAAGTAGCTGTGCACGCCGCTCGCGATAGCCTCCGCAAGACGCTGCTGCTGTTCGCTGTTGCGCAGTCGGCGCTCCTCGCTCGGGTTGGAGATATAGGCCGTCTCCACCAGCATCGAGGGAATGGCCGGCGACTTGAGCACCACGAAGCCGGCGCGCTGCACTTCGCGCTTGCGGATCTCGCCCACGCTGCCGAGTGCATTGACCACGCGCTCGGCGGCGCTCGCGCTCACACCGATGGTCTCACTCTGTGCCGCGTCCAGCAGCACCGGCGCCAGCGCGCCCTTGTCATCGAGCGGCACGCCGGCCATCAGATCGACGGCGTTCTCACGCTCGGCGAGTACCCGTGCGGCTTCACTCGACTCACCGTGCACCGAGAGCACGTAGACCGAGGCCCCGGAGATACTGCGGTCGGCGATCGAGTCGGCGTGCACAGAAATGAACATGTCCGCGTGTGCGGCACGCGCGCGTGCGATGCGGTCGCGCAGTTCGAGGAACTCATCGCGGTCACGGGTCAGCACCGCGCGCATGCCCGGCTCGCCATCGATCTGCTGCGCCAGTGCGCGCGCGATCGCCAGCGTCACATCCTTCTCGCGCGTGCCGCCGTGACCGATGGCGCCCGGATCAACTCCGCCGTGGCCGGCATCGACCGCGATGATGACATCGCGACCGCTGTCCCCGGGAGCATGCAGCGCCGGCACCGTCCGCGGGCCCGCGGTTGTCGCGGCGGCCGCGAGCAGCGGCTGGCCCAGCGTCACGATGAGCCTGCGGCCCTGCTCGCCGCTGCCCCAAGTGGTGTGTGCCGGCAGCGCGCTGCGCAGCTGCACGACCACGCGCAGTGTGTCGTGCGGCTGTTGACCCCAACGCATCCCGGTCACGATGCCCGTGGCTGGCGGCAGGCGCACGCCCGCCGCGCGCCGGGTGTGCGGCAGGTCGATCACGATCCGATCGGGGTGATCCAATGTGAACAGGTTCTGCGTTGCGCCGGAGCTCAGATCGAGCACCACCTGCGCCGAATCGGTGCCGCTTTCCAGCTGGATCGCCCGCAGTTCCGCGGCTGCCCCCAGGCCGGGCGGCCCGAGAGTCACTGCTATGGCGGCGATCCCCCGAAGAAAGACCTTTGTAATCATTGAGTTCGCGGCGCTACTTCGCAACTAATCTACGGGGTAACTGCGCCGTTTTCAACTGCGCTGGCGGTGCCTAGCCCGGGACCGCCCGTTCTTCGCCCGTCAGCCGGCTGAGCCAGTGCTCCCCGAGCGCTGTGCGCGCGCCGACGGCGATGTCGTGCCCGAACTCGCCGAGCTCAAAGTTCAGCACCAGATCGGCCTGCGGCAGCCGTCCGCCGCCCTTTTCCGGCCACTCAATCAGCCACAGATGGCCGGGACGCGCCCATTCGCGCAGGCCGAGGGACTCAAGCTCCGCGGGATCTGCGAGCCGGTAGAGGTCCACGTGCAGCAGGGTGATCGCACCGGCCGGATACAGTTCGATCAGTGTGTAGGTGGGACTGCGTACCGGCGCGGTGACCCCGAGCGCGCGCGCAAAACCGCGCGCGAAAGTGGTCTTGCCGGTACCGAGTTGGCCCTGCAGATACAGCACCGCGAGCGCATCGTCGCCGGCTGCATGAGCGCAGGCGAGCTGCCAGCCGAGGTTCTCCGTGTCCTGCGCCGTGTGGCTGCGCGTGCGCACAGTGCCTCAGAGATTGACGCAGTGGTGCAGTTCGCGCACCAGATCACTCGCCAGCACGCCGCGCTCGCCGCCGCGTGCGGCGGCATCCCCGGCCATCGCATGCACCAACACGCCGCTGCGCGCGGCGGCCCACGCGTCCCGACACTGCGCGAGGATGCCGGCGATCGTGCCGGTGAGGACATCGCCCGTGCCCGCGGTGGCCATGCCCGGATTGCCACGCTCGCACAGCCCGGGCGTGCGGCCGCGCGCGCCGACCAGGGTGCCCGCGCCTTTGAGCACGATCGTACCGTGGAATTTCTCCACCAGCCGCTCCAGCGCCGTGAGCCGGTCGGCCTGGATGTCCTGGGCGCTGACGCCCAGCAGCCTTCCGGCCTCTCCGGGATGCGGTGTCAGGATCCAGTCCGCGCGCGGTGGCGCGCCATCGCTGGCGAGCAGGTTGAGAGCGTCTGCATCAACCACCAGCGGGCAGTTGCTGCGCAATACCGCCTGCAGCGCCTCGCGTGCCCAGGGCGAGCGGCCGAGGCCCGGGCCGACGGCGATCACTTCGGCGCGCGCGATGGCCTCTGCCAGCAGCGCGACATCGGAAATGCCCACGCAGATGAGTTCGGGACGCCCGGCGGCGATGGCCGCTACGTTCTCCGGCGCCACCGCGACCGTCACCAGGCCCGCGCCGACCCGCAGGCACGCCTCGCCCGCGAGCCGCACCGCACCGGGCATGCCGCTGCCGCTGCCGACGATCAACACGCGGCCGAAATCGCCCTTGTTGGAGGCACGTGGCCGGCGCGGCAAGGCCGCGTGGATCTCGGCCTCGACGATGCGCGTCAGCCGCGGCACCGTCTCCGGCCCCGGCGCGGCGCTCAGCTCCAGGTCGTCAAAAAACACCGTGCCGGCGAACTCCGGGCCATCGGCCACAAACAACCCGGTCTTGAGTCCGACGAAGGTCACGGTAGCTTCCGCGCGCACCGCCTCGCCCGCCACCGTGCCCGTGTCGCTGTTGAGCCCGGACGGCGCATCGAGCGCGAATACCGGCACGCGCGCCGCGTTGATGCCGCGGATCACGGTGGCCAGCTCCGCACGCACGCCGCCCGTCAGGCCGGTACCCAGCAGCGCGTCCACGATCACCTCACCTGCGCCCAGGTGCTGGGGCGCGTACGGACGCACGGCACCGCCCGAGCCGCGGAAATCCTCGTAGGCACGGCGCGCATCGGCGCGCAGTTGCTCCGGATCCAGCGCGCTTAGCACTGTGACGGTGAGTCCGGCGGCCTGGGCAAAGCGCGCCAGCACGTAGCCGTCGCCGCCGTTGTTGCCGGCGCCGCACACGATCACGATCCGGTGTGCCATCGGCCAGCGGGTACGCAGGTAGCGCAGCGCCGCCTCGCCGGCGCGCTTCATCAACGTGTATCCGGGGATATGCAGGGTCTCGATCGCGTGCGCATCCAGTGCACGCACCTGAGCGACGGAATACAAAGCGATGGGTAACGCCATGGCCTCATTATACTGGGGTGGGTGAGCGCGCCATGACAGCCCGCGGAACAATCGATCTCGAGCAGTGCAAGCATGAGTTGGTGCAGCGCGCGCGCGCGCTCGGCTTCGCTGCGCTCGGCGTCGGCAGCATCGACATCCCCGCGGACGAGCGCCATCTGCTGCGCTGGCTCGCGGATGGTTTCCACGGCGAAATGGGCTACATGGAGCGCCACGGCCTGCTGCGCAGCCGGCCGCAGCTGCTGGCGCCCGGCACGGTGCGGGTGCTCAGCGCCCGTATGGACTACTGGCCGGGAGCGGCGCGCCCCGCCCACGAGGTGCTCGCCGACGGCAGCCTCGCCTACGTCTCGCGCTACGCGCTCGGACGCGACTATCACAAGGTGCTGCGTCAGGGACTCGGTCGGCTGGCGCGCGAGCTGGCGCAGCACATCGGCCCGTACGGTTTCCGCGTGTGCGTCGATTCGGCTCCGGTGCTGGAAAAAGCGCTGGCGCGCGAGGCGGGTCTCGGCTGGATCGGCAAGCACACCAACCTGATCGCGCGCGAGGCGGGTTCATGGTTCTTTCTGGGCGAGATTCTCACCGACCTGCCGCTGCCTGCCGATGCAGCGGCAGGTGCCCACTGTGGCAGCTGCAGCGCCTGCCTGCCCGCCTGTCCGACCGGAGCGATCGTTGCCCCCTACCGCCTGGACGCGCGCCGCTGCATTTCGTATCTCACCATCGAAAGTCACGCAGCGATCCCGCCAGAGCTGCGGCCGCTCATTGGCAACCGCATCTACGGCTGCGATGACTGCCAGCTGGTGTGCCCGTGGAACAAGTTCGCACGCGCCGCAGCACATCCTGACTTCGCGGTGCGCCAGCACCTGGACGGAGCGGCGCTCGGCACCCTGTTCGGCTGGACGGCGGCGCAGTTCGAGGAGCGCATGCGCGGCTCGGCGATCTATCGCATCGGCTACCAGCGCTGGTCGCGCAACATCGCCGTGGCGCTCGGCAATGCGCCCAGCCGGCCGCAGGTGCTCGCCGCACTGGCGCGGCGGCGCGAGGATCCTTCGGCGCTGGTGCGCGAGCACGTGCACTGGGCGCTGGCGCGCCACGCACCAGCGGCCTGAGTGTCTGCGCTGATCCAAAAAAAGACCCGGCGACTGTGAGTGCCGGGCCAGCAGCGCGAGCTCAAATGCTCGTTCATCGAGCAGGCTGACTTTCGCACGCCGCGGGCAGCGCGTCGAGATGCGCGCGCAGCCGCAGCCACCCCTGTCGGCGGCCGCTCGCACAGCTTCAGGGGCGCATCACCTGCACGTTGTCGATGAGCCGTGCCTTGCCCAGCCGCGCGGCAGTCAGGATCACCAGCTCGCGCGCGCCGGCAGCCGGTGGTGCGAGATCCGCCACCTGCCGCACCGAAAAATAATCCGGGCGGAAGCCGGCGCTCTCGAGCCGCTGGAAGCCGCTGCGCTCGATGCTGGCGAAGTCCGCATCGCCCGCGCCGAGGCGCTGCGCGGCCGCCTGCAGGGCAGCATAGATCTGCGGGGCGATGGCGCGCTCGGCCGCGGTCAGATACTGGTTGCGCGAGCTCATCGCGACGCCGTCGGCGTCGCGCACCGTGGGCGCACCGATGAGGGTCACCGGCATGCACAGCTCCGCCACCATGCGCCGGATGATGGTGAGCTGCTGGAAGTCCTTCTCGCCGAACACCGCCACGTCCGGCTCGACGATGTGGAACAGCTTCGCCACCACCGTGCTCACGCCATCGAAGTGGCCGGGGCGACACTCGCCGTCGAGGATGCGCGATAGCCCCGGCACTTCGATGCGGGTCGCGCGCTCCGAGCCGTGCGGATAGATCTCGGCGACGTCCGGCATGAACATCATGCTGCAGCCGGCTGCGGCCAGCATCTGCTCGTCGGCGCGCGGCGTGCGTGGATAGTGCGCGTAATCCTCGTTGGGCCCGAACTGCATCGGGTTGACGAAGATGCTCGCGACGAAGCGGTCGCCGTGACGGCGTGCGGCTTCGATGAGACTCACATGTCCGGCGTGCAGGTTGCCCATGGTGGGCACGAAGGCCACGCGCAACCCCTGGCGGTGCCAGGCGCGTACCTGCTCGCGGACGGCAGCGATCGTGGTGACGGTGTCCAGGGCAGTGATCCTGCGGGCCGCCCTCAGAAGCAGTGCTCGGGCGCCGGGTACTCGCCGGCTTTCACGGCGCGCACGTAGCGCCGCAGTGCGTCGAGGTTGTCGCGTGCCCCGTCCATGAAGTTGCGCACGAAGCGCGGCTTGCGCCCGGTGGTGATATCGAGCATGTCGTAGGTGACCAGAATCTGGCCGTCGGTGTCCGGGCCGGCACCGATGCCGATGACCGGCACGTCCAGCGCGGCGCTAATCGTCTTACCGAGCGGCGCCGGAATACATTCGAGCAGCACCATGTCGGCGCCGGCCGCCTGCAGGCGGCGCGCTTCATCGAGCAGGCGCTCCGCGCCCTGTTGCTCGCGGCCCTGGACGCGGAAGCCGCCGGTCTTGTGCACCGACTGCGGCTTGAGGCCCAGGTGCGCGCACACCGCGATGTCGTGGCCGGCAAGGAATTCCACGATCTCGGTCTGCTTGCCGCCGCTCTCGAGCTTCACCATCTTGGCACCGCCCTCCTGCATCAGGCGCACGGCATGTGCCAGCGCGACGTCGCGTGACGGATAGCTCATGAACGGCAGGTCGGCGATCAGGAACGGCCGGTGCAGGCCCCGCGCCACTGCGGCACTGTGGTACACCATGTCGTCCATGGTCACTGGCACGGTGGTGTCGTGTCCCTGGATGACCATGCCGAGCGAATCGCCGACCAGCACCAGGTCGACGTCGGCATTGTCGAGCAGTACGGCGAAACTGGCGTCGTAACAAGTGAGGCTGGCGATCTTCTCGCCGTCGGCCTTCATGCGCGCCAGCGTCGCGAGCGTCACCGGCGGACGGCTCGCATCGCGTTGCAGGTGGGTATACATCGCGCAGCGAGTGTAACTAGATCGTACGGCTGCGCAACGGGTTGTAGTAAAGGCGACCGCGGCTCATGCGGCGGATGGCCGCGAGCAGCTCATCGTAATCACGCTGGTTGGCGATCGGGTCGATCGAGGCCGCGTTGACGATCAAGAGTGGCGCCGCCTCGAACTCGTGAAAAAAGCGCGCGTAAGCCTGGTTGAGGCGCTCGAGGTACTGCCGGTCGATGTGCTGCTCGTAGTCGACCCCGCGCCGCGCGATGCGCTCCAGCAACACATCGACCGGCGCCTGCAGGTATACCACCAGATCGGGCTTGGGAGCCTGAATGTCGAGCTTGGAATACAGCTGCTCGTAGAGGGCGTACTCGGCGTCATCGAGCGTCACGCGCGCGAACAACCGGTCCTTTTCCAGCAGATAGTCGGCGACGCGCACGGTGGTGAACAGGTCCGCCTGTTTGAGCGCCGCCAGCTGCTGCGCGCGCTGCAGCAGGAAGTACAGCTGCGTCGGCAGCGCTCCGGCGCGCGGGTTTTTGTAGAAGCGCTCGAGAAACGGGTTCTGCGCGGCCTGCTCGAAGACGCCCTGCGCGCCCAGGTTGGTGCACAGGCGCTTCGCCAGGCTGGTCTTGCCCACGCCGATGGGTCCTTCGACCACCACGAATTTGTGGTGCACTTCGCTCGTCATACGTGCTGCAACAGACTGAGACCCTCGGCGGTGACGCGCGCCCGCAGCTCGGCCACGCGGCCGAGCCCGGGTAGGTCGAGGTCGGGAGCAATTTCCGCCAGAGGATACAGAACGAAGTTGCGCTCCACTATCCCCGGATGCGGCAGCACGAGTTGCGGCGAGCTGCAGCGTTCGTGGTCGAAGCACAGCAGGTCCAGATCGATCACCCGCGGCCCCCAGCGCTCGCGCTGCGGCGGCCGCCCCATGGCGCTCTCGATGGCGCGCAGCTGCGCGAGCAGCGGCTCCGCACTCAGCCGCGTCAGCATGCCGACGGCGGCGTTGACGTAGTCCGGCTGCACCACGGGGCCGAAGGGGCGCGAGGCATACAGACGCGAAGTCAGAAAGACACGACTGTCCGACAGCTGTCCCAGATGCGCGCAGGCGCTGAGCACCTGCGCACGTGGATCGTCGAGATTGCTGCCCACGCCGATGTAGGCCGGCTGCCAGCGCTGCATGGGGCGCGATCAGGCGGGTTTAGTGGCGGGTGGGCGTCGGCGCCGGCGGCTGCGGCGGCGCGGACCCTGCGCACCGCGCGGCGGCGTCGCCCCGGCCAGAGCGTCGGCCATGCGCTCGCGCTCTTCGCCGGACACCTCTTGCAGGCGCGTCCACCACTGCGCCACGTCCTGCGGGGCGAGTCCGTGTTCGGCGCGCAGCAGCAGCAGGTCGTAGGCGGCGCGGAAGCGCGGGTGCTCGAGCAGACGCAACGCACGGCGGCCGCGCGGGTGCTCGAGGCGTGGCTGCAGCGCGAACATCTCGCGCACCCCGAGCGAGAAGCGTTTCGGAATCGCGATGCGGGTCTGCGCCTCGCGCGTCGCTCGGTCACAGGCATCGAGGATGGTCCCCGGCTCGTGCCAGCGCTCGGGCGGCGTGGCCTCGATCAAGCCGGCGATGGGCCCATATAAGAGGAGTGCGAACAGGAAGGTGGGCGTCACCGGCTTGTCGGCCACCACGCGCGCGTCGGTATTCTTCAGTCCCTGCAGCAGCAGCTGTTCCACGAGGCTGCCCGGATGACTGCTGAAGTAAGCATCCACGCTGGGCAGCAGCGCTGCCAGCAGTCCGCGCCGCCGCAGAACCTCGAAGCTGCGCGCGCCGTGACCGGTCAGGAACAGTTTCAGGGTTTCATCGAACAGGCGCGCCGGCGGGACCGCCGCGAGCAGCCCGCGCAGCGGCGTGATCAGCTGCGCCGTGGACGGTTCGATCTGAAAGCCGAGCTTCGCCTCGAAGCGCGCTGCGCGCAGCATCCGCACCGGATCCTCACGGAAGCGCGTCTCCGGGTCGCCGATGAGCCGCAGGGTGCGCAACTCGATGTCGTGCGCGCCATGGACGTAGTCCCAGATGGAGAAATCAGCGATGTTGTAGTAGAGCGCATTCGCCGTGAAGTCGCGCCGCCACACGTCCTCGTCGATGGTGCCGTAGATGTTGTCACGCAGAATTCGCCCGGAGGAGTCGAAGCGGCGCTCGGAGTCATCCGCTGTGTTATCGCGCTCGAGGCGGACCGGCGCAGCAGCCAGCGGTGCTTCCTCCGCCGCGGGCGCCTCGAGTTCGGCATCATCCAGTTCCGGGGCCTCGCCGTCCTCGGGGTCTGCTTCCGGCAAGGGCTCATCGCCCTGCGAGGGGGCGCTGGTGGCACGAAAGGTGGCGACTTCGATGATCTCGCGGCCGAAGAACACGTGCGCGAGGCGGAAACGCCGGCCGACCAGACGGCAGTTGCGAAACAGTCGCCGCACTTCTTCGGGCAGCGCATCGGTCGCGACGTCGAAATCCTTGGGCTCAATGCCGATCAACAGGTCGCGGACGCAGCCTCCGACCAGAAAGGCCATGTAGCCGGCATCGCGGAGTCGGTAGAGCACACGCAGGGCGTTAGGCGAAACATGCGACCGGGAGATCGAGTGCTCAGATCGTGGAATGATCCGGGGCTCAACGGCAGGCTTGGCGGGGGGCGTATCGGTCGAGTTCAATTCCCTGGCTTTCGCTTGAGCAATTAGGACGGCTCTCTATAATACCGCGCTCCTGCTGATTGCCCGACCCGAAGCTCCCTTCGTCTAGAGGCCCAGGACATAGCCCTCTCAAGGCTGTAACACCGGTTCGAATCCGGTAGGGAGCGCCAATAAATCAAAGATTTACGACGCTGGCAGCGTCGCAAAACCATGATCGGGTAAGTTTCGGGTAAGTTCCACCCGTGTCCGCGGCTGCCCGTTTGCAAGCAGCTTTTGACTGGCGGGAAAGAGCGCCTTCACACGGCAGGCGCCCACACCCCTTAGTCTGAGCGCGCGGCAGAGCGATATAAGAGCGGTGCGCTGGTGATGAGACGATCAGCAGAGCGACTCCCCGCTACCTTGTAGTTGCGCGGGGTGGACGCTGCTCCGCAGCATGATGGCGCCGATTCAGGACGACGGTTCCAGCAGCTGACCTGGCAGTTATACTTTGGATCGAAGTCCATCGAACCCTTCGCCTGGCCCTGCACCGAACACGAGACCGTCCCGCGCGCGTCGCGGAAATCAATGGGTCCGCGCCCACCCTGTGGCTGGATTCTTTTCAGCGAGCAAGTCACGTTGAACCAGGCGTCGAAGCCTGTGGGGCGCTAACCAGAAACGACCAGCAGCGCGTTTTCGTACATTGTCCTCGCTCGGGGCGACGGGAGTATTCCATTCCTTGCCCTGTCACGCGGCCTCTGCCCATACCGCGCACAAATCCCACAGGCGGCGGGTAGCGACACAGACTCGGCGGCCGCGACTCGAGCTTACCGAGTTTTCGCACACTGGCAAACTATGGATTTGCGTGCTTCGCGCTCGGCTCCGCAACACGTCTCTAAGCAAAATATACGCGGGTCGCTGGAGCCGTCAGACTACGGCTGCCTTTGATGAACGGTGCTCCCGCAGGAACGGTCGTCCCCTCAGAACGTGTAGTTGAAGCTCAACATGACCTCGCGTGGTGCGCCTCGTAAGCCTGAATAGGCCCCCGTGGGGAAGCCGTTCTGGTTGAACATCTCGGAATAGGTAACGACATCTGTCAGATTGGTGCCACTTAGCGCAAATTCCCAACCCTTAGCCGGATTCACCAGTCGGACGCTTGAATTAACGATCGAGTAGCCGCCTTGCACGCCAAAGTAGGCGAGTCCATAGGCCCTAACTGAGCTGCTTGTGTAATTCCAGTCTCCATCGAAGGCGAGCTGCAGACCGCCCGGGAGGTCATGTTTGTAGGAAAACCCTCCCCCGCCAAACCACTTCGGCGCGAACTCCAGCTGCTTGCCCGTAAGATCCTGATATCCGGTTCCACTAAGGAACACACAGCCCGGGGCTGCACCGTTCGTTTGATCCGGCGAACAGGGCGCATCCGCATAGTCTGTGTAGAATGCGCGGTTGTAATCCAAGTGGCCACGAAGAGAGAAATCCGTCGCGAGTCGGTAGTTCGTCTGAAACTCTGCGCCCTGGGTTCTTGCGCCTGCCGCATTCGTAATGTGAAAAAACAGAGGCTGATTCGGAATGATCGAGAGAGAAGTAACCTGTAGGTTCTGGAAGTTGTAGTTGTAGACGTCGAAGGTAAAATTCAGGGTCCGCTCCAAAAGATCTCCCTTGATGCCTAGCTCTCCACCGATGGCCTTCTCCGGCTTGAACGACAGCAACGCTGCTGTCGTGATGTCTAGCACTTCTGCGGTCGAGGTTCCCCCCGACTTATACCCTGTCTTGAATGCGCCATAGACGTTCAGGTCGGGCTGAGCGTGCCAAGTGAGCGTAACCTCCGGTGAAACGTTGTTGCCGGTCGTGGGCGATATGATTTGCTGGCCGACGGGCAAGAAAAATGGAAATCCAAACTGAATCTCCGGTTGGTCGTTGAGATAGGTGTTCTGCTCAGTCGCGAGTTTCGCCTCGTGAGTCCATCGCGCACCACCGGAGAGCTCCAGCCGCGCGGGCAGCTTCCAATCCATCGAAGCAAACGCTGACCAAGTGCGATCCGTCGCATCGTCCTGATACGTTTCCGAGTCGATTCTTCCGGTCACAGTATCCGCGCCCAGTGGGAGAATGTAGTTGTTCCCCTCCCATCGATACTTGCTGTCCTCATAGTAGCCGCCAAAAGTGAAGTTTATCGGACCACTGAGCTTCGTAGTCGCACGTAATTCCTCACTTGCCTGTCGATACGCGAGCGACTGAGCTCCGATATAGAACGGGACTGAAGACTCAATGCCGACCGACGCATGCGACATGAGCCGGTAGTAACCCGTGATCGAAGTGATGGTCAGCGGGTCTAAGTCATAGTTGATGTTAGCTGTGTCCAATTTCATCGTCGGCTGGGAATACGGGACGCCTCCATTTGATCCTGGAAAATGCGCTGCCAGCGCCGGATTCAATCCTCCCTCAACGGCGCGAGGACTTTGCGAGCAGTTCTGATACGCAGGATCCAATGCCGTGACGCCGAAGTTCAAATTGACCTTAACGCTATTGAGACCCGGCGCGCAAAGATTCACTTGATCCGCACCATCGCTATTTGCGTAGTAGTAGGCGTACATCGACTTGATCAGAACCGTCAGTTTGTCAGTAGGTGTGTATTTAACCCCTACGCGGACCAACCCCTGATGCGCCCCGTCGATGTATTTGTTGACGGCGCCCGGATCTATGTACTCCGGAAATACCGGATCCACAATTGGGACAGCTTGGTTCTGGAGGTAACCGCGCTGCTGCTGAGCCATACCGGCGATGCGAACCGACAGATCATCTCGAATCGGTATTGTCAGGGCGGCGTTTGCCTGATCGGAATCGAGCCTGAATTCGTGACCGACGCGGATGTAGCCTCCCAGGGTTTGTCCGGGGTCTACGCTGGTGATGGATACGACACCGGCCGGGCTGTTTTTTCCGAAGTACAGCGCCTGCGGGCCCTCGAGCACTTCTACACGATTTACGTCCAACAATCCCAACGTCGCGACCCGCCCTTGGGTCACGTTAATGCCGTCAATGTTGTACGCTACCTCAGGCTCAACTCCTGGATCGGAATTTGCAGCCGCTGAGGTGATGCCTCGAATGGCCGTTGTCCCGCCCGTACCGGCAAACGTCGTGAGAATCAAGAGATTCGGGACATTCCGGGTGAGGTCTTTCGCATCTACAATGTTTTCGTTTTCGATCTCAGCCGCGCTAACGACCTCAACCGCGCCGGGCACATCGATCAGACGCTCTTCGCGCCGGCGTGCGGTGACAACCACCTCAGCGAGATCTTGGGAATCTGCGTTTTCGCTGGATGTCGATGAAGATTGCGTGCGTCCAGTGACCGGGCAGAGCATCGCCACTAGCGCGACAAGGCCGACGGCCGTCGAACAGTTGATTATTCGGGACATGTGCTTATTCCTGATTGGTCGAGTAGCGTTGTGGCAGCGACCATCGCGAGCTGAGCGTAGACGCAAGCTCAGTATTCCGATTTGACTTCTCGGTCGTCGAGCCAGCGTTGCCGACTTTCGCCGGCGAACGCCGCGGCCGACCTAGTTGCGATCCGAGATGCATGCGAGACGTAGATCCACCGGTAGGGAGGCGCAGAGTCAGCGTCGCTACACCGTAAAGAACCTGGGTCCAGGCGGCGTGGACGGAGACGCAGCGCCGATCCATAACCTTGGATGTTGGGCAGCAGTAATTCCTCGGACGAACTCTGCGGTTCGATGAACGCAACTCATCACTACCCCCTCTTTCATATCGCCAACCGACGAGCGATCTCTACGCTCGGTTTGCAGATGCGCCTCAGTGACTTGCCTTTCGAAACTGCTCCTCGAAGAATTTCGCTACGATCGCGTAGGCCTCTCTTGATTCCGGGAGTTCCGGCTCGCTCATGAAGTTGTGATCGACGCCGTCCCAGCAGAGAAAGCGCGCATCGACTCCCGCCTTTATCAGATCGATGGCCGTCCGACTGGCTCCGCTCGCTTCGACGTCGCGGGACCCAACGATCAACAGAGTGGGCGGGAACTTCGCAATTACGGCCTTCGAAGCCGACGGAAACACCAGTGGATCGTCCTCGCTTACACCCTTGAAATAGGGGAGAGAGGCTATCGTTGGTGAATTCTTTGATGGCGGCTGGCTGTTGACGCTTCCGAGTCTGGGTGCCAGATAGCTGGAGTCGCCGCGTGCATTGTTGGTATGCGCACAGAAAATCCCAATCGCCGCGGGGTTTGGAAGACCAACCTTCTGGAACCAGGCAATCACTTGCCCGGTGAGTATTCCGCCCGCCGAGCAACCGTAGATACCGATCTCTCCGGGTTTATATGATTTCAGCAATTCGCGATAAACGGCCTCGACGTCTTGATCCGCCGCCGGAAAGTGAGCCTCCGGTGCCTGCCGATAGTCGACGCTGATAACCTTGATGCGCGCGGTCGCCGCGATGGGAATGGATTCAATCTGGCTCTGGGTGTGTGCACCCATGATGAAAGCGCCGCCGTGCAGGTTTATAAGCACGCGATGCCTGTTGTTGGGCGAAATGCCGCCGGCCGGCACGAACGCCTCCGTCATGACCCCCGCGATCGTCCCGCCGGTTACGTTGACTTGAAACGCTGCGCGCTGCTTCGCCAGACGTGGATTGAAATACTGCTCGTCCATCAACCGACGTAGCTCCGAGACCGGTGAGTTCGGAGGCAAGGTGTACATCGCCAGCGACTGTTTCTGAGTGGCGATGAAGCTCGCCTTAGCTTCGGGGCTCGCCAAGTCGGAAAACGGCATTTCGAAGGCTGCGATGTGTAGCGTGCCGTCTTGATCGACAGGCGCGGCGGAGGCGGTTCCGACTGTCACGGCAGCCCCGAGCAGTCCCATGGATATGAGCTTCGCGAGTTCGTTGAGCGCATTCGCTCCGATTAACCCCTTAGCTACCCTCTGAAGTAACGAATGCGTGCTTCTCATATGAGACCTGTCTGCAAAGGATCTTCAGGCGTACTGCGCCGCTGGCTCAGGCCCGTCCGCGGCAATTCAGTCCGCCCTTCTTAGGGCATTGCGCCGCGAAAGCCTTGACCGGGATCGATCTAAGGCGGTTACTTCGAACCACGCGATCTAATGCGCAGTCGGAAGGGTCGCCCGTCAAACAGCAGGAGTGATGGTGTCGGTGTCGATGAGGTGCGTGGCATTGATCCCCCTACAATTCGGCTGCGGCGGTCGCGTAGAAAAGCAGAACGCACCCCTGCCGGTACACTTAGAGGCTGCCAGACGAGCCAATGCGATTAAAGTCACCGTAAAGCAACGCACGATTACAAAATCTGTAACACGCCGCGATCGGGTTCACTCATCCAACGACTCGCAGCAAGCTGCACGTCGCGAGATTGAATATGACTTTCAAGATTCCGGGGGTTCGTAGTTGCGGGTTGTATAGGCGGCAGGCCCCGGTTTCCGGGATCGAGGGTAAATGTTCGCCGCAATCGAGTGAATGGCACGGAGCGCAGCTGCGCACCCAATGGCTCGGAAGGCCATCCTCCAGGAGCGTGATACATTAGGATTTGCATCGTAGCGACATAGAGCACCGGCCTACTTTCGTGTCCCAGATGACTGAGTCCAAAGGGGGTTATGGACTATCTGACGTGCGTTCGGGTCTTCTGCAAAACGGCGGAGCTGGGGAGCTTCTCCAAAGCAGCCACAGCGGCTAACCTGAATACGCCGTCTGTATCTCGCTACATCAAGGGCCTTGAGGACGATCTCGGCGTCAAGCTGTTTCGCCGCACGCCACGCCGGATTGAGCTCACCGAAGCGGGGAGGATCTTCTACGAGAAATCGGTGCTACTTCTTAAAGACGTCGAAGAAACACGCCGAGCCTTGTCAGACACAACCTCCACGCTCTCAGGCACCCTTAGGATCCATGCCCCGGCCGACTTTGGTCGGCTTTACGTCTCACCCAGCCTCCCGCAGTTCTTGGCGGAGAATCCCCGACTGAGCGTGGATGTCCGTCTGGTCACAGACGAGTCCACCTTCAACCCTGATTTTGACGTGAAGATCATCACCGAGCCTGCCGAGCGGTCGAGCTACTTCTTGCAAAAGATCGCCGCCAATCGATATATCGTCTGTGCAAGCCCTTCCTATCTGAGCTCTCTGCCCATGCCGCGAGTGCCGAGTGACCTGGCGGATCATAACTGCCTGCTGCAATCCAGTCTCGAGTCAGAGCGCTGGACCTTCGGTTCCATGCGAAGCTCCGTCGTTGACGAGGTCAGAGTCTCTGGAAACCTCCACTCAAACAGCGTATCCGCAATCCTCAATGCAGCCACGCATGGTTTGGGGGTGGCACGGTTGCCGGTCTGGCTGGCCGGACCGCTTATTAAGAGCGGCGCACTCACTCATCTTCTTGTCTCTTACGAGGTGACGTCCGCCGGCGCCGGCATCTTCGGTTTGTACGCGGAGCGCAAGTCCGCATCAAGTAAGGTGCGTGTCTTTCTTGAAAGCCTGCAACGATACATAGGGCGGCCCCCCCGATGGGACAAGCCGTAGGGAGTGTGCCGTGGATAACCTCTTCAGCTTGCGCGACAAAGTCGCGCTTGTTACGGGCGCCTCTTCCGGGCTAGGCGCTCACTTCGCCGCGGTGCTTGCCCGTGCGGGAGCGCGGGTCATCCTCTCCGCGAGACGTGAACCCGAACTGGACGAGGTAGCCGATACTTTGCGCAGGTCTGGGGCGGAGGTCTGCATCGCGCGGATGGATGTCCGACACGTCGATGAGGTTACGGGGACACTCGAGCGCGTCTCTCGACAGTTCGGCCCCGTGGACGTTTTAGTCAACAACTCCGGTGTCGCCTCTGATAAGACAGCCATCGAGCTTGCGGAGTCGCAATGGGACACGATTCTCGAAACGAATTTGAAGGGAGCGTTCCTTGTCTCTCGCGAGTGCGCGAAAAAGATGCGCGATCGCAAACAAGGGGGCAGTATCGTGAATATCGCCTCGATTCTCGCTCTCCGGGA
>DATHMN010000072.1:0-40948 GCA_035487135.1 Steroidobacteraceae bacterium | reverse complement strand
GCGTGCGAATCCTCACGCGCAGTACAGTCGTCGGCGCCTACGGGCACGGCGTGTTCGGTGCTCTCGAGACTCTCGCCGCACCGACGAGCAGCAGCGGGCTGCGCGAGCGGCTGCATGTGATCCGCGTACGCCGCGTGCTGTTCGCGACGGGCGCCGAGGAACGACTGATTGCGCTTGCCGGCAACGACGTCCCGGGCGTGATGCTGGCAGGAGCGGCGCACAGCTATCTGCGCCGTTACGGGGTCGCGGTCGGCTGCCGTCCGGCGTTCTTCGTCAACAACGATGAGGCGTACGCAGCGCTGTTCGCACTTGCCGCAGCCGGCATCTCCCCGGTTGCGGTCATCGATGTGCGCGCCGAGTCGCTGGCGGCGGCGCGCGCGCGCGCACTCGGCATGCGCGTGTACGCACGCTGTCTGGTCAGCGCCGTGCTCGGGCGCAGCAGCGTGCGCGCAGTACGCATCACCGCTCTCGATGGCGCGCCGCTGCAGACGGTGCGCGCGGACAGTCTGTTGCTCTCCGGCGGATTCTCGCCGCGAGCCGCGCTGCCGGTACAGCTCGGCGGACATTTGGGCTGGCAGGAGCGCCTCGCGGCGTTTGTGCCGGAGCTCACCCCGCGGGCAGGAGTTATGGCCGGCAGCGCGCGCGGCGTGGCGGGGCTTGCCGCCGCGGCACGCGACGGCGCGGTGGCCGCCGCGCAGATCGCCCGGGAGCTAGGTCGTGAGTGCGAGCCGCACGCAGCGCCACCGCAGACCGACCTCGCGGCAACGCCGCTCGCCGCGCTCTGGGAGGTGCCCGGCCCTGGAAGGGCCTTCGTCGATCTGCAGAACGATGTGACCACGGCGGATGTGCGTCTCGCCTGCCGCGAGGGCTACGCGCACCTCGAGCACATGAAGCGCTACACCACGCATGGCATGGCGACCGACCAGGGACGCATCGGCGGTTTGCTCGGCAGCGCCGTACTGGCGCAGGCGCGCGGACAGACCCTGGCCGAGGTCGGCGCGCTGCGGCCGCGGCCGTTTGCCCAGCCGGTGCCGTTCGCGGCGCTCGCCGGCAGCGAAGTGGGTGCGCATTTCAAGCCGCAGCGCCGCCTGCCGCTGCACGACTGGCACGCCGCGCACGGCGCCAGCTTCGTGTCCACCGGGCTGTGGCTGCGACCGCTGGTGTATGCGCAGGAGGGCGGCTGGGAGCCGGTGCTGCGCGAGGCGCGCGCCGTGCGCCAGGGCGTTGGGGTGACCGACGTCTCGACCCTCGGCAAGATCGACGTGCAGGGCGCGGACGCCGTGCGCTTCCTGGATGTCGTCTATGCCAATACCTTCTCGACGCTCGCCGTGGGCCGGGCGCGCTACGGCATCATGCTGCGCGAGGACGGCATGCTGTTCGATGACGGCACCACAGCGCGGCTCGCCGCCGAGCATTTCCTGGTCACCACGACCACGGCCAACGCAGCCGCGGTGCTCGAACACCTGGAGTTTCATCGCCAGAGCACCTGCGCTCAGCTCGACGTCACCCTCACCGACGTGGCGGATCAGTGGGCGCAGTTCGCCATCGCCGGTCCACGGGCGCGCGAATTGCTGGCGCGCATCGTCGATGCGGATGTGGGCAACGCAGCGTTCCCGTTCATGGCCGCAGGCGCGGTGCGCGCCGCCGGCGTCGCCGCGCGCCTGTTCCGCATCTCGTTCTCGGGCGAGCTCGCCTTCGAGCTCGCGGTGCCGGCGCATTGCGCGCGCACTGTGTGGGAAGCGCTGCAGTCGGCCGGACGTACGCTCGGCCTGTTGCCTTATGGGCTGGATGCGCTCAATACACTGCGCATCGAGAAGGGCCACGTGACCGGCGCGGAGTTGAATGGCAACACCAGCGCGCACGACCTCGGCTTCGGCCGCATGCTCAAGCCGCACGGTGACTTCATTGGCCGTACGCTGAGCGCACGACCCGCGCTGCAGTCCGGCGAGCGGCTGCAGCTGGTCGGAGTGCGTCCGCTCGACCGTGCGCGGCGCCTGCGCAACGGCATGCACCTGCTCGCGTCGAGCGGCGCGAGTGAGGGCTACGTCACCTCCTCGACCCCGTCGACGGAACTTCCTGGCTGGCTCGGTCTGGCGCTACTGAGTGGCGGTCGCGCGCGCATCGGCACGCGCCTCACGGCGCGCTCCGAGCTGCACGGCGAAGAGGTCGCGGTCGAGATCCTCAGCCCGCACATGCTCGACCCGGAGAATGTCCGTGTCCGCGCCTGAGTCCGCGCCGCTCGCGCCACCGGCCGTACAGCTGGCGCACTGTGTGGCCGACATCGTGCAACTGTCGCCGCGGCGCGGCGCACACGCCGAGCTGCAGCGCTTCGCCAGCGGGCACGCGCTGGCGTTGCCGCCCTGTGGCCGGGTGGCGCGAGCAACTGCGGGGCTGGTGCTGGCCGTGCGCCCGGAGCGTTGGCTGCTGCTCGCGCCGGCCGCGGAGGCCGGTGCCAGCGCGGGATACTGGCAGGAGCTGACGCGCCCCTGCGCGCTCGCCGTGGATCTGTCGGGCGCATTCGCGCTCCTCTATCTGGCCGGCGCGGGGGCACGCGAGCTGCTCACGCGCGGCTGCCGGCTGGACCTCGATCCGCAGCACTTCGCGCCCGGCTGCGCGGCAGCCACTGTGATCGCGCAAGTGCCGGTGACGCTCGCGGCCGTGGCGCACGGGCTGCTGCTGGTCACCCCGGCGAGCACGGCGCGCCACCTGCAGGAATGGCTCAGCATCAGCGCGCGGCCGTCCGGACTGGATCGGCGCGCCGATGTTACTGTTCACACTTTGTCCGGAGACGCAACGAGATGAAGGCTTCCGCGAGAGCCGTGGTGATCGGCGGCGGCGTGGTCGGTGCCAGTGTGCTGTATCACCTGGCGAAGGCCGGTTGGAGCGATGTGCTGCTGGTGGAGAGGAGCGAGCTCACTTCGGGCTCCACCTGGCACGCCGCTGGCGGCATGCATACCTTCAACGGCGAGGCCAACATCTCGCGTCTGCAGAAATACACGATCGATCTCTACCGCGAGATCGAGGCACTGTCCGGCCAGTCGTGCGGTCTGCATCCGAACGGCGGACTGATGCTGGCCGCCACCGAGGGCGAACTCGACAGTCTCAAGCTCATCTGCTCGCGCGCGCGCTACCTCGGCATGGAGACCGAGATGATCTCGCTCGAACAAGCGCTACGCCTGAATCCGCTCATCGACACCAGCCACTTCATCGGCGCGCTGTGGCGCGCTGACGGCGGCCACTGCGATCCCTCCGGCACCACCAACGCCTATGTCAAGGCAGCGCGCACGCTCGGCGCGCAGGTCGAACGCTTCACGCGCGTGCAGTCGCTCAGCCAGCGCGCCGACGGCAGCTGGGACGTGCTCACCGACAAGGGCAGTGTGCACGCCGAACACGTGGTCAACTGTGCCGGGCTGTGGGCGCGCGAGGTGGGCCACCTGGTGGGCATCGAGCTGCCGGTGCTGGCGATGGAGCATCACTATCTGCTCACCGAAGACATCCCCGAGCTCGCTGACCGCGAGACCGAGCTCGTCAACACGACGGACTATTCCGGTGAGATCTACCTGCGGCAGGAGCGGCGCGGCGCACTCATCGGCACCTACGAGCCGCACGGCGTGGTGTGGTCGCCGCTGCACACCCCCGATGACTTCGCCATGCAGCTGCTGCCGGAGGACTTCGAGCGCCTGGCACCCTACTTCGAGGTCGGCTTCCGTCACTTCCCCGCGCTCGGCCGGGTCGGCATCCGCAAGGCCGTCAACGGCCCGTTCACCTTCGCTCCCGACGGCAACCCGCTGATGGGTCCGGTGCGCGGCCTGCGTAACTACTGGGTCGCCTGCGCGGTGATGGCCGGATTCAGCCAGGGCGGCGGGATCGGTCTGGTACTGTCGCGCTGGATGACTGAGGGTGATCCGGGGCAGGACATCATTTCCATGGATGTCGCGCGTTTCGGCGCCTTCGCCACGCCCAAGTACACCTCTCTCAAGGTTCCGGAAAACTACTCGCGCCGCTTCCGTCTCGCCTATCCGAACGAGGAGCTGCCGGCGGCGCGCCCGCTGCGCCGCTCACCCATCTATGACCGGCTGCTGGCCGCCGGCGCCGTCATGGGCGCGAACTTCGGGCTGGAACACGCGCTGTGGTTTGCGCCGCGTGGCATGCCGCCCAGCGAGACGCCGAGCTACCGCCGCTCGGAAGCCTTCCCGGTGGTGCGCGCCGAGTGCCAGGCGGTGCGCGCCGGTGTGGGCCTGTACGAGACCACCAACTATGGCAAGTACGAAGTCACCGGCCGCGGGGCGCGCGCCTGGCTCGACCGCGTGTTCGCCTGCCGCATTCCGCGGCCCGGGCGGCTGGGCCTCGCGCCGATGCTGAACGAGGCCGGGCGCATCGTCGGTGATCTGTCGATGGCCTGCCTCGCCGAGGAGCGCTTCGTCATCTTTGGCTCGGGATTTGCCGAAGAATTTCATCTGCGCTGGTTCTGGCAGGCAGCTCCGCCCGCCGATGTCGCGGTGCGCTCGCTCGCCTCGACGCTGTGCGGCGTCTCGCTCGCCGGGCCGCGCGCGCGCGCACTGCTGCAGCGCCTGACGCGACTCGACCTCTCCGCCAGTGCGTTCAAGCTCTTCCAGGTCAGTGAAACTGCGGTCGGTTCCGCGCCCGTCATCCTGACCCGTGCCGGCTTCACCGGCGAACTCGGCTACGAGCTGTGGACCACGCCAGACTACTTCGCAACGCTGTACGACGAGCTCTGGGACGCCGGACGCGAGCAGGGACTGACCCATTTCGGCGGGCGCGCATTGTCGTCGCTGCGCCTGGAGAAGGCCTACGGGTCCTTCAACAAGGACTTCCGCCCCGATTACACGCCGGCGGAGACCGGCCTCGAGCGCTTCGTCGATTTCAGCAAGCCGCAGTTCACCGGACGCGCCGCCGCGCTTGCCGAGCGGGCGCGCGGACCGCAGCGGCGCTTCGTCATCATGGAGGTGGCCGATACGCACAGCGAAGTGGTGGGCTACGAGTCCATCATGAAGAGTGGCGCTGCCGTCGGCTACGTCACCTCCGGCGCCTATGGTCACTGCATCGGCAAGAGCCTCGCGGCCGGTTACGTGCCGAGCGCGCTCGCCCGCGACGGCGCGCGCTTCGAGATCGACATCCTCGGCGACAGCCACAGCGCCACCGTGCGACTCGAACCGCTCTACGATCCCAAGGGCGTTAAGCTGCGCAGTTAGCCGGCGAGGATTGTTTGCGCGCGCGCCGCTCACAGCTGGCCAATGTGCTGCGGGTCGTCAGCGGCAATTTCCTCGAGATGTACGACTTCATGGTGTTCGGCTATTACGCCCCCGCCATCGGCGCTGCGTTCTTTCCGAGCAGCAGCGCGTTCGCCTCGCTGATGCTGTCGTTCATGACCTTCGGCGCGGGCTTCCTCATGCGCCCGCTCGGCGCCCTGGTACTCGGCGCCTACGCCGACCGGTACGGCCGCCGCGCCGGATTGCTGCTGACCCTGACGCTCATGTCGGCCGGTATCCTGTCCATCGCCTGCGTGCCTGGTTACGCACGCATCGGCATCGCGGCGCCGCTCATCGTCGTGCTCGCACGGCTGTTGCAGGGCTTCTCCGCCGGCATGGAGCTCGGCGGTGTCTCGGTGTACCTCGCCGAGATCGCCCCGCCCGCACACCGAGGGTTCTATGTGAGCTGGCAGTCGGCCAGCCAGCAGCTCGCGGTGATGTTCGCAGCGCTCATCGGCATGCTGCTCGCGGCGCGGCTGTCGGCCGCCCAAATGACGCGCTTCGGCTGGCGCGTGCCGCTGTTGATCGGCTGTCTGATCGTGCCGTTGCTGTTGGTGTTGCGCCGCTCGCTGCCGGAGACCGGCGCGTTCGCGGCGCGCCGCCAGCATCTGGACAGCGGCGCCATAGGGCGCTCGCTGGCGCGCAACTGGCGCATAGTGCTCATCGGCACGCTGCTGGTCACGATGACCACGGTGTCGTTCTATCTGATCACCGCCTATACGCCGACCTTCGGCAGCCGGGTATTGCATCTGACTGCCGGCGACAGCCTGCGCGTTACCTTGTATGTCGGCGCCTCGAATCTCTTCTGGCTGCCGCTGATGGGCGCCCTGTCCGATCGCATCGGGCGCCGCCCGCTACTGCTCGCCAGCACGGTGCTGATGCTGTTCACCGCCTACCCGGTCATGTCCTGGCTGGTCGCAGCGCCGGGCTTCGGCCGGCTGCTGGCGGCGCTGCTGTGGCTGTCATTCCTTTACGGTAGCTACAACGGTGCGATGGTGGTACTCCTCAGCGAGATCATGCCGGCATCGGTGCGCACCTCGGGTTTTGCGCTCGCCTACAGCCTCGCCACGGCGGTGTTCGGCGGCTTCACACCTGCCATCTGTACGGCGCTGATCGAGACCACGGGCAATCGCGCGATACCGGGGTTGTGGCTGTCGGTCGCCGCTGCCTGCGGTCTTGCAGCGGCCGTCATGGCCCGGCGCACCCCTGAGGGCGAGTGAGTGCGCCGGTGCTGGTGGGTCCTGATACTGGTGAGCGCGGTTGTGGCCTTGACACTCGGCGTGCTGGCGCAGCGCCAGCAGCAGCGCGACCGCCTACGCATGATCGTGCAGCAGCAGTGCGTGCCTCACTGGTTGGCTGAGCAGCGCCCGGCGCCGTGCAGTCGCGTGACCCTGCAGGACAGCGGCCCCGATCCCCAAGGCTACGCGGTGCTGCACGACCGTAAGGGCGGCGCGCATTTCCTGCTGATTCCCACCCGCACAACCGGCGGCATCGAGAGTCTGCCAATCAGCGGCAGCGCAGTACCCAACTACTTTGCCGCCGCCTGGAGCGAGCGCGCGCTGCTGACCGAGGGCGCGCCGGCGCCGCTGCCGCGCAGCGCCATCGGGCTTGCGGTCAATCAGCGCAGCGCGCGCAGCCAGGATCAGCTGCACATCCACATGAGCTGTCTCAGGCCCGAGCTCGCCCGGGCCCTGCAGCAGCAGCGCAGCCGCATTGGACCCGCCTGGAGCGCACTTGAATTCGCCGGGCATCGCTATCAGGCGCTGCGCATCATGGAGGCGGAGCTGGGCGCGGCAGATCCGGTGCGGCTGCTGGCCGAGGGAGTCGCCGGCGCGCGCGCGGCGCTCGCCAATTACACGCTGTTGCTCGCCGGTGAACAGTTTGCCGAGGGACCGGGCTTCGTACTGCTGGCGTCCGCGAACGCGCCGGGCGCGGAGCTGCTGCTCGATCCGCGCTGCGCGCTGGCCCGCTGAAGCGCTGTTTGGTGCTATCGTCTGCTGCTTCAGCAGATTCCAACAACAAGCGAACCTATGCGCCCGCACACGCTGATCGGCCTCGCCCTGCTCGGACTCACCGGCACTTCGTTCGCGGCCACGGCACCCGCCGGGAACGCCGCACAGACGCCGCTGCAGCACCTGCCCTACACGCCGGGCCTTGATGTACATGCGATGGATCGTAGTGCCAACGCCTGCACTGACTTCTACCAGTTCAGCTGCGGCGGCTGGCTGACACAGAACCCGATCCCGCCCGATCAAGCCAGCTGGAGCGTTTACGGCAAGCTCGCCCAGGACAATCAGCGCTTCCTGTGGGGCATCCTCACCGATCTCAGCCGCACTCAGGCCGGACGCACTCCGAGTCAGCAGAAGATCGGCGACTATTTCGCCGCCTGTATGGATGAGGCCGCCATCGAGCGGCGCGGCCTTACGCCGCTCGCGCCCACCCTGAGCGCCATCGATGCACTCAAGAGCAGCGCCGAGCTGCCGGCGCTGCTGGCGCAGCTGCAGCTGGATCAATCCGGAGATGAATTCCTGTTCGGATTCAGTTCCTCGCAGGACTTTGCCGACGCCCAGGCGGTGATCGCGTTTGCCAGCGCCGGCGGCCTCGGCATGCCCGACCGCGACTATTACACCGATCAGGACGCGCGCGCCCGCGAACTGCGGCAGCGTTACCGTGAGCACGTCGCGCGCAGCTTTGCGCTGTTGGGCGATACGCCGCCGCTGGCTGCCCAGCATGCTGCCACGGTGTTGCGCATCGAGACCGAGCTGGCGCAGGCCTCGCTCACGCGCGTGGAGCTGCGCGATCCGTACAACCTGTTTCACAAGCTCGACCGCGCCGCGCTCGAGCGGCTGACGCCGCACTTCGCCTGGGCGCCGTTTCTGCGGGTACTGAAGCTGTCGAGCACGAACACCGTCAACGTCACCGAACCGAAGTTCTACGCCGCGCTCGATCGGCTGCTGGCGAGGAGCTCGCTCGATGACCTGAAGACCTACCTGCGTTGGCACGCGCTGCACGGCGCTGCGCCCTTCCTGGCGCAGCGCTTCGAGGACGAGCGCTTCGCCTTCTTCGACCACACGCTGCGCGGCGTGCCGCAGCAGAAACCGCGCTGGAAGCGCTGCGTGCGTCAGGTCGATGCCCTGCTCGGCGAGGCGCTCGGTCAGGAGTTCGTGGCACGCACCTTCGGCCCGCAGCTGAAGGCTGCGACGCAGCTGATGACGCAGCAGATCGAGCAGGCCATGCGCGCTGACATCGAGGCGCTGCCGTGGATGAGCGCGCCGACCAAGCAGCAGGCGCTCGCCAAACTGGCGGCCGTGGTCAACAAGATCGGCTACCCGGACCGCTGGCGCGACTATGGCAGCGTCGCCATCGAGCGGGGTGACTACTTCGGTGATGCGCTGCGCGCCACCGAGTTCGAGTCGCAGCGCGAACTCAACAAGATCGGCAAGCCGCTCGACCGCGCGGAGTGGCAGATGAGCCCGCAGACCGTCAACGCCTACTACGATCCGCAGATGAACGACATCAACTTTCCCGCCGGCGTACTGCAGCCGCCGCTGTACGATCCGCGCATGGACGATGCACCCAACTACGGCAACACCGGCGGCACCATCGGCCACGAGCTGACGCACGGTTTCGATGACCAGGGGCGCAAGTTCGATGCCGCCGGGACGCTCAAGGACTGGTGGACCCAGGCGGACGCGCGGCAGTTCACCGCGCGGACGCAATGTATCGTTGACCAGTACGCGAAATACGTCGTGGTGGATGACATCCACATCAACAGCCGCCTGACACTCGGTGAAGATGTCGCAGACCTGGGCGGCCTGATTCTGGCGCACATGGCCTGGCGAGTGCAGACGGCGCACCAGGCGCTGGGCGCGCGCGAGGGGCTCACGCCCGCGCAACGCTTCTTCGTCGGCTACGCGCAGTGGGCCTGCGAGAATGAACGCCCGGAGAATCAGCGCCTGCGCGCCAAGACCGACGAGCACTCCCCCGGCCGCTACCGGGTGAATGGCCTGGTGGTCAATATGCCGGAATTCGCTCAGGCGTTTTCGTGCCCGGCCGATGCACCGTTGGTGAAAAAGAATCCCTGCCGCATCTGGTAGCGGCCACCCAAAAAAAAGACCCCGGCACGGGCCGGGGTCCTTGCATCGAGTCGACGGAAACGTTCAGTTCTTGCGGCGGCGCGCCAGTACGCCGGCAAGTCCGAGCCCGAGCAGGCCGAGAGTGGCCGGCTCCGGAACGCCCTTGCCTCCGCCACCACCGGTGGTTGAAGGCGGCGTGAGACCCCAAATGTTACCGTAGGTGATCGTGCCGTAGTCCGCCAGTGTCACGGAGAAATCCGGCGGGTCGGCCAGAGCGCTGGCCGGTGCATTGGTGTAGATCACATAGCCGTCGGTATACGATCCCACGAACGGAATCGAGGCCGCGCTAATTCCGCTGATGGTAATCGAGTTGCCGGTGCCGGAGCTGCGGGCCGCGGTGCTGGTACCGGTCACGCAACCGAGGAGACCGGAGTTGCCGAAAATCGGTCCGCAAGCCTCGACCGACGTGTTGTATCCGGCGAGCGAAGAGAACACCGCCGAACTGATCGAGCTCGAGGCGCCGCCACCGAAGATGAAGGCGAAGGCGAGATCCTTCGTGCCGTAAGGACTCAGCTGAGTCGTCCCTGCGGCCTCGAGAAATCCGCCCGAGCCTTCGGCCACGGCGATACCGGCGTTCTCGAGCGAAGTCAGGTCCGTGCCAAGCTGAGTGCAGGTGGCAAGATTACTGGTCGACAGCGACGTCGACATCGGGCATGAGACTGCCTGCAGCACCGTGGTCTGGTCCGTCAGGCGTCCGTCATACTCGGGTATGGTCACGGTCGCACCGGGGGTGACAGCCACGGGCAGTGCGATTGCCGTGCCGGCCGCCAAGGCAGCGCCGACTGCTGCAGCGCACATTGATAAAACCCTGCTCATGATTGTCCCCTTTTGGATTTTTGGCTTATTCAAGGCGCCATCCAGGCCCCTGTCCGGCGCGGGCATCCCATGAGACAGGTTGCAACATTCATGCCCTGAAAACAATCGCATGTTGAGTCAGCGACTTACTCCGCCACGTGTTGGATCGGTGAGCGGCTCATTGTCAAAAAGATCGACAGTGTCCGCGCATGCTGCAGCGCGCAAACCCGGGACCTGCACGGGTGGTCATCCCGTGCAGGTCCCAAGCACTTCAGTGAGCCCCGACGTTTACCACCAGAAGTGGTACCAGGCCTTGTGCACGCTCTGCGGGTCGGTGGCCTTCTTGTTGTTCTCGGCCGCCGCGTTACTGGCCAGGTTGGCTGCAGTCAGCTGCGACTTCGGTGTCAGAGCCGTGCTGGCCGTCGGGCCAGTGCCGTGCAGCGACACGCCATCCTGGTGCAGGTCGTTGCGGTCGGCGCGGATGTCCGCACGGTCGGTGCGAATGCTCGCCACGTCGTTGCGGATGTCCGCGCGGTTCTGCGCGATGTTGTTGCGGTCGGCGCGCAGGTCGCTGCGCTGCTGATTGATCGCCGCCTGCTCGTTCACGCCCGTGCGCTGCTCGGCGTAGTCGTGGCGGAGATTGCGCTGGTCGGAGCGAATGTCACCTTGATCACGCTCGATGTTCTGCCGGTCAGAGCGGATATCCGCCCGCTCGCTGCCGACGTTCTGCTGCGCGGTGCGCAGGTCGTGCTCGATACCGTGTTCGTTCTCACGGATGTTGCGCTGGTCGGTGTGAATGTTGGCGTGGTCCTGGGCGATCGCATTGCTCTCGGCGCGAATGTCGGTCTTCTCCTCGTTGATCGCCGCCTGCTCGTTTACGCCTGCTCGCTGCTGCGCATAGTCGCGATGCAGCGCAGTTTCGTTGGCGTGGATGTTGGTGCGCTCACCGGCCATGTTCTGACGCGCGGCGCTGATGTCCGCTTTATCGGCCGCAATGACCCGCTGGTCGGCGTTCGCAGGATTGGCGGCCACCGCGGGACCCGGAGCCGGCGCCGGCGATCCGCCGCCGCGTCCAGCCGCAGGATTGGCGCCGTCCTGACCCTGACGCAGGTCATTGATATTGCGCTCGTCCTTGCGGATATTGGCATGGTCCTGCGCGATGGCGCTGCTTTCGGCATGAATGGCGGATTTTTCCGTGCTGATCGCACTCTGCTCGTTCACACCGGTACGCTGCTCAGCATAGTCACGGTGCAGGGCGCTTTCGTTGGTGCGCAGATCCGCGCGCTCGCCCTGCATGTTCTTGCGTGCCGCGGCAATGTCGCCCTTGTCAGCGTCCAACAGGCGCTGGTCAGTGGCAGAAAGGTTGGCATTCCCCTGGGCCGGCGCGCTGTTAGGCGCCGCCTGCGGCACCGGCGCGCCGTTGTAACGCTGCCAGTTGTTCCCGTTGGCCGGTGAGCTGCTGGGGCTCGTGCTGGCTGCGGACGTGGAAGTGGCGCCTGCGGCGACCGCACCCTGCGTCTGCGGATCCGCCGCGGTGGTCTGGGCCACGGCGGCGGCGAACGGCACCGAGCCGAGAATGGAACCCACGGCAATCGCAATCCTTGTCTTGCGTTTCATAGCTCCTCCTTGGTCACCTCATCAGTGACATTCCAGTGAAAAGGAAAACTGCCGGATGCTGCGGCGCGCTCACTGCGCGCGAGCGGCGGCATCCTCGGCCCGGGTCTGGGCCTGTGACAGCTGCTCCTGGTCGGTGAAACCCTGTACCAGGGAAAAGAAGTCTTCGTAGAAGCTGCGGTCCTGGATGGTCTCGCGGCGCACCACTCCGAGGACCTGAGCCGATCCGGATGGCATCGTCAGTGTAGCAGGGCCGACGCCGAGGCTCGTTGTCTGCTTCATCTTCTGCAGCTGACTCTCCTCGCGGGTGGCGCTGACGAACACAATGCTCGTGCCGTTGCGGTTGTCGGCGCAGGTGGTCTGCAGATGCACCGAAATGTTCTGTTTCGGCTGCGGCTGGTAATCACGCTCTCCGGTCAGAATGCCCGACTCGTTCGGCCGATCGAGCATGTAGCCCTGACTGAGCATGGCGCGCTTCACGCTCCAGCAGACACTGTCACCGGACCCCGAGAATGTGCGGCTGAAAGGTGCCTGGGTCGTAAAGTTGTCGGCGACATCGCGCTGCCGGTGGCTGGCGCAGCCACTGAGTGCCGCGAGTACGGCGCAACCGAGTCCGGTTAAAACACGCTCCAGCTTGTCCTTGTGGGTACACCGCATGAGCCCATCTCCGCTGACGCCGTTCAGTATCGGCTTATGCGAATTAGACTCCCGCGGGCGGTCGCTTGGTTCCCCGGCGTTGCGCTCGAGGTCGTGCCGGCCGCGCCCGCAGTTGACTGTGAGAATGCTCCGACCGGCGCCAGCCCGCGCCGACGTCGCCGACTGCCGACGCTCCGCGCCCGCCTGTTCAGTGATAGCGCCAGCTGCTGAGGTCGGCTCCCGCCGGCGCACTGTCGGCAATGCGGCGCAGAATGAGCGGCAGATACATGAAGTTGTAGTGCAGCCGCGTATAGGCGTTGGCAAGCTTCGGATCGCCGTTCCAGCAGTGTTCGGCGCGCTCGCCGTAAGCCACCTCGCCCTCGTAAGGCGGCCGCAGACTCTCGAGACGCTCCTGCGCAAAGTAGACCGCATCGTTCAGATAGTAAGTATCGGCGCTGCCGACGTAGATGTGGATCTTGCCGCGCAGCTGTGGCGCGAGCGCGCTCCAATCGCGCGCAATGATGTGCGACAGATCGAAATGCTCGCGCCAGTACTCGGCCACCTGGCGATCGATGACACCGCTCAGCTTGTCGTACAGCTGCTGCGGGTAGCCGTCCGCGCCGATTGGTCCAAACACCGCGCCCCAGATGTCGTACTGTCCGCCCGAGCGAGAGCGATCGCCCTGCGCGAGCTCCATATAGTTGGCGTCGCGCTGCGTGGCGAACACTTCGCCGAGGTAGTTGCGGATCGAAGGCCGCTCGACCGTGACCGCCTCACCCTTGATGGTGTAGGCATTCGCGTCCTCGTAAATGTTGATCAGCGTGTAGGCGCGGAAATCGATCGGATCGGGGCAGGCGGCGAATGCGCCGTTGTACATGTCCGGATAGAACACCTGGGTGGCGAGGGCCTCCCAGCCGCCGGTCGAGCCGCCATAGGTGAAGCGCGCCCAGCCTGCGCCCAGGCCGCGGAAGCGGCGCTCGATCTCCGGTATCAACTCCTTATTAATGGCATCGCCGTAGGGCCCGAGATTGGCCGAGTTCACCGCGTAGCTGTCATCGTAGTAGGGATTGGCGTGTTCGATCTCGATCACCAGATAGCGCGGAAAGTCTGCGCTGATCCACTTCTGGTAGAACGCGTACGCCTCCTGCTGCTGGATGCGGTTGTAGCCGGCGAGGTGGAAGCGTTGCGAATAGTCCGGCTTCAGATCGGCATCGGGGGGCGTGGTGCGAAAGTCGGAAGCCCCGTCGGGGAAGTGTCCGTGGAAGACCATGAGTGGATAGTGCGCCTCCGGATGCTGATCGAAGTCCTTCGGCACCAGCACGTACGCACCGAGAAACATGTCGCGGCCCCAGAATGCCGACAGCAGTGCACTGCGAATACGGATGTGCCGGACAAAAGCAGTGTCAGCCGGTGGCGGAATCGGCGCGATCTGGTTGTCGAGTTTCAGCGCCCGATGCAGCGGCTGTGTGGGGTCAAGGTGCACCCGCAGCGGAGTTGAATAAAGGTTGCCGGGTTTGAGCGCCCACTGCTGACCCTCGCCCTGGTCGGGCGGAAGTTTCAGTACTCGTCCGTCGGCAAAGTGAAAGGTCTCGTAGCGGTTGAGCACCGCCTGCACCAGGTAGTCGCCTGGGGGTACCTCGGACAGGCGGCGTGCGGGCCAGCCGAATGCCCGATCATCCACTGCCACCTCCTGTCCCGCGGCGAGCGCCTCGACGTTCAGCCCGAAGAGATACGGGCTCGACAGGGGCTCATCGGCATCGACGTGACTGCGCGGCTCGCGCGTCAGATCCGGACTCAGCAGCAGAATGATGCGTCCGTCGAGCGGCCGCGCGCTCTGCAGTGACGGGAAGCTGATGCTGAATACCGGCCCCGCAGCGTGCGCCGCGCGCCGCGGCGCACCTGCACTCACCGCTGCAGCGAGCGGCGACGGGCCCACGGCAACTTGTGCTGCCAGACACAGCGAGGCGGATACCGTGGCGAATAGTCGCGCTTGCAGCATGTGAGAGTTCCTGAGTGTTGGACCGAACGTAAGGCGGGATGGGCGTCACGGCCGTATCAGCGTGAAGCCGGCGTCCTGCCATGCATGGATGCCACCTTCCAGCGGTCGCACCGGGTGGTAACCCATTCTGATCAGCCGGCGCGCGACCCGCGCGGCGGTGGCCTCATTCGGACAGGCGCAGTACACCACCACCTCGCGCCCAGGTCCGTGTAGAGGGGTGTCCTGGACGAGCGTCTCGATGGCAATCGCCCCGGGGATCATGCCGTCGCGCGCCCGACTGGCGCGTGGGCGGGCATCGATCAGCAACAGCGTAGTCCCGGTTTCCTGCTGCAGGCGATTCAGCTCCTGGACGCTGATGCGGCTCATGCGCAGCTCGCGGAAAAACTGGTGGCGCCGCCAGAATTTGAGTGCGAGGAAGATCGCGAGGACGGCGAGGATCAGCAGGCCGCCGACGCGGCCCAGCGCGCCGAGCTCGGCAAACACCTGGTCGACCGCGTCATGGAACATGACCCCGATCGCGATGCCGGCACCGGCCCAGAGACTGGCGCCGATCAGGTCGTAGGCGATGAAGACAGCCAGGCGCGAGCCGACCACTCCGGACATTGCGGTCGACACAGCTCCCAGGCCGGGAACGAATTTTGCGATCACCAGCACGCGCGGACCGAAGCGCGTGAACAGGTGCTCGGTGTCCGCGACGCACGAGTCGGGCTCCAAACTCAGGCGGCACATGGTGCGCAGTACACGGCTGCCGAAACGCCGCCCGGCGGCATACCAGGCCAGATCCGCGAACAGGCATGCGGCAACCGCCGCGAGTGCGATGGCGATGACCGGTGCCCCGCCCTGCGCCGACCACGCCCCCGCTACGATCAGCAACGGAAAGGTGGGTAGCGGCAGACCGATCTGCTCGACCAGCACGAAGGCAAACACGGCGAGGACGCCGATATGCTCAAGCCAGAGAGTCAAAGTCGACATAGAAGACGGATCGCTGACCTTCCCGGCTGGCGGATCTGACACCCAGGGGAGTCGTGATCATCTCATCGTCCTTGTGCCGGGCACTAGGACTCCGCGGATAGCCTCACGCGGGGCGATGCCTGGGCTATCCTGCAGGACAGTCTCGCCGGCAGGCGGTTCGCCAAGCGGAAATGGACACGCGCAATCACTGGACGATGCCGCAAGCACGCTGGGCCCTGCTCGGCCTCACGCTCACCGTGGTGCTGGCCGGCGCCGTGCTCATCGTGCGGCACAACCTGCGGGGCATCCTCGTGCGCGCCATCGAGAGCCGTAGCGGCCGCACCATCCGCATCGAGGGTGGCTTCAGTGCGCAAGTGTTCAGCCGGCATCCGCTCCTCAGCGCGGAACAAGTGACGGTCAGCAATCCACCGTGGATCCCCGCGGGCACGACCGCCGAGCTCGGGCGCATCGTCCTGCAACTGCGCTGGCGCTGGTCAGTTCCGCCGCTCGCCATTGAACGCCTGGAGCTGGAGCACGCGAACCTGCACCTGTTGCGCGATGCCGCGGGCCACTCCAACTGGAGCTTGCGCGAAGACGGTGCCGGCAACGGCGCCCCGCTCATGGGCAGTCTGAGGGTGCCGGGCGCGCACGTCGACCTCGACGATCAGCGGCACCATCTGAAGTTCAGCGGCACGGTCGGCGCGGGCGACCTCGAGGGAGTCGTTGCCAACCCGCCGTTGCGGATCGCCGGCGAAGGCGAGCTCAACGGTCGTGCCGCCGCCTTCACCATTGACGCCGAACCGCTTGCGCAGGCGCGGCGTGACCGGCCGTATCATTTCACGCTGGAAGAACGCTCCGCCTCGGACCGCCTGCGGGCGCGCGGCGCCCTCGAGCACCCGTTCGACTTCCACGTGCTGGCGGGCACCTTCGAGGTCTCAGGTCCTGACATGCGTGACGTCTACTTCCTCGTGGGGCTGAAGCTGCTGCACACTGGGCCTTACCGGATCACCGGTGAGCTACGGCGTCACAACAAGCGCTTCGAGTACCATGATCTTGCCGCAGCCACCGGCAGCAGTGACCTCGGTGGCACCCTGATAGTGGACAGCTCGAGCGGCCGACCGCAAATCTCAGGCGAGCTGCGCTCGGCGCGGCTGCGGCTGCAAGACCTGGGTCGCCAGGACGCCGCCAGCGGCCCGGCGCCGACCGAGCCGGCTGCGCCGGGATTTTCTGCGGCGCCGTTACATTTCGCAGCGCTGCGCAAAAGCGACTGGTCGCTTCAGTTAAAAGCCGAAACCGTGGAACTCGGCCCCGCCGTGCTGCACGCGCTGAGCGCACACCTGCGCATCGAGCGGGGGGTCCTGAGTATTGAACGTCTGAACGGGCAGCTGGCCGCGGGCACGGCCTCAGCTGATGCACACATCGATGCCCGACAGGACATCGCCACGGGTGATGTTGGCGTGCGCCTGGCTGACGTTGAGCTGCAGCAGCTGGACAAGGCGCAGGCGGGTGCAGCGCCGCTCTCGGGCAACCTGAGCGGGCGCCTCGAGCTGCACGGCTCAGGGGATTCCCTGCACGGGTTTGCGACTACGGCAACGGGTAGGGTGAGTGCGGTCGTGCCGAGCGGTAGCTTGCGCGCGGTGCTCGCCGAAGGCGCAAGCCTCGATCTCGGCGCAGCCCTCGGTACTCTCGCCAAGAGCGATAAACAAACCGGGATTCGCTGCGCCGTCGCCAACTTCGACGCCAAGGACGGGATCCTGAGCGCGCGCACGCTGGTGCTGGATACCGACCAGGCCCTCATCACCGGCGCGGGGGATGTGCAACTGGACTCCGGGACGGTGGACCTCACCCTGCGAGGGCGCCCCAAACACCCGCGCCTGACGTTGCACTCGGCCGTGACGGTCCGTGGCACGTTTCCGCACCTGGAATATCGCCTGAACGCTCGCGATGTTCTGGTCCAGTCCGCAGCCGCCGTCGCGCTCGGAGTCGTGCTGACCCCGATCGGTGCGGTGCTCGCGTTCGTGAACCCTGGCTTGGCGCACAATGCCGACTGTGCAGCCCTGTTGGCCCAAGCCCAGACGCCCGCGCCCTCCCCCCGCTCAGACGGACAGGGCCGCTGATGCCTGCGGAGGCGACGAATCAATGACGGTCAGACAGGCTCCGGATCCACGCGCTCAGCGACGTTTTCGAGCGCGGTAGCGGCCGCTTGGCCTGCGCCCTGAGCGGCGTGCTGAACGCCCGTGGCCGCTGAACGCGCCCCACGCGCCACCCCACGGCGACCGGCATACGCCGCCGCGCGGCCCAGCGAGCGCGCCGCGCGGCGCGCGCTCTTCAGCACCTGTTTGGCGGCAGCCTTCACTGTGGGCTTACCGGCACGCTTGCCCTTGGCAGTCACCCGCGCGCGGCGCGCAGGCGTTTTGGCGCGCGCCGACACGCGCTTACGTGTCGCGGCAGCCTTGCGGGCCGTGGTTCGTTTGACGCGTCGTTTCATCTTGGCCATGGAATCCTCCTGCGAACCGACAAAACATGGGCGCGCGGCTCTTTTCAACCTGCTCACCGCGACAGGCCACCATCCTACTGACTTCGGGCCTGAGCGCAGCAGTCCCTCAAGGGAAGCTTCTCAGGTCGGACTTAGCCTACACACTTTACGCGCCTGCGGGGCTCGACGTGGGCGCGCGCCTTTGCTGCACTTGCTCGCAGGAACGAGGAGCACCCGTGAAGAAATCCAGCGGCAGCAAAAGCGCCACCACCAGAACCCAACGCCCTGCGGCAGCGCGAGCCGGCAGTCCTGTCCAGGGAGAGGGCGACTACGCGGCAGGCCGCCGCTATCGGCAGAGCGTCGAGACATTCGTACGAACCGCCGATATCGATCAAGCGGCGCGCGCGGCGGCTCCCAAGAATGCGCGCGAGGCGCGCGCCCTGAAGGAAGCGGAAGCGGTGGGGCGCAGCCGCGCGCGGCGCGATCCCAAAGACCGTATGCGCTGACACCTCATGCCCTCGACCCCGCCGGCGCGCGCGGCATCCCCGGTGCGGCTGAGGCGCGCCCGCTTTGCCCGGAGTGCATTCGCCAGATCGAGGCGACAGCGTCTTCGTCCGCCAGACGCACTGATCGCGGGACGCCGCCGTGGCTCAGCGCCGTGCGCTATGGGCCATGCGCGAGGCGAAGAACGCGATGATGAGCCCGAACAGCAACATGGCGAGCAGGTTCGCGAGAAACTTGCCGACCGTGAAGTGTGGCACCACGTGCCACGCTGACAGCCGCAGCACCAGGTAGTTCATGACGAAGAAAATGACGACGCCATAGGCGAGACCGGCCGCGAACCAGCGCCGCTGCAGCACCGGCCAGGCACGCGCCGCGATGACGTAAATGGCCGCGATGATCAGCCCCATGAGTTCCTGCAAAGCAAGCCCCACGAGCGCGCTGCGCATACCACCCTCGAAACTCGCTCGCGCGAGTACGCCACCGGCGATGGTCTGCAGAATGCGCACCGTGCTGTGGCCGCTGATCAGTACGGCGGAGCCGATGTCGATGGTCGCAGCGATCAGGCCGCCAGTGAGAATCGCGCCAAGCGCGGCGCGCGGGCGTGCAGTCATTGCAGCGTCGTCCTAACCGGTGTGGCTGTGTGAGCCGGTGAGGCGTTATAGCCTCGCCCGGCCCGCGGCGCGAGAGCCGTCGGCGGCGCTTGGCCGAGCGGATTGCTCGCCTCACCGTATGAGGTACTGGCCTAGGCCGGGAAAGGTACGTTGGAGATCCGTGCGCACTCCGCCAGGAGCCGCTCCTGGATTGCCGGATCGGAGGCGGCAGGATGCGCGGCGCGCCGCTTGAGATGATAGAAGTACTGACCCGTCACACGCGCCGCCGGATCCTCGCTGGTGGCGAGCCATACCTGGGTGCGCGGTGCGGCGTCCAGGTCGTCCGGCGCGCCCGGACCACCCATTTTGGTCGGCACCCAGCCGGGCTCGAGCGCGTTCGCCAGCACTTGCGGCCACCTGCGCGCCACGGCGAATGCCAGGATGACGTCGTGCAGTTTGGTGTCCGCGTAGGCGCTCGAACCGTTCCACCGGCGCTCATCCCAGCTCAGATCACGCAGGCTCGGATCACCCGACTGATGCATGCCGGAACTGACATAGATCAGCCGTGCCGGCCGCTGCACCAGGGCGGTCAAAATATATGGCGCGAGCGTGTTGACCGCGAACACCGGTGGTAGCCCGTCGGGCGTATTGCCGCGACGCCGCTCGCGATAGCCGATGCCCGCGTTGTGAATCACGGCGTCCAGCGGTCCGAGAGCGTTGATGCGTGCCGCAAGTTCGCGGGTCGCCGCAATGCTGCTCAGGTCTCCGGCCACGGCGCTCTCGGCGGCGGGCACGGCCGCCAGTGCCTGCTGCGCGCGCGCCTCGCTGCGTGCGTGCAAGATCACCCGGTGACCAGCGGCTGCCAGCAGCCGGGCGGCCATCTGCCCGAGGCCGTCGGCAGAGCCGCTAACCAGAATGCGTGCGGGGTGTGCGATGAGCTTGACCTCTTAGCGAGCGCGTGCCGGCAGCGCTAAGGCGGTGAATGTGCTGCCGCAGCGCCTGGCTCAACCGTGGCGGGCGCCGGCGGCGCGTCCGGCATGGGCGCCGTCAGCGGCGCCGCGAGCGGCACTGACGCCCCGCCGACGGCGGGCTGGAAGGTCACGGTCGCGAGGTTCACCACCGACGGGTCGTCGCGCAGCTTCACGTACAGCTGCCCGTCGGCGGCACGCGGTACCGCCAGTGACTGCTCGGTGTAACCGTCGGGCACAGCGGTCGGCCGCGTGAATTGCGCATCGGCCGACACCGCCTGCAGCAGGAACAGGTTGGCACCGTACAGCGTACAGGCGCCGGCTGTGCCGCCGGGACACTCGAGCCGCGTGAGATGCGGCAGCCGCACGAGCGTCGCGAGCGGACGCCAATCCCCGGCGACGCCGCTGCTGACCACGCGGTAGCGCAGCGGACCGAAGGCGGACGCACCCAGGGCACGCGCCGGCTCCAGTGTCGCTACGGCAACCTTGGCGTTCTGCAGGGTCATCGTGCCGTTGCTGACGTCGAGCACAGCAGACGACCCATCACCGGAGGCGACTTCGATGCGATCGTCGCGCGAGAATGATGCCGGTGACTGCGCCCGTAGTGCGAAGGTGAGGCGCGCATCTTGCGGCAGCTCGTCCTGACTTGCGAGCCGGATCCCGGTGGTGCCGGCCGCGAGCACATCCTGCGCGCTCTTGCCGATGAGGGTGGCGCTCGGGCGTGCCGTCTCGACCGTGGCCGGCACATTCAGGCTGCGGCCATCCTGCAGTGATACGCGCGCCGTCAGGCTGCCGCCGGGACTGAGGCTCGCGCCACCGGGCGACTCGGCCGCCTGCATCGACAGTTCGTCCCGGCCGGCAGTGTTGATCAATGTGGCGGGCAGGAACTGCACGCCGTTCACGACGAGATCCTGCACCTCATCGAGACGCGTGCCGCGCAGCACACCCTGCCGGTCGCCCGCGTGCAGTGCGAAGGCATCAAGGTGCCCCGCCTCTGCATAGGCGCGCATCGACAGGCGCTCTGGCTGCGCGCTGCCGTAGCGGCGGATCAGCAGCGTCACCTCGCCCGGCAGCGCATCGTGCAGCGGCAGTTTGACTTCTGCTGCATCCGGCTGCAGCGCCTTCCATTCGGTCTTGAGTGGCCGCCCGCCACCATCGACGCTGATCTCGGCGATGCAGGCGACGTTGTCCGCATGCAGGTGCACGGTGTCTTCGCGGCCGACGATCAGCGCATTCTCTTCGCCCGGCGCGAGCGACCAGTTCTGCGCGCGGGCCGTGACCAGCTGGAATGCCGGCCCCTCGTAACGGTCGAAGCCCCATTGGCCGTGGAGCGTGGCGCTCACCCGGTTACCGAGCTCGGCCGAACGCAGCGCGCTCGTGTCAATCGCCATGCCGCCGCGCGCGGGGTCGGCCCGCGCCGGCAGCTCCAGCGTCGTGCCGTTGAGCGCCGTCAGGCGCAGCGCCAGATCGTGCGCGTAGGCGGTCGCGAATGCGAGAGGTGCGCCCTCCACCGGCAGCACCAGCGGCTCCTTGTTGGCGCAGAACGCGTCTTTGGGCGCTACCGGGCGCAGCGGCGGGAACTGCGGATGCGCTACCGCCGGCAGTGCCATCACCAGCACCGACTTTGGATCCTGGAAGGACGGAGCGGCATTGAGCGCGAGCGCGAGATCATGTCCGTGCGCGCTGGCCAGTCCGGGGATGTACTGATACTGCGCGGTGTGAAACGAGTCAAACAGCCGGGCGATATCCAGCAGCGAGCCGATGTACGGTCCGTAGTAGCCGGAACGCAGCTGCGGAGCGCTGCTCGCTTCCATCGCAAGATCGCTCGCCGCGCCTGAGGTCAGCTCCTGCGTCACGGATGCACTGTGTCCATCCGAGAGAATCAGCGACTCGCGTCCCTGTGACAGACACAGCACCTGCATCTGCGGATCCTTGTCGAGGCACTTCTCGTCCACCTTGATCGCAAGGCTGCGCGACAGCAACGGCGCCGCCTCCTTCAGCTGCGACGGATCGGAGTCGCCCAGGCTGCGGATGGCAGTCAGATAACTGTCGAGGCGCGCGCGATCGAGCTCACTCTGATTGAGGTCCTGAGAAGCGCGCACGAACACACCGGGGCGGGCGCGCACCGTCTGCTCGAGAGTCTTGAAATCACCGCCGGTCTCGGGTGCCAGGAAGACCAGCAGCTGCTGCGCCTCCTTCGGCACGCTGACCACCAGACCCTTGTCGGCACACTTGCCCGACCAGGTCTGACAGGGGAAAAACCACGCTGCTGGCGGCGGGTCGGTCGCGCCGCGCAGAAACACCGCCACCATCAGGTAGTGGGAAGTCTGCTCGGGACCGCGCTGCGCCTTGATCCATACGCGATCACCGCTAGCCAGATTCGGCACCTGTGCCGCAGGCAGGGTCGCGCCCGCGCGCGTGACCTCCACCTGGAGCGTCGGCCCGACGAGATCGAACGGCGCCGGATCGGCGCAGGCCGCGGTGGCTCCTGCCAGCGCCGTCAGCCAGCTGATGAGAATGCGAGTCGTACGTTGCATGCGGGCCAGTGTAGGTCGGTGGCCTCAAATGTCACGCTGTCGCCACTTCGCCACTCTGCTGGACTTTGTGCGCTGGTTCTCAGATGGCGCGCGCTGAGCGGCTTGCGTTGCGCAGCGCACGGCGGCGCGTCGATCCCACACCCACCTGCGGCGGGTCACGCCGCAAGACCACTATCTGTGCGCCAATCGTCACGGGGTCGTTGAAATGCCAGCCACCTCATTGACCCATCGCGAACGGCGCCCTGCGGACGAGCGAGCGCCGGCCGCACTGAATTCTCCGGCCGAATCTACCCCCGCGGATCTGCCGGGCGTGCCGGCGAACCCGGCTGCGCGGGCGGACGCTTGCGCACGATGCTGGTGGCCATCGCAACGACCGAGGCGAGATCGGAAAGCTCGCCCGGCACGACGAGAGTAGTACTTTCTTTGGCCAGCTTGCCGAACTGCCGGACATACTCCTCGCCAATCCGCAGCTGCATAGCTTCGATGCCACCCTGCTCGCTGAGCGCCCCGCCTACCCGACGCAGACCCTCGGCGGTTGCAGTCGCGACGGCCAGAATCGCCGCGGCCTGGCCATCGGCCTCGTTGATCTGCTGCTGCTTGTTCGCCTCGGACGCCTTGATGACGCGCTGCTTGTCACCCTCGGCCTGGTTGATCTTGGCGTCGCGGTCACCTTCGGAGGTCAGCACGACGGCGCGCTTCTCGCGTTCGGCCCGCATCTGCTTCTCCATTGCGGACAGCACATCCTTGGGCGGCGTGATGTTCTTGATTTCATAGCGCATGACCTTGACGCCCCAGGCACCGGAGGCCTTGTCGAGCTCGGCAACGACATTGGCATTGATGATGCCGCGCGCCTCGAAGGTGCGATCAAGCTCAATCTTGCCAATCTCGCTACGCAACGTCGTCTGCGCAAGCTGCGCGATCGCGAACGCGTAATTGGTGATGCCATAGGAGGCCAGGTGCGGATCGAGCACCTGCATGTAGAGCACCGCGTCGACTCCCACCTGCACGTTGTCTCTGGTGATGCAGATCTGTTCGGGTACATCAAGCGCCTGTTCCTTCAGGCTGTGGCGATAGGCGACCCGCTCGACGAACGGGATGAGGATGTGGAATCCCGCCTGCAGCGTGCGGCTGTAGCGGCCCAGGCTCTCGACCACATATGCAGACTGCTGCGGTACCACGGTCGCTGTGCGCCAGATCAGTATGACGACGACAACGGCCAGGACGATGAACACGTACGAGGTATACATAGGAGATTCCCGCAGCGCTAGGCGTCAGGTTTTACCACAAGCGTGAGACCACGCACTGCGGTGATGCGTGCGCGCGCGCCCGGGTCAATGACGCGATCGCCTTCGTTGCGCACCGTCCAAAAGGTACCGCCGTACTCCGTCTGGCAGCTCTCGCCGGCGGGAAGGGCAACCTGCAGCGTGATGACACCGCCCGCCGGTCCGCTCTTCACCGTGGGGAGCGAACGATGGAACCGCTGATAAACGCGACTGCGAAACAGCACCATGGAACTGCCCGCGATGAGCGCGAACAGCGCCCATTGCGCCCACTCTGGCAGCCCGGTGGCCACCGCGATCACACCGACGATCATCGCGGCGGCCCCGACGAAAACCAGGTAAAACTGCGCGCTCACGAACGTCAGTTCCGCGCCGAGGAGGATCGCCCCGCCAATCAGCCAGCCCCACCAGGACATCCCGGGCGCCCTCCGTTTTGTCGAGCCCGCGCAGCCGACACGATTGTATATGAAGGTCCGGAAGCGAAGGAAAATGACGCACCGCCGGCAGCCGCTGATCGGTGTAGGGAGTTGACCGCGGCGATCGGGCAAGCCGCTCGACACCGACGGCGAAAACCCCCCGATGCACCGGGTGTCGTGTGAGGGGTTGGAGCTACTTCTTCTTCGCGCGCCGCTGCGCCAGCGCCGCGGCGTTGGCCTTCACTGCGGCACGGATGAGCTGCTGCAACGCCGCCACGTTGATCTTATCCCCCTCGTGCAGGTCGATCGCGCGGCGCACGTTGCCTTCCAGGCTTGAATTGAACAGCTTCTTCGGATCTTTGAGCGAGGCTCCGCGCGCGAAGGTGAGCTTCACGACCTGTCGATACGATTCTCCGGTACAGACGATGCCGTCGTGGGACCACACCGGTGTTCCTCTCCATTTCCACTCTTCCTGGATCTGCGGATCGGCAGCGCGCATGAGCTGTCGCACCTGAGCGAGCATCTCACCTCTCCAGTCGCCGAGTTCTTTAATGCGCCGGCTGATGTTCGCTGCGGCGTCGATTCCGTCCTCACGATTGTTCGGCTTCATGCTCTGTTCCTGGGCTGTGCCGCGGTCATTGCAGGGTAGCGACGACCTGTTCCAGGCGGCCGAGGAATTTGCGCCAGCCGTAGGTCGCGCCCTGATAGGCAGCCTCTTGGTCGGAACCGAAGCCGGAGTGCTCCATGCGCAGCAACGTCCCGCTGCCGCTCGACACCAGCGTCCACACGACGACACTCTTGAGGCCGAGCGAACCCCAGCTGTAAGAGAGCTTTTGGTTCGGCTCGACCACCAGAACCTCGGAATCGATCACGCCGTTCCAGTTGGGCATCGGTGTCGAGCGGAAACTGAAGCGATGACCGACCACCGGCTTGAAGTCGCTATCCATCAACCACTCTTTGATCAGCGCACCCTGTGTCAGAGCGCGCCAGACTTTCTCCGGCGGATGAGGCAGCTCTTTTTCAATCACGACTGAGCGGGTAGCGACGGTTGTCATGGGTCCATCCTTTCGAGCAGATCTTCCAGGCGCTTAAAGCGGTCGTGCCAGAAACGGCTGTAGAAACTCAGCCAGTCCACCAACGGCGCGAGCGCGCGCGGTTGGGCGGTGTAATGGGTTTCGCGTCCCGTGTGGCGGGCGCGCACCAAGCCGGCGTGCCTGAGCACGCCGAGATGCTTCGACACGGCCGGCTGCGAGACGCCGGAGCGTTCCGTCAGCATTCGCACGCTTTGTTCGCCCTCACGGCTGAGGCGCTCAAAGATTCCGCGCCGTGTCGGATCAGCCAGGGCTTTGAAAGCATGGGTCGGCTCGATGCGCATGGCAAAAGCATAACCATATGGTTATTGATTGTCAATGTTCCGGAGCATCGGCTGCCGCGGCCCAGAAGCGCCGCTCGCTCGTCCGCAGAACCTGCGCGCTGCTGCCCCGCAGGCGTTCACGGCCGAAAGAGACCGCAATCTCTTCCCAAAGCGTCAGTGCTGTCCACATCTGTACAACGGTTCGCAGCGCATCGTCTTACGGTTCCGACCGCCGCAGAATACAGACGTAAATTCTCTTGCCAGATCCGGCACGTTAGCGGGCGTGTATTCCACTCATGCACTCGCGCCCGTAGCGCGCGGCCCGCCCGCTGGCGCTAGCGCGTGAGCTTGGCGGCATTGGAATACCAGGAGCGCGCGAGATCGCCTGCAGGCGCGCGGGCGACAAATCACTTGTTAAGAAGCGGAATACAGATTACTTTGCCGCGAAAAGCTACGAGGTGATGCGTCGGCGCTCAGGAGAATCGAAGCGCTGCGCTTGTGAAGATTTGACGTGAACGGGGCGTGCAGGTTTCTTGAGACTGGCCGCGCGCCCGGAGGGTAACTGCGATGCCGATGTCAGTTGCGACGGACCTGTCACTGCAAACCCGACCCGCACCGACCGCCCCGCTCAAGACACTTTTCCTGCAGGCCCCCTCTTTCGATGGCTTTGATGGCGGCGCCGGATCGCGCTATCAAATGCGGCGCGAAATAAAGTCCTTCTGGTACCCGACCTGGCTGGCCCAGCCGGCCGCGCTGGTGGCCAACTCTCGCCTGGTCGATGCGCCGGCGGCGCAGCTCAGCGTGGAGGAGACCCGTGAGATCGCGCGCGGCTATGACCTGGTCATCATGCACACGAGCAGCCCGTCGTTTCCAACGGATGCCAAGTTTGCTGAATTGCTCAAGCAGGATAACCCGAACGTCATGATCGGACTGGTCGGCGCCAAGGTCATGGTCGATCCCGACGGCTCGCTGCAGGCGAGCGCCGCGCTGGATTTCGTCTGCCGCGAAGAGTTCGACTTCACCTGCAAAGAGGTCGCCGACGGCCGGCCGCTTGCCGACATCAAAGGGTTGTCGTTCCGGGACTCGGATGGCCGGGTGGTGCACAACCTGCCGCGCGCCGCCGTGGAGAATATGGATGAGCTGCCGTTCGTCGCGCCGATCTATCACCGCGACTTGGACACCGCCCACTATTTCAGCGGATACCTGAAACATCCGTATGTGAGTTTCTACACCGGTCGCGGTTGCCGCTCGAAGTGCACCTTCTGCCTGTGGCCGCAGACCGTGGGCGGACATCGCTATCGGGTGCGCTCCGCCGCCAACGTGATTGCCGAGGTCAAGTGGATCAAGGAGAACATGCCGGAAGTGAAGGAGATCATGTTCGATGATGACACCTTCACTGATTCGTCCAACCTCGAGCGCGTTGCAGCCATCGCACGCGGTATGGGGGCGCTCGGCATGATGTGGAGCTGCAACGCCAAGGCGAATGTGCCCTACGACACCTTGAAGGTCATGAAGGACAATGGACTGCGACTGCTGCTGGTGGGGTACGAGTCCGGCGACGACCAGATCCTGCACAACATCAAGAAGGGATTGCGGGCGGATATTGCGCGGCGCTTCACCGCGGACTGCCGCAAACTCGGCATTGTCATTCACGGGACTTTCATCGTCGGTCTGCCAGGTGAGACTCTGCAGACCATCCAGAGCACGATCCAGTTCGCCAAGGAAATCAACCCGCACACGATCCAGGTGTCGCTGGCTGCCCCCTATCCGGGCACCGCACTCTACAAACTGGCGATGCAGAATGGCTGGCTGAAGCCGAGCGAGGCCGCCAACCTAGTGAACGACCATGGAGTGCAGCTAGCCGCGATTAGCTATCCCAACCTGTCGAAGGAAGAAATCTTCCGCGGCGTCGAGGAATTCTATCGGCGCTTTTATTTTCGGCCCGGCAAGATCTGGGAAATCGTCAAAGAGATGCTGACGAGCTGGGACATGCTGAAGCGGCGCCTGCGTGAAGGTGTCGCATTCTTCCGTTTCCTGCACACGCGCACGGCCTGAAGACATCGCTGCCAAGCGCGCGCCATGCAGCGAAGGGTCGACCAGTCCGCGGAATCCACTCGCTTCGCATTGCGCGCGGTTTCGAGGCACTGATGCCGACGCTTCACTTGCTGATGGGTATGACCGGGCTCGTGGCGCTGGGGATCGCGGCCGGCTACGCGACCCTCACCGTCATCGCGGTCATGCGCTGGCAGCTGCGTAAGTCGCCGACGGGTATTTCAGGGGCGCCGCCCGTCACCATCCTCAAGCCTCTGTGCGGCGATGAACCGCGCCTGTACGAGAATCTGCGCTCGTTCTGTCAACAGGACTATCGGGAAACGCAGGTTATCTTCGGCGTGCGCGACGCGGCCGACGATGCGCTCAGCGCCGCGCAGCGTCTGCAGGCGGAACTGCCCACACTGCCGATCGATGTGGTGATCAATCCGCAGTCACAGTGCAGCAATCGCAAGGTCAGCAATCTCATCAACATGCTTGAGAGCGCGCGCCACGACGTTCTGGTGTTGGCGGACAGTGATACCTTCGTGGGGCCGGATTATCTCGCCGCCGTCGCAGCACCCCTGCTCGACGGGCAGGTAGGCCTGGTCACGTGCATCCACCGCGACGTACCGACCCAGAGAGTCTGGGCGCGTCTGGGGGCCATGTACGTCAATGAGTGGTATATGCCCTCCGTGCTGCTGGCGTGGCTTTTCGGGCACCAAGGTTACGCCTCCGGTCAGACCCTGTGTCTCCGGCGGGACACGCTGCAGGCGATTGGTGGTCTGGGGGTGATCGGCAACCACCTCGCCGATGACTATCGCCTGGGAGAGCTGGTGCGCAGGCTCGGGCAGCGGATTGTGCTCTCGCCCTACCTGCTGCGGACCAAGCATGACGAGACCTCGCTCACCTCTCTGAGTCGTCATGAGCTGCGCTGGATGCGGACCCTGAAGGTTCTGCGTCCGCGCAGCTACCGCCTGCTGTTCCTGAGCTTCAGCTTACCGCTGGCCGCGCTCGGCGCCGCTCTGACGATCACGCAACCGACCCTTGCAGCAGCGGCATGGATGCTGCTGCTGACAGCCGTGGTCATGCGGCTCATTTTGCACTTCGTGCATCGTTTGGGCGATGCGCGTCCCCTGTTCGCAGATCTGTGGCTGCTCCCGGCCAGAGATTTTCTGATTTTCTGGATCTGGTGCCGCAGTTTTTTTGCTTCCCGCCTCACCTGGCGCGACAACGAGTTCGAGGTGGGCGCCGACGGCATCATGCGCTCCGCCTCCGGGATACCGACGTGTCCAGAGACCGGCCTCTGAGCGAACCGTCGGGCGTGAGGGGCGTCTGAGAGCTGCGGCCTACCTCGGTGGGTTGTTCGGGCTCGCCCTGCTGGTCGCACTTTTTGCCCGGGTCGATTATGTCGCGCTGCTGCGCATTGCGGACCTTGCGGGCTGGGCGCTGCTTTGGCTCATTCCTTATCGCGCACTGTATTTCTTTCTCTACTCGCTTGGCTGGCTGAGACTCCTGCAGCCATATGACCCGCAGCACCGGGCACCGCCGGGCTATGTCTTCTGGGTGACAAGCGTGCGGGAGGCGATTGACCGCCTGCTCCCGGTGGCCAGCATTGGCGGCGGAATCGTCGGCGTACGTTTGCTGCGTTGGCGCGGATTGTCAGCCATCCCGGTGAGTGCCACGGTGATCATCGAGATCCTGTTGACGCTGGCCGCGCTATATCTGTTTGCCGTCCTGGGGGTGATTCTGCTGACGGGTGTCAGCGTCCCGGGCGCGACTGACCGGCGTATGCTCGTGGCAGTGCTGCTGAGTGTGGTGATCCCGGTGCTGACAGGATGTCTCCTGCGCTACGGCTCCGTGTTCGAACGCCTGGAGGCTTTCCTGCGTCCCTGGGTCGGAGTCCCCGCCATGTCGCGCGGTGCAATAACCCTCGACTATGAACTGCGCGCCTGTTTCCGTCGCTATGAATCGCTGTTGTTCGCTGGCAGTCTGCAGCTGCTGGCGTTGATTTCGACCTCATTCGAGATCTGGTTCGTGCTGCGCCTGTTCCAGCACCCCGTCAACTTCAGCACCGCGGTGATCCTGGAAAGCCTGACCCAGGCGATACGCCATCTGGCTTTCGTCGTGCCGGCGGGCGTGGGCGTGCAGGAAGCCAGTCTGGTGGTTCTCGGGCATGCGCTCGGCATCAGCAGCGAGCTCGCCTTGGCGGTCTCTCTCGCCAAGCGCATCCGCGAACTGCTCTGCGGCTTGCCGGCGCTCCTCTCCTGGCAGTTCCTGGAGATGCGCCGTCTGCACAGCCCCATCGCCAAGTCGTGATCCGCTGCGGCCGCTCCACCATTCGCTGCCACCTCGCTGCAAGAATTCACCACCCATGCTAGTCAGCTGGACGCATGTAGGCCCGACCGTGACGGCGGCATTCCTGGCGTCCCTGGTCGAATTCGTCGAAGCACTGACGGTGGTGCTCGCGGTGGCGGTCGTGCGCGGGTGGCGCGGCGCCTTGCTGGGTTGCGCTGCCGCCCTGCTGCTGCTGTCAGGCGTCGTTGCGGTGTTAGGTCCCGCACTGGCGCGCATACCGCTCCGCAGCGTGCAGCTCGCGGTAGGCACGCTACTGCTGCTGTTTGGCATGCGTTGGCTGCGCAAGGCGATCTTGCGCGCCGCGGGAGTGATCGCCGTGCATGACGAGCACCTCATCTACGCCGAACGCACCCAGGCATTACGACAACTCGCCGTTCCCCGCGGCAGCTGGGACAAAGTCGCGTTTGCCACGGCCTTCAACATCACGGCACTCGAAGGCACCGAGGTGGTTTTCATTGTGACGGCCATCGGCAGCAGTGGCGCGCATCTGTTGCTGCCCGCGAGCCTCGGTGCCCTTGCTGCGCTGGGGGTTGTCGTAACGCTCGGACTACTCGTGCATCGGCCGCTGTCACGTATCCCCGAAAACCTGCTGAAGCTCGTCGTGGGCGTAGTGCTCTCCGCGCTCGGGACTTTCTGGGTCGGCGAAGCTCTCGGCTTTACGTGGCCCGGCGCGGACTGGACAATTCTCGGGCTGATCGCGGGCTATCTGGCTGCGGCACTCATCAGCGTCGCAACGTGCCGCAGCCTACGGTCCGCGCTTGGAACCCACTGACCCCGGTGCCCGCCATGCAATGGTTGAAAGGGCTCGGCGCAACGGTCTACCGACTTTTTGTTGAGGACAGCAGCTTCGCCGCCGAGATCGTCCTCTGGATGCTGATCCTCGGCTGGCTGCTGCCGCGTTCTACGATCCCAGATTGGTGGCGCGGCGGGATTCTATTTGTCGGTTTGATTGCGATCCTGGTGGAAAGCGTGCTGCGGCGCGCGCGGCAGCGCTGAAGCGTCGCGCGCTGGTCGCGTCACAGCGCCGCGGCTAGTATGGCTTCTCTCCCGGCCGCATGACGAAGGACGAGGCTTCGGCGCGGACACCGTTGACTGTGGTTCCACCGTTGTGAATCGCGGGAAACATCGCTTGCATATTGGCCGGGAACCCGAGCAGCGGCTGCGTCTCGGCATCCAAATGCGCCAGTTCTGCGGCGGTGAGACGCACCTCCAGCGCCTTGACGTTGTCCTCGAGCTGGCTGAGACGACGTGCTCCGATGATGGTAGAGGTGACGCCCGGCTGCGCCTGCAGCCACGCCAGCGCGATGCGCGCAACGGTCGACTCGTGAGCGCGGGCGATACTTTCCAGCTCGTCGACGAGCGCGAACGTGCGTTCGTTCAGAAGGTGGCCCATGAACGCCGCCCGCCCCTCCTGCGACTGCGCGCTCGCGCGTGTGTATTTGCCGCTCAGCAGGCCGCTCTTCAGCGGCGACCATGGTGTCACGCCGAGTCCGAGCTCGCGCGCCATGGGCATCAGCTCTTGTTCCACTGTACGTTCCAGCAGCGAGTACTCGATCTGCAGGGCGATGAATGCTGCCCAACCGCGGAACCCGGCGGTGACGTTGGCCTCAGCGACCTTCCACGCCGGCGTATCCGACACTCCGAGATAACGCACCTTGCCGCTGCGCACCAGGTCCTCGAGCGCTGACATCGTCTCCTCAATGGGTGTATGGACGTCCCAATTGTGCAGCCAGTAGAGGTCGATGTAGTCAGTCTGCAGGCGGCGCAGTGAGTGCTCGCAGGCCGCGACGATGGACTTTCGGCTCGAGCCACCGCCGTTCGGATCGCCGGGATAGAGATTGCCGCTGAATTTCGTGGCGAGCACGAGCCGCTCGCGCTTCTCCGGGTAACGACCAATGTGGTCGCCCAGGATCTTTTCCGAATGGCTCTTGGTATAGAAGTTCGCGGTATCGATGAAATTGCCACCGAGCTCGAGGAAGCGGTCGATGATCTGCTCGGACTCCTTCACGCTCGTGCCCCAGCCGAGGTCTTCGCCAAAGGTCATCGCGCCCAGACAAAGCGGGCTGACACGCAATCCGGATCGGCCAAGGGTTACATAGTGATCCAGTGACATGCAGCCCTCCTTACCAGCGGCGCCAACGCGATTCCCACCGCAACCGCCACGAGGCTAGCAGCCTGCTCCGCAGAGCGACAATGTCTCGCACGAGAGAGGCGTCTGCGCAGCATTACGGGTAGCGCGACCTGGCTAACCGCTGGGCGCGAAGATCGTCCCGCAGTCTATTCCCTGTGGCGCCGCAGGATGTTGCTCCAGAGCTTCTGCAGGCTTTCATGACCCCCGGCAGTGGAACTCCACAACGTGGTGTCGCCCACCAGCAAGGTCCCCGGGAATAACTCGGGGCGCGACTGCAGGAGCGCATCAAACGTCTGCCGACCGCTCTGGGTGAAAGGGTGCGGCGGAGCATCGAGATCAATACGCTGCCGCACGAGGACGTCCAGTCGCCCGATACTCGCTCCAACTCGCTCCAACTGCGGCAGATGCGGGTGGGCATTGAAGGTCGTGACGCCGTTTAGCAGGCCCCACCGGTCACGGAAGCGATCGCACTCGATCGCGGCGGGATTCCCGTTCGCCTCGACCGCCGGTCGCAGGCCGAAGCGATTTTCAACCGGAACTCCAAGTCCAGCGAGCAGCGAGCGGGCAAAGCCGCCGAACGCCTGTCGGGGCGGAATCGCCCGGTCACCGTGGTGCAGATGCTCGGCAATTCGCCGCTCGCGAGTTGCCTTTTCCGTCAGCTCAGTCGAGCTGCCAATGTCATGGTGCGGGCAGACTGCGAGCAGGTGACCCGGGTGCGCGAGGAACTGGCGCACCGCGGTAATCTCCGCCGGGCTCGCCGCCTGGCCGGTCGCCAGAGAATCGAAGCTGATGACGAGGATGGTGTCGACATCGGCGATGAGAGCAGTATCGAGCGGCGTCAACCTGCCATCGTCAGCGACCCGCTCCACTTGCACCACCGGCAGTGAACTCTGGGCGCTGGCCTGCTCGACAAATGCCGCGAAATTGGGCTTCTGCACATGATCGAGGAAGCCGGTGATGCCCTGATCCACCTGGAGCGGATCGGCCAGATCCTCGAACTTTGGGTAGAAGAGTCTTCGCAGTTCGAAAATCGCGGGAAAACGATCATCGATGGCCGTGAGCCGCGCGGAGCTCTCGGCCGCTCGACTCCAGGCAAAATACAGAAGCACTTGTCGAGCGGACACCTGCGCACCTCCGCAATTGTGCTGACTGCGGGCAAACACTTCAGCGAAACCCGTGGGCGCACCTCACCGGCCGTTCGCACTCTCTCCCAATCGCACAGAGCAGCGGGTCGCCGCCGATCACACGTGGCAGAGCCAGAGCAGTAGTCAGTGCCCCGTGGTCCCCGCGCGCGCGCCCTGGCGTTGATGCGATATTGACCAAACGAAAGCGGCAACGGCCTTGACGTCAGAGTCACTCAGCGGCGCTCCGCCGCGCGGTGGCATGGCACCGTCAGCGTGCTTGGGACGCATCACGCCGCTATTGATGGTTGCCGCAATCGCCTGCCAGCTGCCATTCCCCCACGACCACTGGCCGCTGGTGAGATTCGGACCCACTGTGCTGCCCTTGCCGTCCGAACCGTGGCAGCCACTGCAGGTGCCCCCGGATGATTCGCCCCAGAAGATGCGCGCGCCAAGTTGCACCTGCTCGCGAGTCGCGCCTGGCGGCAACGGCAAAGAGGCCACATCGATCCCATGCTCGCCACCGGTCGCAACCGGTGCGGCCGCTGCGCTTTGCAGGGCGGCATCCGCCGGCCCTTGATAGGTGATGCGCCAGATCTTCCCGTGCACATCCTCGGAGACATACAGCGATCCATCAGGACCCACTGCCAGTCCGCCGGGACGCGCCAGCGCCCGTCCCGGCTCCCGGTATGGACCTGCGAAGCCATCCGCGAAGATGATGTACGGACCCGACGGGCGCCCGGCTGCCAGGGGCTGGAACACGATGTTGTAGCCGCGCTGCGGTGCCGGCGCGCGATTCCAGGAGCCATGAAAGGCGATGAAGGCTCCGCCCCGATAAACCTTGGGAAACTGCGTGGCCTTGTAGATCAGCAGTTCATTCGGCGCCCAATGTGCCGGAAAGAAGAAGACCGGTGCGCGCTTGTCCGCGCACACACCGATCGTGCGGCCACCGTCGCCGCCATACTCGGGGGCGAGCACGAGCTTGCCCTGCAAGCCATCGAAATAGCACTTCGGCCAACCGTAGTCCCCGCCCGACTCCAGTACGAAGACCTCTTCGGCGGGAAGCTCGTGACCGGTCTTCTCGCTGAACAGCTGCGGATAGTTTTCCAGCAGTTGGTCGCGGCCGTGCTGCGTCACGAATAAGCGTCCCTGCTCATCGAAATCCATGCCCTCGCCGTTGCGGATACCGGTCGCGTAACGTTCCTTGGGGGAGAATTTCTGACTGGTCCTGTTGGCGTCGTAGCGCCAGATCCCGCCGCGGGTCAGCAGCTCGGTGCACGGCTCGTGCCCCTTCGTGCCCGGCATGCGGTTATCGATATCGCAAGCGTTGGTTGCGGTACCGACATCCACAAACAGGTTGCCCTTCGCGTCGATCACGAACGGGTGCATCGGGTGATCGCCCGTGAGCGGCAGACCGGAGACCACAACCGCGGCATTGCCGGTCGGTACAGGAGTACCCGGGGTGAGCGCGTATCGCACAATACGGTCGTTCACCTCGGCGTACAGCGCGTTGTTATAGAGTGCGATTCCCGTTCCGCCAGCGCTCCCCTGGTCAACGCCATCGCCAAAGCGCCTGATCACATCGGCTCGGCCCGCGTTACCGGTGTCCCGCAATGCCACCAGAAAGCCCCCCCGGGGCAGCCGGTCCACGTGGCCGTAGGTGTAGTAGTCCCCGCTCCAGGTATTCACGTACACCGTCCCGTCTGCGCCCACCGTCAGGTGACGTGCGTGGCCCAGGTGGTCGGCGAAGACGCTTGCGCAAAAACCCGCTGGCAGGCTTAAGCCGCCGTTGTCTCCCGGGCACCCCTGCGGGGGCGCAGCCGCCAGCGCCTGTGGCCCCCCGACGACCAGCAGCGCCAGAGGGAGGACGCCGGCAAAAAATCGCGCGCGCATCGCAACGCGCGGTGACCAGAGTCGTTGCTCTGCGGCGCCTGGAACGACACGCTGCGAGGACGGACCGCACACAGGAGGCAGCGCTCTCACGGGGCTTTCTTGGGTCGCGAGAACAGCCGCACGATGCGCGCTTTGGCCAGCGTTCTCGTGGAAATCTCATAGTCGATGTTCGCCGGGGTGGAGGTCACCGGGACGTTAAGGTGCTCCACGCTCAGCGCATACACCGTGATGGTGTAGTGGTGAGCCGGATCCCCCTCATCGGGGCAGGGTCCGTAGTAGTGGGGTTCCGGGGCATCGCCATCCGGCTTGGCCTGCTTCGCCCCCTGCGGCATGGCCGGGCTGCCAGGGTCACCGGCCTTGCGAGCGAGCTGGGTCGTGCCAGCAGGAATGTCGTAGACCACCCAGTGCCACCAACCGGAGACCGGCGGCCGAAACGGATCGAACATCGTCACGGCGAAGCTCTTCGTGCCCGGCGGCGGATTGCTCCACTGCAGGGCCGGGGACTCATTCGGACCGTGACAACCGAATGCGTTGGCCGTGAATTGCTCGGCAATCGGTTTGCCCGGAGGCAAATCGGGGCTGACCAGAGTGAAGGCCGGATCCTTCGCCCAGGCGTTCAGGCAGAGGCCGATGATCACCGCCCCGGCCGCAGCTGCTGCTTTCATCATGTACTCCTCAGGGCCCGATCGTGCCCGGGGTCCGTTGGTTCTTATGGATCGCCCGTGCCGCCACTAATATACCTATGTCGGGAGTGACCCCGCATCCTGAGCTCTGTGGGAAGCGCCGCTCTGAGGTCTTTCACAGGCGCTCGCTCCTGCAGACGACGCCGTTTCCCGCACCGCCGCCCGGCGTTCGTGTGGGGCCCGACAAACAAGCCATGGAGGGATGTGCTTTAGCGGAGCGAAGGTCGCCGTGTTGATACTTTCCCGAGAATTTCTCGCGATGGGCCGCGGGAGGTGTCTGCGGCGCTCCATTCGCATCACCCTCGAGCCGGCAACGCTCCCGTCGCGACAGCGGACCGAGCACGGCGTTGCTACAAGCTCGCCCTAGACCTAGGCGACGGACATTTGGGACGCACGCCCGCACTGGGGATATCTTAGTGCGCAAGCCCATTCGGACTTACGCGAAGCTCTGGGCACCTGACCAAAATAGATCTGCGTCGCGAGAGCTTAAAGGAGCAGGACAATGTCGCAAACGGTTGCTGAACTCTTGGTGAGCGCGCTCGAGGCAACGGGCGTAAGACAGATCTTCGGACTGATTGGCGACTCGCTGAATCCGCTCGCAGATGCGGTGCGCCGAAGCCCGATCGAATGGATCGGCGTGCGGCACGAGGAAGGCGCAGCGTTGGCCGCCGCGGGCCAAGCCAAACTCACGGGTCATCTCGCGGTGTGCGCCGGGACCACAGGTCCCGGCAGCACTCATTTAGTCGCCGGCTTATACGAGGCCGCCAGGGACCATGCTCCGGTGCTGGCGCTTTCCGGGGACATGCCGCGCAGGTTCCAGGGGACCGACTACATCCAAACGACGAAGCCCGAGCTTCTCTTCCGCGACGTCAGCCTCTACACAGAAGCCGTCAAATCACCCGAGCAGGCACCCCAAGTCATTCACCAGGCCATTGCCGCTGCCTACGCCGGCCGCGGAGTCGCGCATCTCACCTTGCCCCAGGATGTCATCGCGGCGAAGACGGCCGGCAGCCTGGCGAGCGTTGCGACGCTGAAGCCGCGTCAGGATTTTGCCGCGAGTGCTGATGATGTCGCGAACGTCGCCCGGCGGATCGATCAGGCGCGCAACGTGCTCATCATGTGCGGCAACGGCTGCCACGGTGCCGGTGACCTGCTGCGCGCGCTCTCCGATCGGCTCAAGGCGCCGTTGATCCACTCCGTGAAGGGGAAGGACATCATGCCCTACGACGACCCACACTGGATGGGCGGCATCGGCATGATCGGCACCAAGGCCGTATACAACGCGGTCATGCACTGCGATCTCCTCTTGATGGTCGGCACTGACTATCCCTACTCCGAGTTTCTGCCCCGTGCCGGCAACGTCATCCAGATCGATGAACGACCGCAGGTTCTGGGACGTCGTACACCCACCGTGCTCGGAGTCGTGGGGTCGGCACGCCCGACCCTCAAGCTGTTGCTCGACGTCGTGGGCTCCAAGAACGACGATGCTTTCTGGAACAGGATGACCGAGGAGCGTCGCAAATGGGATGTCCTGCTGGACAAGCAGGCCAACTTATCGCGCAGCGCCGAACGCATCCACCCACAAGCAGTGGCGCGAACGGCCGGTGAGCTAGCCGCCTCCGATGCGGTATTCGTGTTCGACACCGGCTTGAACACGCTTTGGTCTGCCAACTGGATCAGGCAAAGCGGTTCGCAGCGAATCATCGGCTCTTTCAACAACGCGGCGGTGGGTACCGCGCTGGGCCAAGCCAATGGGATCCAGAGCCTCGACCGTTCGCGTCAGGTGATTGCCATGTGTGGTGACGGCGGCTTCAACATGCTGATGTGCGAATTTCTCACCGCTGTTCACCATCGACTGCCGGTCAAGGTGGTGGTTTACAACAATTCTGGTTTCGGCCTGATAAAGCTCGAGGCGGAAAGCGTGGGTTTGCCGGCGTATAACAAAGGCATCGATTTCCCGAATCCCGACTTTGCGGCCCTGGCGCGGGCCTGTGGCGGACATGGTTTTAGCGCCAAAAAGCCCGCTGAGCTGAAGGACGCCCTCGGTGCGGCCTTTGCAATCGATGGACCTGCCATCGTCGACGCGGTCGTCGCCGCCGATGAGCTGCCGAATCTGCCTCATCTCGACTTGGAAGTGGTCGGCCGAGTCGCTGTGGCCAAAGCGAAAGAGGCGGTTCTGGCGCTGACCGGAGGGTGAAACTGACCCACGAAAAGTCGGTTCGCCCCAAGTGGTCCGGTGAATTGGGCTCCCGTCAACGCGCCAAGATCGATCAGCAGGGTCGAATGAGACGCGGCGGTGTTAGCATCGGCGCGCGGGCATTTTCGTGTTTGAACACGCAATGATGCCCCGCAGGCAGTCTTCAAAGACGTTGTTCTTGTCCTACCCTGTTCGTTTCAAGCGCGCGGCCTGTGCTCCCCCAGCGCGAAACGTACGAGCGCCCGGGCCTATCGCGGAATTCTTGTAGGCAACTTCGAGGCAACCGCACTCGGTTTTACGCCGCGCGCGCCGTCGGCGCGTCAGGCTGACGCGGTATACTGCGATCGTTGGCGGACTTTCAGGAAACCTCAAAATGCCGCAACCTGCATCCGAGAATGTCGACGCCATCATCATCGGCGCTGGACATAATGGGCTCGCTGCCGCCGCATTCCTCGCCCGCAATCGAGTGCGCGTGCTGGTTCTGGAAAAGAACGATTATGTCGGCGGCATGGCGGGGTCGCGGGAAATATTGACTGACTGCCGCAATGATGTGGGCGCCACATGCCTTTTTCCCCTGGCGAAGGAGGTCATCGACTTCTACGATTTCGAAGGCATGGGGGTCGAATACATCTCGCTGCCGGTGTTCGCCACCAATCTCACCGGCATGAACGCCAAGCCGCTCATGTTCCAGACGAACACCAGAAAGCAGCTCTGGTCGATCCTGCGCGATTTTGGACCGGGTGCGCTCCTGGGCTTCATGCGCATGATGAAGTTTTTCCAGTATCCAGCGCGGGTGATGAACCGCTTCACGGCGCGCCAGGCGCCGCATAGCCTCGAGGACCTCTTGGCGAACGCACCCGATGAAGCGCGTCGCGAGCAGCTGCGCTTGGCCTTCACGGGCTCCGCCATGGACGTGATGGACCGCTTCTTTCCCAACAAGCGGAAGCATATGGAACTGCGCGCCAATCTTGCCTTTGCCGCGATCCAGTCGACCTACAAGGGCCCTTACACGCCGGGCTCGGCGATGTGTCTCGTATTTACCATGGCGCAAGAGGGCTCCGAGGGGCTGATGAAGCGCGTCAAAGGTGGAATTGGAAAGATGTCCGAAGCGCTTGCCCGTCAGGTGGAGCAACACGGCGGCGAAGTGCGCTTGAAACAATCAGTCGCGCGCATTCTCGTCGAGAACGACACTGCGGTCGGCGTCGAACTCAAGAATGGGTCGGTCATCGGCGCCCGGATGATTGTGTCCAACCTCGACAAGGTTGCCACCTTCGACCGGCTCCTCGCCGGCTATACGCTACCGCCAGAGACGCGGGAGAAAATCGATGCGATCGTGCACAAAGGTGCCTTTGTCCATATCTGCTTCAAACTGAACGCCTTGCCGCCGTTTGCGCCGCGCTTCGCACAGTTGAACCGCGTACCTTTCGCCCATTTCGGCGGTGCCATGGTGTTCGAGCCGGAAGAGATGCAGAAGTGTTTCGACTTGTGCAAGGCGGGCAGCGTGCCGCCGCGCATTCCGATCGCCTACCAGTTCCCGACCATCATGGACGATACGCTAGCGCCGAAGGGCTTCCATATCGCCACTGCCTATGGCTTCTTTTATCCGTGCGACGCGCCGAAGGAGAAGCGGGGAGAAATCCGCGACCAGATCGCCGAGATGGTGATCGGGCAGATGGACGAGTATTTCCCGGGCTTCCGCGCTGCGATCGTTGCAAAGGCAGTGTTTGCATCGGACCATTTCGCTGCCATGCACTGGGCAACCAATGGCGATTTCACCCACGGCGTCATCCATCCCGAGCAAATGCTGGGCAACCGCACGCTGGTCCAAGGCACCGGGCATGCAACGCCGGTCAATCGACTTTTCTTGTGCGGAGCCTCCTGCCATCCGGGGCCCGGCGTCACCTTCCTGCCAGGGTACAACTGCGGCAACGAAGTCCTGGCAGCGTGGAACACGCTAACGAGCGGCGCGGCGCCCGTGTCCCGGGTGCGCGCCGATCCTGCCGAACATGAGCATTGGACGGCGGCGGCTTCCTAAGGGTCAGCCCCCGCGGACGCTACGCCTGCCTTCGTGCGCGTGCGCGCAATGAAAGTGGCGACGCGCGTGGCCCAGGAGCCCGTCCTTACGCCCAGCACGCGCCGGCCTTGAGCCAGAGAGTGCGGAAGAAGCGGCACCTGTGGATGCAAACTGGACGAGCGGAGTTGGAAAGCTTGCCGTTCGCGCAATTCGGGTTCAAACCCGATCATCAGTGCGCTGGCTGACGCATCGTCGATAACACGTACCGACGGTAAGATGAAACTGTGCGCTATGCGGCAGCAGGGACGGAGCGGCGCCGCGGGGACAGCGCAATGCCAGCGAGCCCCAGGAGTCCCAGCAGCAAAGTGCCCGGCTCCGGCACCGAACCGGTCCCGGTGCCGGTCCCGGTGGGAGGCGTCACATTCGGGCTAAACACGAGATGGTAACCGGGGTGTAAGGCGAGCCAGGTTGGATCGATTTCAATCACCGGATCGGCGCTTGCGGAAAACATACCGCTCCCATAGTAGGCGGTTCCTCCTGCCGATATCTCGATGACCGAGCCGTCGTTAAGAGCGGTGGAAGTCTCGGCGACGGACTGCGTCGTGAAGGGCGCGTCTGTGATCAAAAGCCCTTGCGAAGTAGCACGCTCGTCATTTCCCGGCACACCTTGAACGAAATCATTGCTAGTGCAAGTCCCGGCCTCGCAGCCTGTCCCAATGTTCACCTTGCCCTGCTGTACGCCGCCGAGATACCACGCCACGAAGGCGTCACCCCCTGCCTCTCCGACACCGGCAGCCGTCGCGCCGACCAATGCGGAAATGGTCACAGGCACACTCACATTGGCGCTCGGACCAACGGCAGCAAAGTAGTAGTACAACGACGCGCTGGCGCTCGCCTGCGCGTCGTAAAAGTTACCTGTATCGATGCTGGGGACTATCGATTGGCCGCTCGCGCTTGCGGACAAACCCGGACTAACCGCGGCGGAACTGGCGGCGCT
>DATHMN010000071.1:0-6613 GCA_035487135.1 Steroidobacteraceae bacterium | reverse complement strand
GACCGCTGCCACGCTTGCAGTCAGGCGCATCTGAACATGAGGCGCCCCCGTCATCGCCGCGATCGAGGCGGCACTTCCAGACGTCGATTTGCTCGCGTTGCAACATCTGCCTACCCTTGGGCAGTCGCCGCTCTCGAGGAGGTATCCGCGATGGTCATGAAACGATGGCAGATGTCCCTGGCTGCGATGGCACTCCTGACCGCTTGCTCGACTTCCTCGCACGTGCTGGTCGGCACGCCGCGCCCGCCGATCTCACCCGACAGCGTGCGCGTGTACATGCAGCCGCCGCCGAAGTACGAACAGATCGCCGCCATTAACGCCAACAGCAAGGGATCCCTGGCCGTCACCGGTCAGCAGAACATGGACAAGGCGATTGCGCGCCTCAAAGAGGAGGCGGCCAAACTCGGCGCCAACGGCGTGTTGCTGCAGGGCGTGCAGGATACGCAGTCGGGTTCCATTGGCACCGGCGTCGGCAGCTCCAGTTATGGACCCGGTTCCTCCGTGGGCGTCGGTGTGGGCGGTTCGTTCGGCATCTACAGCAAGGCTGTGCAGGGACTCGCGATCTACGTCGCCGAGTGACGCGCGCGCTGCGCGCATCACTCCCTGGCTGAGATGCCCGTCAGCCCGCTCTCTACATGGGCTTGTTCGCGGCGATGTCCCATTCGGTCTTCACAGCGCTGCCCGGAGCGTTCGGCAGCATCTGCCGGACTTCGAAGCGCTCGCAGCCGAGGGCCACCTCAACGGTCTCGCCGCGACGCTCGACCCGCAACCCGCGCACGTTGGCGAGCGTGACGGTCATATAGGAAGCCTCGCGGCCGTTCTGCGTGCGGGTAAACAGCAGACGCGCACTCGCCAGGCGCTTGTCGCCCGCGAGCGAACGCTCCAGCAGGGCACTGTCGGGGCTGTTGCGCAGGGTGAGCAGCGCGCACTCGTGCTCGCCGCGCGGGACCTCGGGACCCTGCAGAACCGGGCTGACGCGGGCCCCGACCAGGTCGATCTCGCCGCTATGCCCCGCCGTACGGCTCTCGCCCTGGATACCGTCGATCTTCAGGAAGGTGTTGCTGCCGGCGAACGCCCGATTGGCGAGGCCGGGCGCGCGGCGACCGTGGGAGGCAGGCCGCGGGTTGCGTGCCGCATGGCAGTGCGGCAGGCAGGCCTCAGCGCAGGAATTCAGCGCTTTGCGGCGCGCGCTGCCTGGCTCAGGTCGGCAATGAGCAGTGCAATGCGCTTGGACTGCAGTGGCAGGTAGCTGAGATCGGCGTGCTCGCCGGCCGCATGCGCCCCACCGCCAGCGAGCCCGAGCCCATCGAGCACATCGATATACGGGGCGATAAAGGAGACATCGCCCGCGCCGCGCAGCATCGGCGGCAGTGCCTGAAAGGTGCGACCGCCTGCACGCTGGCTCGCTGCATTCAGCTGGCGCAACAAGGCCTCGTTGCCCGCGGTCGGCGCCATCGGCGGGTAGCCGGGGTCGATGGTGAGCGTGGCGTGGGTGCCCGGCAGGTTCGCAGCCACGATGGTGCGCATTTTCGCCTCGACGCGCTGCAGCTGCTCGGGGGTCAGCACGCGCAGATCGCCGATGGCGACGGCTTCGGGCGGCACGATGTTGCTCTTGCCGGAAAGAGTCGTAGCGCCATCCGGCTGCACTTTGATCTGGCCGCCTGCGGCTGCGAGTCCGACGCTGTAGGTCATTTCCGGTTCGCGCAGCGTGTCGTGGAACTGCGTGAGGATGCGGCTCATCTCGAAGGCTGCGCCATCGCCGGTATCCGCATCGAAGATGGCGCCGGAGTGCCCAGCCTTACCCTGTACGTGCAGCTCCCATTGTGCCGCGCCGCGGCGCGCCACACTGGCGTACTCGACGCCGTCGCGGATCACCTCGCCTTCAAATGACAGCGCGGCATCGGCCTGCCGCGCGGCCGCCACCAGGTCCTTGCGTGCGAGGGCCACCGGCTCACCGGCGGCTTCCTCATCGCCGGTGATAAAAACACTGATGCGGGCATCGGCGAGCAGCCCCGCGCTCTGCAGCGCCTTGAGACTGGCGATGATCACGACCAGACCGCCCTTCATGTCGTTCACCCCCGGCCCGGTGGCGCTGTTGCCGCTGCGGGTGAAGTGCTGAAAGGGGTCGGAGGGCTCGAACACGGTGTCCATGTGCCCGATGAGCAGTACACGCTTGCCGCGCGTGCCCGCATGCTGCGCCAGCAGCGACGGCGCCCGCTGCACCGCCTCCTCGCTGATCCAGCGCGTCTGAAAGCCGAGCGCCTGCAGTTCGTGCTCGAGCAGTTTGCCGACCTTGACGACGCCCTGGGTATTGAACGTCCCCGAATTGATGTTGACCAGATTCTCGAGCAGCGCCTCCATCGCGGCATTGTGCTGATCGACCGCGCGGAAAACGGCGCTGTCGGTGGCTGCGGGCTGCTGCGCGAGATCCGGCCCGAAGCGCAGCAGACTGAGTAGCGTGCATAGGCCGAGAACCGGAGTTTTCATCTTGCGCCTCTCCACTGACAGCTCGGCCTAAGATTAAAGGAAGGCGCTCACTCACACACACTCCCGCGCGCGCCGGAGCGCCCGCACCCCACCCGCTCTCTTCGCGGCTGGCACGGCGCCCTGCGTGGAGTGCCCGGAGGCAAGCCCGCGACGAAGGCGGAATGCTACAGTGAGGCTTCGATCCTCTAAAGCGCAGGCGGCGCAGCGACACCATGCAGGCGGCTACGACGGACAGCGACGCGGAGCGCGATCTTCTGGAGAAGAACCGGCGTTTCTACGATCTGTTCTGGTCGGGCGCGAGCCTGGTCGAAGCGCAGCGGTTCAACACCTGGCCGCTGGTGCAGTCGCTCTTGCCGCAGGCACCGCGGCGCCTCGAAGTCGCACCCGGGCTGCGTCCGCGTCTGCCGATCCTCGGCACGCAGTTCGTCGATATCAGCATCCCGGCGCTCGCCGCACTGCGCGGGCGCGGCGGGCAGGTGGTGCAGGGCCAGGTGAGGGCACTGCCGTTCGCCGACCAGACGTTCGATCTGGTGTGCGCGCTCGACATCATTGAACACGTGGATGACGACGCCGGCGCCCTCGCCGAACTGACGCGGGTGGTGCGGCCCGGCGGCATGGTGTTGCTGTCGACCCCGCTACACGCCGCCCGCTGGACTTCATTCGATGAATTCGTCGGCCACAAGCGCCGCTATCAGCCGCAACAGCTGCTCGCCAAGCTGGCCGAACATCAGCTGACCATCGAGCGCAGCGCGGTGTTCGGCATGCAGCCGCGCTCCTCGCGCCTGTTGGATATCGGCATCTGGTGGCTGGTGCATCATCGCGAACGCGCGATGTGGTGGTACAACCGCGCCTACACGCACGTCGCGCTGCGCCTGCAGAAGCCCTTGCACCTGCAGCCGGGGATGATCGCAACCGACGACGTCGATGAGATCCTGATGGTGTGCCGGCGAGGCTCAGCGGCGCAGCGCAGCGAGCCCCCGGCGCGCGCCCACGCCACCTGAACTCGCCGCTGCGTACAACTCCCAGGGCTCCGCGGTTGCGGAGCGCGTGGCCCGTTACAGCTCGGTGCTGCCGTCGGGCGGCGTGTGCCGCGTGTCGGACTCGGGCGGATTCATGCCGACGCACTTGGCGCTCACCAGATCGCCCCCACCGGCATAGGGCATAGCGATCTCCAGGGCTCTGGAAATTGCGCTCTTGCAGGAATCCTCGTCCTTGAACAGGTAGGAATCCACGTAAGTAATTTCCAAGGTCTTGGGCGCGTAGTAGTAGATGTGCAGCACCGCCTTCTGGCCGAGCGTGCGCGGCTGCTTCTGTGTGTCCGCACCGGGCAGCGCGACGTCAGCAAACGCCGATGCGACCCACGTCAGCAAGAGGGCGAGGGCGAGGTACTTTCTCATGCGGGGTTCTCCGTCACACCGGGATCCTTGTTCCCATCGAGTGGCGACAACGCGCCTGACAGAATCGACGCGCGACGCCGAGCAGAGTTCACTCGAGTCTCACGGCAATTTCTGTGCGCGCGTGCGGGTTTTGCCATGTTCCTTGGCCGGGGCGCAGTGCCACCACATCTCGCGGGACTGAGTGCCCCGCCGCTACAAGGTAACGCGGCGCGCCGCGGTGCCCAACCTCGGCCTTGACCTGACCGGTAAAGACGGCGGAGATGGCTGCACAGGCGCGGCGCACCGGAACGGACCCTGAGGTGCCTCCTGGGCACCTCAGGGATCGGCGCATCCAGGCGTACCGCGCGACCGACTCACAGCGAAATTGCGCTGCCGGGCGCGTCCCGGGTGCTAGCGGCCTCAGCTGCGCGTCGGACGATCGCGATACAGCCAGGCGACGATGATGCCGAGCACGATCAGCACGAGGGTGTCGAACACGATCTGCTTGGCAACGACGTTGGCCGGCATCGGCTGCACGACGAAGTAGATGAGATAACTCGGCACCACCGTCAGCAGCGCGACCGCAATACCGAAGCGCACCCCCTGACCGAGCCAGGGTCTGGCCTGAACTCCGCGTGCGTAAATCCAGACGAACGCGCCGGCGAGGATCACGTGCGCGAGGATCATGAGCGGAAAGTACCGCTGTGCGTCGCTGTCGGTGCGGAACAAGCCGTGCAGCTGCATGTAATCGGCGTGCAGCAGCTGCGCATGTACGATGAAGCTGCCGATAAACCAGGCGATGAACAACACCAGCCAGGCGAGCAGAAATTTCTTGTTCATTGATGTGCCCCCGCTCCCCGTCAGCGGGGCGCCAAGCGTATTAGAAGCCCGCGGAGCGGTCGCGTCCAGTCGGCAGACCGCCGCTGCGCCGCAGTCGTGCGCCAATCCCCTCTGGCTTCAGGAGCCGTGCCAGTTCTGCGCCGCGCGCCGCAGATACGCGTGCGGGGCGTCGAGGAACACCACCAGTGAGGTCGCGCTCGAGAAGCAGTAGAGCTTGCCCGAATCCGGATCGGTCCAGTTGATGGAACAGTCCGCCGGAATCTTCGCACCCGCCGACAGGCCGAGCGGATCGTTACCGGCGAACTCACCGTGCATGCTGCCGGCAGGCGGCGTGGCCGCTTTCCAGATACCGGCGTGCTCGGGGTCACCTGAGCGCACGTCGTGCTGCTCGAGCGCCGCCTGGAACGCATCATCCGCCGCCGGCGCCGTCGCGAGCGCTGCACCGCAGGTGAGCAGTCCCAGGAGACCTGCGACCCCCCGCAAGGCGGCACGGCACTGTGAAGCCATGGAGCATTCTGCGGTGGCCGCGCCGGCTTTGGCAAACCGGCGGCAACCCTTTAAAAAGCCCACCGGCTCTTTTAGGCTTGGTCTGAGCAGATGCCGCGGGCTGACGGCCGCGCGCTCGGAGTCGCCTATGCTCACCCTCACCCAGAACATTCTGATTCTCATCGCTGCGATGACGCTGTCGCTGCTGTTCATGCTGGTGACCAATCACTTCTGGCCCGCCAAGGAGCGCTACGCGCGCGAGGACCTGATCGGCTGGCAGCTCAATATCCTCGGCAGCACCTACGCGGTGATCCTGGGTTTCATGTTCTACACGGTGTGGACGGACTTCCGCGGCGCGAACATGAATGCTGATCTGGAGGCGAGTGCCCTGCGCAACGTGTATCGCATCGCGCAGGGACTGCCGCCGGAGCAGCGCCTGCGGCTGCAGACACAGACCCGCGCCTACGCGGCGGCGGTCATCGATGATGACTGGCCGCGCATGGCGCGCGGCGAGATTCCGGAGAAGAGCCACTGGATCAATCAGGCCATGTGGGCCACGCTGATGTCGGTGAAATCCGCTGCCCCGGCCGAGATCGTCGCCGAGGACCACGCGCTTTCGGAGCTGAGCACCCTGACGCAGATGCGGCGTACCCGCCTGGTGCAGAGCATCACCCGGCTGCCGACGATTCTGTGGAGCGTGCTGCTGGTCGGCGGCTTCCTGTCGATCGTGTCAGTCGACCTGTTCGGATCGCGCTACCTGTGGCTGCATGGCTTCCAGGTGGTCTCGCTCACCCTGCTGCTGACGCTGTGCATGCTGGCGATCGCGGATCTCAACTACCCCTTCCGCGGCTGGGTGCACGTCAGCGAATACGCCTTCATGCGGGCGCGCGAGAACATGAGCGAGTAACGCCCGCCCTTTAGAACTTGAAGGTCAGCTCGCCCCGCACGGTGCGCGGGTCCCCCGGACGACCGGCGACACCGACGCCGTAATTCACCGTTCCGGTCACGTACTGCCGGTTGGTGAGATTCAAGCCGATGATCGCGACATTCCAGCGGTTGTTGGCGCTGGTCCAGCCCGCCCGTGCCCCGAGCAGCTGGTACTGTGCCTGCTGCTGCGGGTAGTCGCTGACCGCACCCACGCCGTCGTTCGCCGGCGTGAAGAACTCCTGCGACTGCAGGTGGTAGTCGACGCCAAGGTACTCGGAGCCGCGCCCGCCTCCGAGCAGATCGAAGGTATAGGTCGCCCCGAGGGTCGCGGTCCAGTCGGGCGCGTAATTGAGCGCCTTGCCGCTGGCATCGAACGTGCCGAAGTCGCCGACGTAGGCGTTGGGGAAACTGGTGTAGCGCGCGTGCAGGTAGGCGACGTTGGCGTACAGATCGAGCGGCGGCAGCGGGCGCGCCAGCAGCTGCAGCTCCACGCCCTC
>DATHMN010000070.1:0-6144 GCA_035487135.1 Steroidobacteraceae bacterium | reverse complement strand
CACGATCAGGAGGAGGCGATGACGCTCGGCACCCGGCTCGGGGTCATGAATCAGGGCCGCATCGTGCAGGTGGGCAGTCCCTCGGACATCTACGAATCGCCGGCGAATCGCTTCGTGGCCGACTTCATCGGCTCCGTCAACATGTTCGAGGGGCAGGTGACGCAGGAAGGGCCGGACGGCGTGCACGTCACGTGCACGGAAATGGGCGGTACGGTGCGGGCCGAGCGCGCCGTCACCTGCGCGCGCGGCGCCACGGTCTGGACCGCCATCCGTCCGGAAAAGATCAGCATCAGCCGTAGCGCGCCGGCCGCCGAGGCGGACAACGTGGTGCGCGGCACGGTGCGTGAGATCGCCTATATGGGCGACCTGTCGATCTACCTGGTGCAGATCGATTCGGGCAAGATGCTGCGCGTGACGCTGCCCAATACCAGGCGCGGCGGGGAGCGCCCGCTCGCCCGCGAAGAAAGCGTGTGGCTCTCCTGGCACGGCTCAAGTCCGGTCGTGTTGACCGAGTAGGAGGCCGCCGCAGTGCGCTTGTCCCGGGCAGGAGGAAGGCGGCTCGTCGCCGGCGTACCCACGCTGTGGTTGCTGCTGCTGTTCCTCGTCCCGTTTCTGATCGTCTTCCGCATTTCCTTCTCCGAAGTGCGCCTGGCAATACCGCCGTACACGCCCCTCATCAGCTGGCACCACGGCTCACCCTCGCTCGATCTGCACTGGTCGGCGTACCGCTTCCTCTTCACCGACTCGCTCTACGTCAGCTCCTACCTGTATTCGCTGAAAGTGGCCGCGGTCTCGACGCTGTGCTGCCTGCTCATCGGCTACCCGATGGCCTATGCCATCGCGCGCTCCGCGCCCTCGACACGCTCGGTGCTGCTGATGCTGATCGTGTTGCCGTTCTGGACCAGCTTCCTGTTGCGCGTGTACGCCTGGATCGGCCTGCTCAACAACAACGGCGTCATCAACAATGTGCTGCTGTATCTGGGCCTGATCAAGCACCCGCTGGTACTCATGCAGACCGACTTTGCCGTATACATCGGCATCGTGTATTCGTACCTGCCATTCATGATCTTGCCGCTGTATGCGAATCTGGAAAAGCACGACCTGGCGCTGCTCGAGGCGGCCGCGGATCTCGGTGCCCGTCCGCTGCGCGCCTTCGTGCGCATCACCTTGCCGCAGTCCCTGCCCGGTATTCTCGCTGGCTCACTGCTGGTATTTATCCCGGCGGTTGGTGAGTACGTCATCCCCACGCTGCTCGGGCGCACCGATCAGTTGATGATCGGACGTGTGCTGTCGGATGAATTCTTCGAGAACCGCGACTGGCCGGTCGCGAGCGCGGTGGCGATTCTCATTCTCTTGTTGCTGGTGATTCCCATCATGCTGTTCCAGCGCGCCCAGCGGCGTGAACTGGAGGCCGCTAAATGAAGTCCCGCGGGCTGTTCACGCGCGTGGCGCTGGTGGCGGGGCTGATCTTCCTGTACGTGCCGATCATTTCGATGGTCGTGTTTTCCTTCAACAACTCGCGGCTCGTCACGGTGTGGGATGCGGCCCACTCCCCGACGTTCAAATGGTATGGGGTGCTGGTGCACAACGGGCAGATCCTGAATGCCGCATGGCTGTCCTTGCGCATCGCGCTGATCGCCGCGACCGGTGCGGTGATTCTCGGCACGATGGCCGGGATGGCGCTGGCACGCTTCGCATCCTTCCGCGGCCGCACCCTGCTCGCCGGCATGACCACCGCCCCCATCGTCATGCCGGAAGTGATTACCGGGTTATCCCTGCTGCTGCTGTTCGTCGCCCTCGCGCAGCTCATCGGCTGGCCCAAGGGTGTCGGGGCGGTGACCATCACGCTGGCGCACATCACCTTCTGCATGGCCTATGTCACGGTCGTGGTGCAGTCACGGCTGGTGGGGTTCGATGAGTCCCTGGAGGAGGCGGCGATGGATCTCGGCGCCCGGCCGCTCAAGGTATTCTTTCGCATCACGCTGCCCCTCATCCTGCCGGCCATTGCCTCCGGATGGTTGCTCGCCTTCACCCTCTCCTGGGATGATCTGGTCATCACGCAATTTGTGGCCGGCCCGGGCTCGAGCACGCTGCCCATGGTGATCTTTTCCAAGGTGCGCTTTGGCGTGACACCCGACGTCAATGCGCTCGCCACGATCATGGTGCTGCTGGTGGCGACCGGAATCGCGATCTCGACGGTGTGGATGCGTTACCGCGAGAAACGCCGCGTACGCGACCTGCAGCTCGCGGCCGCGGCCAACCTGTGAGTGAAGCATGACGCGCGCAGTGCTCGGCATCGATGTAGGCGGATCGTCAGTCAAGGCCGGACGAGTCGACGTTGGTGCCGGCCGCCTGAGTGGGGAGCTGATGGCGTTGCCCACGCCGCAGCCGGCGACGCCGGCCGCGCTTTTGGGGGTAATCAGGGAGCTGGCGAGCCGCCTGCCCGGGACGCAGCCGCGCGTCGGCATTGCCTTTCCGAGCGTCGTTCAGAACGGCGTCACGCACACCGCGGCCAACATCGATAAGGCGTGGATCGGTGCCGCTGCGGCGGCGCTGGCGGCGCGGGAACTCGCCCGTCCCGTGCTCTTTCTCAACGACGCCGACGCGGCCGGTCTCGCGGAGATGCGCTGGGGTGCGGGTCGCGACTGCACCGGTACGGTGATCATGCTGACCTTCGGCACCGGCATTGGCACAGCATTGTTTATCGGTGGGCAGCTCTTTCCCAATACCGAGCTCGGTCACCTGGAGCTGCACGGTGTGGATGCTGAGAAGCGCGCCTCGGCGCAGGCGCGCACGCTCGAGCAGCTGGACTTTCCGGCCTGGGTCGAGCGCGTCAACGAGTATCTGGCGGCGATGCATCGGCTTTTCTGGCCGGATGTATTCATTCTCGGGGGCGCGGTGAGCGAGCGCTTTGCCGAGTTTGCTCCCCTGCTGCGTTCGCAGGCCGAACTGCGGGCCGCGCACTTCGCCAACCAGGCCGGTGTGATCGGCGCGGCACTGGCGGCGGCTGATGAGCGCTTCTGACGGCCGCGGTCGGCCCGGCAAGCTGCCGGAGGTGGGCACGACCATCTTCACGATCATGTCGCGGCGCGCGCGTGAACTGGATGCCCTGAACCTCGGGCAGGGCTTCCCGGACTACGACATTGACCCGCGCCTGACTGAACTCGTGGCTGCGGCGATGCGCGCCGGCCACAACCAGTACGCGCCGATGGAAGGCTTACCGCTGCTACGGGCGCGAATCGCCGAGAAACTGCAGCGCTACTACGGCGTCAACACCAATCCGGAGAGCGAGATCACCGTCACGCTCGGTGCCACTGAGGCGATTTTTTCCGCCATCCAGGCCGCCGTCGGTGCGGGCGACGAGGTAATCGCATTCGACCCGGCTTACGACTCGTATGAGCCGGCCGTGCGGCTCGCCGGCGGCCGCTGTCTGCGCGTGCCGCTCACACAGCCGGGTTTTCGCTACGACTGGGAGCGGGTGCGCAGCCTCATGAGTGCGCGCACGCGGCTCGTGCTCTTCAACAGCCCGCACAATCCGGCCTGCACCACCGCCAGCGCCGCAGATCTGGACGCGTTGGCGGCACTGATCCATGACCACGACGCACTCGTGCTTTCCGACGAGGTGTATGAACACGTGGTCTTCGATGGCGCACAGCATCACTCGGTGCTCACTCACCCGCAGCTCGCCGCGCGCAGCTTCGCCGTGTTTTCCTTCGGTAAGACCCTGCACGCCACCGGTCTGCGCGTTGGCTACTGTGTCGCGCCTCCGGCGCTGACGCGCGAGTTGCGCAAGGTGCACCAGTTCAACACCTTCAGCATCTCGCACCCGCTGCAGCACGCCATCGCCACCTATCTCACCGAGCATCCCGATGGCGGGCGCGGGTTGGCGACGTTCTTCCAGGACAAGCGCGATCGGCTGCGCACGGCGTTGACCGGCTCCGGATTCGTGCTGCCGCCCGCGCAGGGGACCTATTTCCAGTTGCTGGACTTCAGCGCCTTTGCAGCCCCCGACGATATCGCCTTCGCCGAGCGTCTGCTCAGCGAGGCGCGCGTGGCGAGCATTCCGCTGTCGCCGTTCTACGAGACGCCGCAGCCGCTGTCCTTCGTGCGCCTGTGTATAGCCAAGCAGGACGCGACGCTCGATGAGGCGGCGCGGCGGCTCAACGCGTTCGCCGCGCGCCTGCGCGGGAGTTCCTGACTATGAAGAAACCGACTCGTGTCAATCATCCGCCGGAGGTCGAGTTGCCGCCCGGCAACCGCTCGCTGGTGGCGCCGATTTACCAGTCCGTCAAATTCGAGTTCGACACGCTCGAGGAGACCGAACGCTACCTGCGCGGCGAGCGGCCGGGATTTTTCTATACGCGCACCTCCAACCCCACCACCCGCCAACTCGAACTGCTGCTTGCCGAACTGCAGGGACGCCCCGACTGCCTGGTCACGGCGACGGGCGTCGGCGCCATTGCCCAGACGCTGCTCGCGCTTACCAAGCAGGGCGATCACATCCTGTGCTTCGTGGAGACCTACAACCCGACGCGGTATCTCATCCGGCGTTTGCTCGGACGCTTTGGCGTTACGCACCAGATGCTGTCCATCGAGGATCTCGCCGGCGTCGAGCGCGCACTCGCGGCCCAGGCAACGCGCCTCGTGTTCTTTGAAAGCCCTACCAATCCGGTGACCAAGATCGCCGATGTCGCCGCGCTGACCCGGCTGGCACGTGCGGCCGGCGCGCTCAGTGTCATGGACAACACCTTTGCCGGCTTTCATCAGCACGGCGGTTATGAGGTGGACGTGTTTATCCACAGTCTCACCAAGTACGCCTCGGGCACCGGGGATGTGATGGGCGGTGCGGTGATCGGCCCGACGGAGCTCATACGTGCCTTACGCACGGACTTTGGTGCGCTCGGCGGCGCTCTCGATCCGCACGCCGCGTATCTGATCCTGCGGGGCCTGAAGACCTACTTCACGCGCTACCAGGCGCAATGCGCGAGCGCCGGGCGCATCGCGCAGTACCTGTCCCAGCATGCGGCGGTGGCGCGCGTGCACTACCCGGGGCTGCCGACGCACCCGCAGCACGCACTCGCGGCGCAGCAGATGCAGGACTTCGGCACCATCGTCACGTTCGACCTCAAGGGCGGTGCGGCGGCGGCGCGACACCTTGCCGATCACCTCGAGCTGTTTGCGCTCGCGGTCAGCCTCGGCTCCACCGAGTCACTTCTGGTCACGGCGCAGATGATGGCGAGCCGGGAGCTGAGCGCGGAGCAGCAAAGGATTTCTGCGATCACCCCCGGCACCGTACGGCTGTCCATTGGCCTTGAGGATGTCGATGATCTGCTGCTGGATCTCGCCCAGGCACTGCAGGGTGCGCCGGCCTGAGGTTTTGACGCCACGCGCCGCGCCCGTGCGCGAGCCCTGTCATCACTTCGTAGCAAATCTCGCGCCTGCAGCAGCGCGCGCAAGATCTGTCAAGAACTCTGCTGCGATGGAACCGCGGCACGGGTGTTCGGTCCCACTCCTACCTGATTCGAATCTGCCGGAAGGATGCCGCATGAACATCGAGTCGCCCGCGATGCCGTACAACTTTTCGGACCTCGAGCCCGCCATGTCGCGGGACTCGCTCGTTTTTCACTTTCTGCGCCACCAGCGCGTGTGCTACGACCGGCTGCGGCTGCTGATCCGCGATACGGCGCTTGCGGATCTGTCGCTGGAGGAGCTCATCCGCGCCACCGAGGGCAATCCCGCCCAGCACGCGGTGTTTCGCTGGGCCGCTGAGGTGTGGAATCACAATCTGTATTGGCGCTCGATGCGTTCGCGCGGCGGCGGCAGCGCTCACGGTCCCGTCGCCGAACAGATTCGCATACGCTTTGGCTCCTTCGAGCGCTTCGCACAGGAGTTCAGGGAAATCGCGCACAACCATTTCGGCAGCGGCTGGATCTGGCTGGTATGGCGTGACGAAACGCTGGAGATTGTAGCGACCGCTAATGCCAGCACACCGCTGGTGCGCGGTGATGTGGCGCTCCTGGCGCTGGATCTGTGGGAACACGCTTACTATCTTGATTTTCAGAACCGGCGCGCGGCATACGTGAACGCGTTCCTCGAGGATCTGGTCGATTGGGACTGTGCTAACCAGACCCTGATCAAGCTGGC
>DATHMN010000069.1:0-52103 GCA_035487135.1 Steroidobacteraceae bacterium | reverse complement strand
TTGCCTCGGGAGGCTTTGCGGGCCCACATTGACAAGTCTTATGGCCGATAATCCTAATTTGCGCGTGCTGCTGGTCGAGGACTCCTCGCTGCTGGCGGCGCGGCTCGCGGAGCTGATCAGGCGCCTGCCGGATGTCGAGCTCATTGACACTGTCGATACCGAGGCCGCGGCGGTGTCACGCATCGCCGCCGGCATGCCGGACGTGTTGATTCTCGACCTGCACCTGCGCGGCGGCTCCGGTTTTGGGGTGCTGCGCGCACTGAAGCGCTCCGACAAACAGCGGCCGAAGATCATTATCCTGACCAACTTCGGCCTGCCCGAGTACCGCCGCGAGGCGGAAACCTTTGGTGTCGAGGCGTTTCTGGACAAATCGCGCGACTATTTCCGCCTGCCAGATCTGCTGCACGGATTCGCCCAGGAGCGCGGGCGCAACGACGCTCACTGAGCGCCGCGTCAGGCGGTCAGGGCAGTCTGCGCCGCCAGCACCTGCTCGAGCGGCAGGCGTACTTCGATCTGCGTGCCGCCTAAGGCGGGACGTTGCGCCTGTAACTGGCCGCCGAGCCCGGTGACGCGGTGGCGCATGGCGGCAAGTCCATGCGAGCGCAGCGCGTGCAGCCGCTCGGCCGGCAGGCCGACCCCATCATCGCAGATGCGCACCACCAGCCAACGCGGCGTGGTCTCGATGATGATCTCGATTGTCTTGGCACGCGCATGCTTGAGGATATTGGTAAGTGCCTCCTGCACGATCCGGAACACCGCGATGGAGGCATCCGGGGTCAGCAGCAGCTCCTCATCGGGGTAGCGTTCGATGCACCTGAGTCCAGCGCGCCCACAGCTGTCGGCGACCTGCCAGCGCAGCGCCGGAAACAGCCCGAGATTATCCAGCAGCGACGGCCGCAGATTCTCCACCACGCGCCGTTTGACATCGACGCCCGCCTGCAGCGCCTCGTGCAGCCGGCGGAAATGGGCGAGTATCTCCGGGTCTTCACTGCGCAGACGCTCCTCGATCCAGGAGACATCCATCCGCGCGGCGACCAACAGGCCGCCGAGCTCATCGTGCAGCTCGCGCGACAGAGCGGATTTCTCCTGCTCGGCTACCGACTGCAGATGCGTCGACAGCTCTGACAGCTCCTGGGTGCGCTGTTCCACCAGGCGCTCGAGCTCGGTGCGCCGCTCTGCTTGCTCCGCTGCCTCGCGGTCCCGCGAGCGCAACTGCCGCACGGCCAGCCGGCTGAGCAGCAACGCGAGTCCCACGCTGGCCAGCAGCGCGGCGCTGGTGGTGGTGAGGCTGACCCAGCGCTTGGTTTGCGACGAGCGACTGTATTCCAGCAGATCGTCGGTCTCGGCCTTCTCGATGCGGCGCACGCGGGCGTCGATCTGACTCATCAGGTGGTCGCCGGCGTTGCTGCGGATGAGATCAATGGCAGCCGCCTTGCCGCGCGTGCGATACAGTTCGATGGATGCGCGCATCTCGGCGAATTTCGCTTCACTCAGCGACTTGATCTCGGCGAGGTCGCCGCGCACCGGCGCCGCCGCACTGGCGAACGCCGTGTCGAGGCGCGCTTCCGCCTGCGGCAGGTTGCCGGCTGCTTCGTGAAATGGCTCGAGATAGTTCGGATTGTCCAACAGAATGTATCCGCGCTGGCTGCTCTCGGCCTGTCGCACCAGCTGCCAGAATTCCGCCAAGGCCCCTTGCCGTGCCGCACCGATCTCGACGTGTCGGTTGGCGGCCTCCAGACGCCGCTGCCCGGACTGCGCGGCGACGAATAGCCCCACCACTGCCACGAGCAGCAGGGTGACTACTATGATCTGACGGGCAACGGAACTCATCGGTGCCGCGATCATACCGTGATCGCGACACGTTCATGGGCAGCTGACGCGCAACCTGGCGCAGCGAGTGAACTTGAGCGTGTCAGGTGCGCTGGCCGCGCGCGGCGAGTCGGTCGGCATGCCCGGGTTCCTCCTGAGGATGCTGGCGCAACTCCCGCTGCGCCGACTCCGCTGCGAGTCCGGCCGCCAGGAGGTAGCGACGGCGGTAGCGCCGAGTGCACGGCAGCGCGGGGGGCGGCGCTTCGTTGAGCAGGCGCAACACCGCGCCGCGCTCAGCCGCCGCGCCGGCGGGTTACCGCGGCGCCATCGATGTTGGCGGGCGCGCGCTTGCGCCGCATGATGACCTCAGACAGCTGCGAGGCAGCGGCGCCCTGGGGTAAAGCCATGCTCACAGACTCCGCGCATCACCCGCTTCAGCGCCGATACACCAGAAGTCCCAGAACCAATCCGGCGACCGCGGCCGCGCCGATCGCCTGCCACGGTTGGTCGTGGACATAGGTATCGCCCGCACTCAGCGCCTCACGTGCCTGCCGCTGCACCCGCCCGGCGCGCACATTGAGTGAGCGCCGCGCGCTGACGAGTGCCTCAGCGACCCGCGTACACATGCTGGCGATGCCCGGATCGGTGGGCGTGCCGAGACGATCGATCAGCGCCTCGACGTCGGCGATGAGGTTTTCGACTTCGGTGTTACCGCTCGCCTGCGCCCGCTGTGCCGCTTCGCGGGCTGCCTGCTTGAGGGTCTGTGCATCGGCTGCCGGACCGTTACGCGCGCTGCTCATAGCTAACTCCTCCACTGTTCTAGGGACTCTGCCGCTGCCGCGAGAGTAGCGGGCCGTGCGCCCCGAGCGCGGTCGGGCAGCGGCCCGAGTCGCTGTAGGACCCGGGCTACGGGTAGGACTGAGCCGACAGGCGTCAGCGCCGACTGCCGACGAACGGCTGCGCCATCGACCTGCGCGGCATCCCTTGAGACAGCGCCTATGCTCGCCGCGCCCTTTCGCAGCGTGAGGAGCGTCATACGATGGCACTATCAGCAGTTGCATCCACGGGAAGCGAGAGCGCCGCGATCGTTCGCGGCCTGGATCTGGCCAGTCAGCTGCGCGCCGCCGTGCTCGCCGGTGATGATGCGCGTATCGCACGGCTGCTCGCGGACTTCATCCGCGTCAAAGGTCTCACCAAGGGACAGCGGGTACGTCTGCAACTGCGCACGCTCTCCGCGGTGGTGGAGTCGCTGCGTGCGGCGGCGCTGAACGATGAGCTCAGCGGCCTGTGCAACCGGCGCGGCTTCATGCAGACCGGCACACGGCTGCTGGATCTCGCCGCCCGTGACGGGCAGCGCGCCTATCTGACCTATCTCGCGATCGACGGTGCGCACCCGGACGCGCTCCACATCGACGACGTGCTGGTACGCCAGCTAGGCAACTTTCTGCGTGATTTGTTCCCGAGCTATGGCGTCTACGAGGTGCTCGGCCGCCTCAGCATGACGGAATTCGCTGCGCTCACACTCGACCCCACGTATGCCACGCGGCAGGCGCTGGCGCGTGCCGCGGATGGCGCCGACGCCCGACTGAATCTGCCGCCGCTGCGGATCGGCGTCGCGCCTTTCCATCCGGCGCGCGCAGTCACGGTGGACGAACTGCTGCAAAACGCGCTGCAGGACATGGTCGCGCACGAGCGGATTTCGCAGATTGCGTCGCGGCCGCGCTTTGCCGCGCAGTCCGGCCTGACCTGCCCCGCGTGATCCCGCGGGAGCGCTGATGCGTTGCTGGATCGCGGCTGACGACCGGCCGCAGGCGCGGCCGGTCGTGGCAGCGGTTATTTCTTCGCGGACCCGAGCATCTGATCGACTGCCGCTGCGACCAGCGGGCTGGGGCCACTCACCGCACCGCCGCCAGCGCCCGAAGGGGCAGTCGCCGCGCTGCGCGCCGCCGCCACGGGGTTGGGACGGGTGTTGACCGGGGGTGCGGCAGCGGGTTTGCCTGCTGCCGGCTTTGCGCCCTGACGGCCAGCCTGCCCTGCCGCATTCGCATCCATCTCGACGCGCCCGTTGAACACCGCGCCTTCCATGATGCCCACGCGCGGTGCAAAAATGTTGCCGCGCACCTGGGCAGTCGCGCGCACCAGCACCGCTTCGCTACAGTGCAGATCGCCCTCGACTAATCCCTCGACGGTCAAATGATTGGCATAGACATCGCCGAGTACCGAGCCGTCGGTACCGATGATGAGGCTGCGGGCATGGCGGATTGAGCCCTCCACCCGGCCCTGCAGAATGACGTCTTCCTCAGCAGTCAACTCACCGCGGAACAGCAGAGTCTTCCCGAGCACGGGAATTCCCTGGGTCTCGTTCTCCTCCGACCGGTGACTGGCACCGGTCTCTGCGGCCGCGTGACGCTCAGTCACCGGGCCGCGATCGACACTCGCGTTTCCATAAAGCATCTGCAGATCCTCCCGTGACTACTTGCCGCTGGTGGCGCTTTTCGCGGTGCGATTGGCGTTGGCCGCGGACTCGACCGCCGCGGACTTCTTTTCCATGTCGACGCCACCGGTAAAGTGCGCGCCCTCGACGATGCTGACGCTCGGCGCGCTGATATTGCCGCGCAGCTTGGCGGTCTCGCGCACCATCACTGATTTTTCCGCCTGCAGGTCGCCGTTGAGGGTTCCTTCGATCACGATCACCTGCGCACGCACGTTGGCAGTCACCGTGCCTTCGGCGCACACCGTGATGCGCTGTGAATGAGTGATCGAACCTTCGATACGACCTTTGATCAGCAGCTCTTCGTCAGCGTGCAGATCGCCTTTGAAATGCAGCGTGGGACCCAGAACCGAGACGCGCTCGGATACCGTGTCATACGGATTAGACATAGTGAGCACTCCTCCCGCTAAGTGAGATCTCGTCCGCAGACCAGGCACCGACCGTGTGACCGCAGTTGCAGACAGAGCCTGCGAGACTACCGCGGTCGCGCCAACTTGATGCGACCCGCATCACACGGCGCGGCGGCGCCACACGACTGCAATCTGTGCGCGCCTGCAGACCTCATCCGCATCTGACATATGGCTGCGACATCCGCGGCGGCGCGTGAGACTTGACAACGCCAGCACGAACGGTGCGGCGCCGGAGACGGTGGCGAGCGCAGGCGGGAGCCCTGATGGCCACTGTCGGAACGCACCGACGCGCGAAGCAGCGGCATCCCGACTGCGGCGCTGTGCAGAAGGGTCATGCTGCAATCACGGGCGCAGGGAGCGCCTGCACGGACAACGCGAGGAGTCAACCGATGAGAAGCTCATTTCTGGCGGCCACGCTCATGTGCTCGGCAGCACTCGCGCTGTTGTGCGGCTGCGCGACCTACACCCACAACGAGCCCACGCAGTGCACCGATTCCGCCTGCCTGGCGGACGCCAAGATCAGTGAAGATGTCGAAACCCACCTGGAGCGCAATCCGCAACTGCACCCGCCAGGCTTGGTCCACGTGCGGACCGTGAACCAGGTTGTCTATCTGAGCGGCGAGGTACGCACGCCCAGTCAGAAGGATGCGGCTGAGGTCACCGCCCGTGGCGTGCGCGGCGTCAACAGCGTGGTGAATTCCATCAACGTGCGCGCCGACGCGGGCGCGTGAGAGCGCGCGACAGCGCGCCGCCCTGACCTGCCGGCTCAAGTCACGAGGTGCTGCGGGGTGCCGGCCACGAAGCCCTCGACATTATCGATCAGCTGATCTGCCAGGAATTGCATCGCCCCCTCGCTCGCCCAGGCAATGTGCGGGGTGAGGATGAAATTAGGCAAGCGCAGCTCCAGCAGCGGATTACCTTCTTTCGGCGGCTCGTTGGTCAGAACATCGAAACCGGCACCGGCGATCAGCCCCTCCTGCAGGGCTCTCACCAACGCCTGCTCGTCCACCAGGCCGCCGCGCGCGGTATTGATGAGAATGGCGCTGCGTTTCATGCTGCGCAGCTCATTGATGCCGATCATATTGCGCGTGCCGGCACTGAGCGGCACGTGCAGGGAAATCACGTCGCTTTCCGCCAGCACCTGCGCGAACGGCGTGAAAGTGACGTGGGGTGCCTTGGGCGGCTCGTGGTCGGCGAACAGCACCTGCATGCCGAAGCCACGGCCCACCTGCGCCGTCGCCTGTCCGAGCGCCCCCTCGCCCACGATGCCGAGCGTGGAGCCGTGCAGGTCGCGGATCGGGTGATCGAAGAAACAGAACTGATCCACCTGCTGCCAGCGACCCTGCTCCACATCACGGCGATAGGCCAGCAGATTGCGTCGCAACGCCGTGATCAGAGTGAAGGCGTGTTCCGGCACGGTATGCACCGCGTAATTGCGGATGTTAGCGACCGCGATGTTGTTGGCCTTGCAGTAGGCCACGTCGACGACGTCGTACCCGGTCGCAGCGATGGCGATCAGCTGCAGCTGCGGCAGCTGCCGCAACGTCTCGGCTCGCAACGGCACCTTGTTGGTAATCGCCACCGTGGCCCCCTGCAGTCGCTGCGGCAGCTCGGCCACGGATGACACCGGGTGTTCCTGATAAGTGTGTTCGAAGCGCGGTCGCCGCACATTGGCCTGCAGCGTCGAGCGATCGAGAAATACGATGTGGTGTTTCATGTCGCAGTGCCGTTACGTCTGCTCCGCCGCGTGCCCGGGCGCCCCGCCGCGGACGCCTCAACTGTGAATGGAACCAGTCGAGTGAGCCGCGTAGAACTGCTGCTCCTGACTGACCTTCTTTTTCGGAATCGGGTCGTGCGTACGCCAGTAATTGGAGGCGGCAGCGACGCCGCTCCCGGGCGTCACTTTGACGCCGACGTCCAGCATGGCCATCTCGGCGCCCGCCAGCGCACCCATCAGCATCAGCTCGTTGAGGTCACCGAGGTGCCCGATGCGAAACAGCTTGCCGGCCACCTTGGCCAGCCCGGCGCCAAGCGCCAGGTTGTAGCGGCGGAACGCCACGTCGATCACATGCGCCCCGTTGATGCCTTCGGGCACCATGATGGCGCTGACGGTGTCCGAGTACCACTTCGGCGCGCGCGCGCACAGCTGCAAATTCCAGCCCTCGGTCACGGCGGCGCGCACGCCCGCTGCCAGGTAATGATGGCGGAAGAAGATGGCCTCGAGGCCCTCCTCGAAGATGAGGTTGAGCGATTCGCGCAGGCCGTAAAGCATCGGCAGTGACGGGGTGTAGGGAAAGTAGCCGGTGGCGTTGGCCTTGATCATGTCCGCCAGATCGAAGTAACAGCGCTTCGATTTGGCGCCTGCCATGGCCTTCAGGGCTTTCTCGCTCACGGCGAGAATGCCGAGACCTGCGGGCAGCATGAGTCCCTTTTGCGATCCGCTGACGGCAAGGTCCACACCCCACTCGTCCATGCGAAAGTCGATGCTGGCGAGCGAACTCACCGTATCCACGTACAGCAACGCGGGGTGGCGCAGGTCGTCAAGGATGCGACGCACGCCGGCGATGTCGCTCGTCACCCCGGTGGCGGTCTCGTTGTGGCAGGCGAGGACCGCCTTGATCTGATGGCCCTTGTCGGCCCGCAACAGCTGCTCGTACCGTTCCAACGGCACGCCCTCACCCCATTCGACATCCAGCACCTCGACGTCGTAACCGAGGCGCTGCGCCATATCAACCCACAGGTGACTGAACTGCCCGAAGCGCGAGGCGAGCACCCGGTCACCGGGCGACAGTGTGTTGGTGAGGGAGGCTTCCCACGCGCCAGTGCCGGAGGACGGGAAGACGAACACCTGGCCGCTCTGCGTCTTGAAGACCTTTTTGAGATCGTTGAGGACGCTCAGCGAAAGCTCCGGGAACTTGGAGGAGCGGTGATCCTCCATCGCGACGACCATGGCGCGCTGCACCCGATCCGGAACATTGGTGGGTCCAGGAACGAACAGGAAGTTTCGGCCGGGCATCCGCGTCGCCATGGTGGTCTCCTTATCCTGCAGGGGCTCGTTGGCAGAGGATCGTGCCAAGTTCGCAGGTTTCGCTAAAGGCAGAAATTTAGATCACTGAAGTAAGATTTTCTTATCGTTTAGGGGTCGGCGGCCGCGCGTGGAGTACTAAGTGCCTAAAATCTAAAGCATTATGATGCCGCGCATTTCCGCTCCGTCGGGGTCTGCTCCTGGCATTACCGCCGCGAGCGCCGCGCACTTTCTCATTCGACCTTGAGAACCACACGGAAGCGGGCCTTGCCACTCATCATGCGGTCGTATCCCGCCTGAGCCTGCTCGAGGGGAAAAATCTCATTCATGGAGGCAATGCCGTGCGCCTGGCTGAAGGCCAACGTGTCTTCGGAATCGATGCCGATACCCGAATACCAGCCCTTCACCGAGGCTCGCTTGCGCAGAAGTTCGAGTGAGTCGACGGTGAGCGCACCGACAGCGCCGATCACCATCAGCATGCCGTTGACCCCGAGCCCGCCGGCGACCGACTGCATGGCGCCGGCATTGGTTACGGTGGCCAGAATCGCACGCGCCCCGCCGAGCGCAGTCAGCGCCGCCGCGGGATCGCCCTCGCTACTGTCGATGTACTCGTGCGCTCCCAGCGAACGCGCGAGTTGCTCCTTGTCGCGCCCACGATTGATTGCGGCCACACGGAATCCCAGGCGCGCGGCAAACTGGATACCGAGGTGGCCAAGACCGCCGACGCCATGGATCGCCACGAGCTCTCCGGCGCGCGCCCCGCAATGTCGCAGCGCGTTGAAGGTCGTGAGGCCGGCACACAGCAAAGGCGCGGCGGCCACGGAGTCGAGTTCGCGGGGCACGCGCGCCAGCGCCGCGACGTGCGCCAGCATGTGCGTTGCGTAGCCACCATCACGGCTGACCCCGGTCGCGCCCTGGATGTTCTCGCACGCAAACGCGTTGCCGTGGCGGCAGTTGTTGCAGTAGCCGCAGGAGCCACTGAACCAGCCCACGCCCACCCGGGTTCCGCTCTGCCAGCCTGCGACCTGGGGTCCAACAGCATCGATCAGACCGATGACCTCATGGCCCGGTACGCGCGGAAACTTGAGGCCCGGCATATGGCCCTCGACGGTGAGCGCGTCGCTGTGACAGACACCGCAGGCCTGCACGCGGATGCGAACTTCATTGGCGCCGGGCTGGGGAATTTCCCGCTCCTCGAGCCGCAACCCCTGGCCTGGACCCGTCGCAACCATCGCGCGCATTTTTGCCATAGCAACCTCCAAGAGTGCCGTTCCGCGCTGCAGGTTAGATCACACCCTCGCGGCGGCGAGCATTGTCCAACGTGGGCCCTGTCTGCGGACACCTCTCTTTAGGGAGGTGCTCGCCGCCACGCCGCGGCCTGACAGCGCCACCGTTCGCCCCAAGGGCTCGACCATCCCCTGCCGCAGCGATCACCGCGCTGACAGCGAGCGCTTGAAAGCGACCGGCGTGTGCCCGTACACCTGCCGGAAGGCACTACTGAAATGGCTGTGACTGGAAAATCCCAGTTCCAGACTGAGAGCCGCCAGATCCTGACAACGCTCCAGAAGATGCAGCGCTCGAGCGAGACGCAAGCGCAACTGGTAGCGATACAGTGGCATTGCTTCGACCAACTGGAACACCTGCGTGAGATAGACGGGAGAGACACCCACTTCGGCCGCGATCTCTGCGAGCGTCCAGCGGCGCCCCAGGTCCGAAGTCAGCACCAGCTTGGCGCGATCAACCAGCTTCTGTCGGCCGACGCTGCCGCGGGCGACGTGAGCGGTCGAGACACCCAGGGAGCGCCGTACCAGCGTCAGCAGCCGGTTCTCGCTCGCAAGCGGCTCGGCAAGCCCATGCTTGAGACTGTGCCGCAGCAGTGCCACCAGCGCTTGTGTACGGGCATCAATGCGCAGCCGCTGCCGGCGAAAGAGACCGGCGGATTCACCGACGACATACTGCCGCGGCGCGAGCTCCTGCAGCTGGCTCTCCTGGATCTTCAGGGAGAGACAGGCATCGCCGCCGTGAACTGGATGACTGATCCGGTAACTCTCGCCGTGGTTGAAGAACAGGACCTGATTGGCCTCGGCCACGACATCGCTGCGACCCACGTGGCGCACATACACGCCACGATAGGGAAATACCAGGCAGGTCGTCTGCGCGCACTCCTCTGCGCCGCGATGTCGGCACGTTCCTGCGCACAGCACATCGCGCAGCTCGAGCGTGTCCGTCTTCAGCAGAAGCTCGGTGGCAAAGTTCGACATCGAGAGCGCCCTGCCCCAGTCCGGGGCTGAGATTGTAAGTGCGAATCACCGCCTTGGGGGCGCCTGCCTCCGAGGGGATGACCATTGCGTGATTTGCAGCAGCGCGGCGTCGCAGCAGGACGCACTCGCTAAAGAATGTGACAGCAGCCCGCAGAACAAAGTGCTCCACTCACCTTGAAGCAACGAGTAGGTAGCCATGTCGGAACAAGGATCCAAAGCCGCTCAGTTCAGGGCTCTGCATATTCCAGGTCAGCCGCTGGTTCTCTTTAATGTCTGGGACGCAGGCAGTGCCAAGGCGGTCGCTGCAGGAGGCGCCAAGGCGATCGCCACGAGCAGCTGGTCGCTGGCGCATGCGCACGGCTCCGCTGACGGTGAGCGCCTGCCGCTCGAGGTCACGATCGCAACCCTGCAACGCATCGTCGCCGTCACCGAACTACCCGTCACGGTCGATCTGGAGAGCGGCTATGGGGGCACGATCGATGCGGTCGCGACCACGATCCGGCTGGCAATCGCAGCCGGTGCGGTGGGCTGCAACATCGAGGACAGCGTTCCCGCCGATGGCCGTTTACGCGACCTCACCGACCAGATCGCGCGCATCCGGGCTGCGCGTGATGCCGGTCAGGCGCTGCCGTTCTTCATCAACGCGCGCACAGATGTGTTTTTCCAGCGCCCGGCTGGCGAACACGACGCCGGCATGGTAGCAGCCGCACTCGAGCGGGCGCGCGGCTATGCGGACGCCGGCGCAGAGGGTCTGTTCGCGCCCGGGCTGACGGACCTGCGCCTGATGGCGCGGCTCGCGAACGCCTCGCCGCTGCCGCTTAACATCATGGTCGCCGAAGGCACACCGGCCTTACAGACACTGGCCGAGCACGGCATCGCGCGCGTGAGCCACGGGCCGCGACCGTATCTGCAGGTTGTCAAGGGGCTCGAAGAGGCCGCACGAGCAGCCGCACGGCGCTAGCGGCGTGCCGCGCAGTCCCCGCGCAGCTAGCGCTGTCCTGCTCCGCGCCGATCCAGCGGAATAGGTGACTGCAACGGTGCGAACTCTGGCCAACTTTATCCTTATAATGCCGCCCGCATGGACGCTGCCGAAGCTCAAGCGCGCGAGGACGATTGGCTCACACTACAGGAAGCCGTCAACACCGCAGGAGTGCGCCTGATTCTCGCCCGCTTCGGGGTTCCCTCGCCCTGGTCCGAGTTGTGCCGCGCGCTCTTTGACACCAAGCGCATCGACTATAAGCGCGTCGACGGTCGCGATCCCGAGGGCTCTTACAACGCGCTGCGCGCATTAAGCGGACAAGACAGTGTTCCGGTCCTGTTGATCGGCCCTGAGTCGCCACGCAGCAGCTGGCTTGAGCAGCTGTATGCTGCTGAGCGATTGGCGCCCGAAGTTTCCTTGCTGCCGCCTGACTCCCCCTCGCGGGCGCTGATGATCGGCCTGATCGCCGAGCTGTGCGGCGAAGGGGGTTTCGGCTGGAATCGTCGCCTGCAGATGATTGGGCGTCTCATCTCACCAGGGAGTCAGTCGCGCGATCAGCAGATCGGCCTCTACCTCAAGTTCAAGTATGGCGGGTCGAACGGCCTTGATCCGCAGCGGCGCTGCGAAGAGATTATTGCCGTGTTCGTCGAACGGCTGCGTCACCAGCTTAGCTACGGCAAGGGATTCCTGTTTGGCGATCGCCTGAGCGCGCTCGATCTTGCCTGGGCCGCTTTCGCGGCTCTGATCGAGCCGTTGCCGGAGCGGAACTGTCCCATGTCCGCGCGTTGGCGGGATTTGTTCCGCTGGACGCCGCAAAACGTTTCGCCCCACGACCTGCAGATGCTGCTCGCCCACCGCGATCGGATCTATCGGCAGCTGCGGCTGCCAATTCCCACCAGCTAGCCTCACCCTCCAGGCCGGCTCCACAATGAGGAGGCCTGGCCTTTGCTGCCGGTCGTGACCTTATCTTCTTCTGCCCGGTATCTTCTTCTGCCCGGTATCTTCTTCTGCCCGGTGCGCGGGCGAGCCGTGCCGTTCGAGCGCAGGAGATCCTGGCGGCCAGGGATTCGCTCAAGCCAAGCTTAAGAATATGTTAACGTCCGTCCAGGAACCGATAGGCAGCGATCGCCGCTAGTAGGCCAACAACCTCCTCCCTGGGGCCTCATCCATGCGCTACAGCGAATCCCGGGAAAGCAGCGCAGAACTCCTGCGCCTGACGCTGCCTCTCATGGCGCAGCAGAAGTCCGGTTTCCATCCGGTCAGCTTCACCCTATGGTACGAGCACCTCGCGGGACTCAACGCCGAACTGAGCCGCGAGCTCACCCGACGGCTCGAAGCCCAATCTCCCCTGACCGACGATGAGGCACACGAACTCTATGCGCGCCATATCGTGGCGCGCGACATGCAGACCATTCAGCAGCTGCAGGAACGGCTGCGCACGCTGCTCGAGGAAGCGTTTCAGCTCACCGCCCAGGCAAGTGACCAGACCGGACAGTTCGAGCGCTCTCTGGAAGCGACCCAGCAGCGGCTGGCCGCGCCCAGCAGCCTCGAGGGAGTTCGCGCGGTCGTCTCGGAACTGCTCTCCGAGAGTCAACGCATGCAGGTGTTGACGCAGGCAGTGGTGGAAAAGCTCGATGTGCGCGCCCAGGAAGTCGGTGAACTGCGCAATGCGCTCGAGCGCGCGCAGAGCGAAGCGCTGCTCGATCCGCTCACCGGCCTGAAGAATCGCCGCGCCTTTGAGCGTGCCGTGGGCGAGCTGGCGCACGAGACTGCCGGCATGGCGAACGCTGCCTTGCTGCTGATCGATATCGATCACTTCAAGGGCGTGAACGACACCTACGGCCATCTTTTCGGCGACAAGGTGTTGCGCGCGGTCGCGCACGTGCTGCAAGCCAACATCAAGGGGCGCGACTTGGTGGCGCGCATGGGCGGCGAGGAATTTGCGATCCTGTTCGTGCAGGCCACCGCCAGCGGCGCGCTTGCGGTGGCCGAACAGATCCGTACCGCCGTCGCCCAAGGGCGCGTGCGTTCGGTCGCCGGCGAAGACCTCACCGGAGCGGTTACAGTCTCGGCCGGACTTGCGGTCTCGTTAAGCGGCGATTCGCTCGAAAACCTGATCGAGCGCGCCGACAGTGCCCTCTACGAAGCCAAGCGCAGCGGACGTAACCGCGTGTGTGTCGCGGCGGCCCCGGCCCGCTGAACGCGGCGTCTCGCGCAAGGTTCAGGAGCGCGGATCCGAGGCGGCGTCCGTCAGGCTCGCGGGCGTGTCGGTCTTGAGCGCATCGCGCTCGGCCTGGTGCGTCATGACGATGATGCTGATCCGCCGATTGATCGGATCGCGCCCGTCCACGCGATCAAACAACACCGAGGACGAAAGCCCAACCACCCGCGCGGTCTTGTCGGTCGACAGCCCGGCCGCCTCCAGCGCCCGCCGCGCGGCATTGGCGCGATCTGCGGACAGATCCCAGTTGGTGCGGCCGCTGCCGCCGGCGTACGGAGTCGCATCAGTGTGCCCGGTGAGACTCAAGCGGTTGGGGACGGTGTTGAGATACTTCGCCAGCTCGGTGAGGATCCCTTGGGTGTAAGGCTTCAGATGCGCGCTGCCGATATCGAACATCGGTCGATTCTGCTGATCGACGATCTGAATGCGTAACCCCTCCGGGGTGATATCGAGCAGCAACTGGTCCTTGAAGGGTGCGAGCGCCTGGCTGCTGTCGATGGCCTTCTTCAGATCATCCATCAGCGATTCGAGCTGCTTGCGTTCCGCGGCATCGACCGATTGTCGCGCCAGCGCGAGCTGCTGGTCGTCGGTCAGTTTCGGCGTCAGCGTCGATTCCTTGACGGCGCTCACCGGGGCGCCGATGCCGGGCTGAACCATCAGCTGCACGACCCGGGGCGCATCGAGACCACCGTGCAGATTGATGGGACTGGTACTGGCGCCACCGGGACCCGCCATGCCGGGAGCCGGTTTGACGCTCTTGCCGGGCTCCATGCTGGGGTTCTTGAAGTAATCGAAGATCGCCGCGCGCTGCTCCTTCGATACCGCGGTGACCAGCCACATGACGAGGAAGAACGCCATCATCGCGGTGACGAAATCAGCGTACGCGACTTTCCAGGCGCCGCCGTGATGGCCCGAGCCGCCGCGCTTGTAGCGCTTGACGATGACAATGGGGCGCTCGCCCGATTTGTGTGCCATGGCGCTCTCTAGCGTGCCGTCGCTTCGGCAGTGGCGCCCGCCGCGGCCGCGGCCGCCGGCCGTTCGCGATTCTTCAGGCGCGCCTCCAGATCGCCGAAGGTCGGACGCACCTCACTGAAGAGGAGCTTGCGGGCAAACTCGACCGCGACCGAGGGCGGGTAATCGCGCACACTCGCGACCAGCGCCATCTTCACCACCTCGAAGGCCTTGCCTTCCTCGTGCGCCAAATGCTCCATCGCGGCCGCGATCGGGCCGACGAAGCCGTAAGACACGAGAATGCCGAGAAAGGTGCCGACCAGTGCCGCGCCGACCTTGTGGCCGATCGTGGCGGTATCGCTGCCCTCGAGTGATGACATGGTGTTCACGATGCCCAGCACTGCCGCCACGATGCCGAACCCCGGCAGCGCATCGGCCACCTTCTGCACGGCGTGCGCAGGTTCCGCCGCCTCTTTGTGATGTGTTTCCAACTCGTACTCGAGCAGCGTCTCCAGCTCCTGCGGATCGAGATTGCCACCGACAATCAGCCGCAGACAGTCGGTAATGAACTCGACCATGTGCTTATCGGCAAGGACATGGGGATATTTCTTGAACAGCGCACTTTCGTGCGGCGCTTCCAGATCGCGCTCGACGCTCATGACACCGTCGCGCCGCATCTTGGTCAGAATCTCGTACATGAGCTGCAGCAGCGTCACGTAGTGCTCCCGCTTGTAGCGCGGCCCGCGCGGCAGGCACAACGCCCCGGCGAACGCCGCCTTGACCACTTTGGGAGGATTGCTGATGAGGAACGCCCCCATCGCGGAACCGACGATGATGAGGATCTCGAACGGGTGCCAGAGCGCGAGAATATGTCCGCCCTCGGCGGCAAAGCCTCCGAGAATGCACCCGACAACCACGACTGAGCCGATGATCTGCAGCATCGCCTGTTACACCTTAATTGGCGCGCCTGGTCGCACAGGTCCGGGCCCGTAACAATATATCGGCCGCAATGCCGCAGACCTTAGCGGCGGAAACGGCCGGTGCGAGCGAGCACGCCCACCTCCTGCGCACGTGCGGGCGCCGCATCGGGTGCGACGCCCGGCCAGGGCTCGGGTGCCACCGCGCGCACCTTGACCAGCTCGCGCACCACCCGCGTGGCCGCGGCTTCTTCGAGGCCGTGGTTGCCGCAGCGGTAGAAGTGCAGCGCCGCCTGGAAGGTCGCGAAATGGCGCACGTGCCGGACTCTGCGGCGCAGCCGCACCCAGGCGAAATCAAACGCGTCCAGCTCGGCACCGGGGGCCTGCTCCTCCACGGCCGCTCCCTCGTGTATCAGTCGGGCGAGATCGATCAGGCCCTGGCGGTCCACCTCGAAGACGCGCGGCGCACCATGCAGCTCGGAGAGCACGACGATCATCTGAGCCTCTGCATGCGCTGCGCGCGGGCGGCGCTGGACGTAGGTTTCATGGCACGGCCGTCAGATCGCACGCGATGGATCAGTTGAGGTAGAACAGTGTGCCGCCGCCGCCACTGCCACCGGCGGAGGTCACGCCCCAGAGCGTGCCGTCGGGAGTCTCGCTGAGGCTGCCGTAGGGCGCTGCGCCGTCGCTGCCGCCGGCAAAGCTGTAAAGTACCGACTCGGTCCCGGCCAGCGAGATCTGCACCAGCGCGCCGCAGCCGTTCGCGCCGCCGTTCAGCGTCAGCGCATACAGATTGCCATCGCTCCCCTGCAGCAGATCGCCGTAGGGATTGGCGCCATCGCCGGCGGCGCCGAATGACACCAGCACGGATTCGGTGCCGCCGGCGGTCAGCTCGAACACCGCGCCCTGGCCGCGCGCGCCGCCGGCAGCGGAAAGCCCGTAGAAATTGCCGTCGCTCGCCTGGATCAGGCTGCCCCGAGGGTTGGCCGCATCGGTGCCACCGGCGAAGGAGTACAGCACCGTCTCGGTGCCCTGCAGGGTCATCCGGAAAATGACGCCGCTGCCACGGGTACCGCCCTGCGAGGTGAGGCCATAGAGGTTGCCGTCATTCCCCTGGATGAGAGCGCCCCAGGGCGAGCTGCCATCGGTCGCTGCGCCAAAGGAGTGCAGCACCGTCTCAGTACCACCTGGGGTGACGACGAACACCGTGCCAAGGTTATTGGTGCCGCCGGCGAGACTCATGCCGTAGAAATTGCCGTCACTCCCCTGCAACAGGCTGCCATAGGGTTTCTGCGCATCGCTGCCGACACCAAAGCTGTACAGCACCGTTTCCGCGCCCGAGGTGTTGATGCGATAGACAACGCCGTTGCCGTGGGCACCGCCGGCGGCGGTGACGCCGTACAGGCTGCCGTCCGCACCCTGGATGAGGCTGCCGCAGGGAGAGGCGCCATCCGTGCCGCCCGCAAAGGAATGGAGCGTACTGACGCTGCCATCGGGCAGCACCGCGTAGAGGCTACCGAAACCTTGCGCACCGCCGAACGCGGTCACCCCGTAGAGCACGCTGCTCCAGGCCTGTAGCAGCTTGCCGTACGGCGTGAAGCCGCCGGAGCCCGCGGCGCTGAAGTCGAACAGCACCGACTCGCTCGCCGGGTTGCACGCCACGCTGACATCGCTGACGTCTGTGTTGGCCATGATCCCACTGCCATTGGTGACCTGGCAGCTGAGCGCGATCGGGTGGGCCTGTACAGCAACATCGTAGCTGGCGCCGGTGGCGACAGCCTGCGGCATGCTGAAGATCAGTGCATTCGCGAGCACACTCAGCGAGTCGCTGCCGTTGACGAGCACCAGTCCCGCCGCCGACAGCCCGCTCACCGCTCCACCGACCGTGTAGCCGCTCACTGCACAGGTGATCTGCACGTTCGTGACCGGCGCGGAGCCGATGGTGCCGCTGCCGTCACTCACGCTGCAGGTGCGACCCTGGGGCTGCGTCTGCACCAGTATGTTGTAGGGTGCGCCGGCCGGAAGCTGTGTGGGCATGGTGAACGAACCGGTGCGCGGCGGAACGGCCAGCGTATCCGTGCCGTTGGCCAGGACCAGGCCCTGCGCCAGCAGTCCGGCGATCCTGCCGCCCACCGAGTAGGTGTTCACCGCACAGACGATGCCGACGTTGGTCACGGCGCCGGCGGGCATAACACCCGATCCATTGGTCACCAGGCACTGCATGCCCGCCGGAGCACTCTGTATGGTGACCTGATAGACGCTGCCGAAGCTCACGCGTTGGGCGAACACAAAGGCAGTCGACTGTGCGGCCACCGCGAGCGTGTCGCTGCCGTTGGCCAGCGTCAGCCCCGCGGCAGAGCCGAGGCCGCTCACGGTCCCGCCGAGTGAAAAGGGCTGATCGCTGCAGCTCACCGCGACGTTGGTCACGGCGTGGGCCGGCATGACGCCAGCGGCATTCTGCAGCGTGCAGGCGGCGCCCTGGGGCTGAGTGGCGATCGCGACCGCAAAGCTGCTGGTGTACGCGAGCGGCTGGGAAAAGACAAAGCCGGTGGCGCCGGCGCTAACGGCGAGCGTCTCGCTGCCATCCTTCAAGACCAATCCCGCGGCGTTCAGCCCGGAGACTGGGCCGCCGAGGGTGAAGGTCTGATCGGAGCAGGTGACGACGATGTTGGCCACGTTGGCGGCCTGCACCGTGCCGCTGCCGCCGGCGACACTGCAGGTCTGTCCGGCGGGACTGGCGTCCACCGTCACGTCGTAGCGATCGCCATTGGTAAGCATTGCGCCAAAGTTGAAAGTGCCGCTCTGCGCGATGACGAGGGAATCCTGGCCGTTGACCATGACGGTCAGCTGCGCGCCGGCCGCAAGACCTGCGACCGTGCCGCCCACGTGGTAGCTCTGGGTCGCGGGCGAATCGGAACCCGATGAGCCGCAGCCGGCTCCCACGCTCAGCAGCAGCGCGAGAAGTCCGTGACGCAGTACCGGTTTCCGACTGACCATTGCGGTTCCTTTGCTACCGATGCGGGCACCGGGGGTGCAGCGACGCTGCCAGCCGCCGGCCCTTCGGTGGTTAGCGGCCACACCGCAGCAAACTTGATCGGTGCGCGCGCTGCGCCCGTGCCGCGCGCGCGCCCCGCGACTCCTCTGCTGTGCGCTGCGCACTGTCGCCGGCTGTGCCAGGCGTCTAGCCTGCAGGCGCGACCCGGCCTCAAGTGCTTGCCTACTGCGGCCGTTAGCTTTGATAGGTCAGGTACGAACCTCGCCCGGCGGCGGCAGGCCGCGCGCCACGTCTTTACAGGCGTGCGTATCGTCGGTACGGTCGGGCGGGGTTCGAGACGCTAGCGAGAGAACGCTGCGATGTTCGATGGTGCCAATACAATTGTGCTCTACGAAGAGCTCGCCTTTCAGGACGTGCTGCCGGTCAGCTGGCGCGCGCTCGCGGGGGCGGTCGATGCCGAAACCGCGGCGGCCTACAGCGAACGCAACATGCGCCTGTTGCAAGCACGCGAGGCACTCGATCAGCTGGGTCCGAGCGACAATACCGACGAAGATTCGGCGCATGCCGCGGATCTGATGCGGCTCGAGCTCAAAGTAAACCTACTCCTCGAACTGGTGGGCCAACTGCTCGCCAGCAACCGCCCGCGACCGCCGGTCGTGCCGGTGCGCTTCAACTCACTCGGTGCGGTGTGGAAGAGCAGCGCCCCGCTCCCGCAGGCCGGCGCGCAGGGACAGGTAGAGATCTACCTGCATGACTGCCTCGCGGAACCATTGAAGCTCCCCGGCCGCATCGCGAGTGTCACCCCCGACGGCCACGTCAAGGCGCGCTTCTCACCGGTGGGCGAAGGCGTGGCAGATCTGTTGGAAAAACTCGCCTTCCGTCGTCACCGGCGTCTAGTGGCCGGCAGCCGCCAGCCCGTGCGCGGCACCTGAGACCTGCGCGCCCGTGACCGGCCTCACAACAAGTGGGGTCCACTGCCACGCCATCGGCGCGCCGCGGTCGCCCACACTGTAAAAACCTTGGAAGCGCGTCACGGTGGCGCGGCAGTCCGCCCGACATAATCCCGTCCTAGCGAGCCTACCTACGACCGCGTGTTGAAAGGCCGACGGCTTCCGATGTTGAACGCGAACCGCTTCCTCGACCGGGAAGCTGAAGACTGCTCGGCCAGGCCGATGAGCGGCAACGCGACCAACTCCTGCGAGGAAGCCGTGCGTCTGCCCAGCGGCAGCTCGCCTGCCGTCCGCAACATCGGCGCGCTCATCCGCCAGGTCGCCGCGCACGAGTGCACGGTGCTGGTGCTCGGGGAGTCGGGCACCGGCAAGGAAGTAGCGGCGCGCGCCGTCCATGACCTGAGTCCGCGCCGCGCGCGCCCGTTCGTCGCGCTGAACTGCGGCGCGATCCCCTCGGAGCTGTTGGAATCCGAGCTGTTCGGGCACGAGAAGGGCTCCTTTACCGGCGCCATCGCAGCGCGCAAGGGGCGCTTCGAGATCGCCGAAGGCGGCACGCTGTTTCTCGATGAGATCGGCGATATGAGCCCGACCATGCAGGTGAAGCTGCTGCGCGTTCTGCAGGAGCGCATGTTCGAGCGGGTGGGCAATCACGTGCCGATGCGCTGCAATGTACGCATCATCGCTGCCACCCACCGCAATCTCGAAGAGGCGATCGCGCGCGGCACGTTCCGCGAGGACCTGTTCCATCGGCTCAATGTCTTCCCGATCGAGATGCCCTCGCTGCGCTCGCGCATCGAAGACCTGCCGCACCTGGTCGATGAATTCATCGCGCACAATGCGGAACAGGGCCGTGCGCGCCTCAGGCTTTCGGCGCGGACGCTGGAGGCATTGGCGCGCTACCCGTGGAGCGGCAACGTGCGCGAGCTCGCCAACCTGATCGAGCGGCTGTCGATCCTGTGCGCCGACCGCCTGGTGGAGCCCTGGGATCTGCCGCCGCGCTATCGACCCGCAGATGCCGCAGGCGCCGCCGACGGCCGCGACCAGAGCCACGGGCAGGCTGCGAGCGTGCCGGCGCACAGCGCCGCGCTCACGCAGACACCGTCCGAGGCACCTTGCCTGCACGCGAGCGAGGTGCTGCAGCTACTCGAACCTGCGGAGGTTGCGGCCAATGTAGTCCTCGCCGGCCCGTTGCCGGCGGGCGAGTCGCTCACCGCACTTCCGCCGCAGGGCCTCGATCTGCGAGCGCATCTTGCCGCGATCGAGCGCAGTCTCATCGAGCAGGCGCTCGCCCGTAGCTCGGGCACCGTGGCGCATGCCGCGCGTCTGCTGAATCTGCGCCGCACCACGCTGGTTGAGCGCCTGCGGCGCCTCGGCATGCTCCCTTCGCAAAGCGCGACGGAACTTTGACGCGCACGGCGGGCGCGCGCGCGCCGGCCGTGAAGCAGCGCACGCTTTCCTCTCTGTAAGTCTCAGGCACGGCTCTTGCACTACCCTCGTGCGCGCCTTGATCGCAGGCGCCGGAGGGCCCGATGTCAGACGACACTGATGACACATCGCCGAACACAGCCGGCCGCGATCGCGCCGCGCCCGAGCCGGTCGCGGTGGCGGAAGTCTCGCGCCGCGTCCTGAGTCTCGCGCAGCGCGTCGCCGCCAGTGACTGCACGGTCCTGATTGTCGGCCCCTCGGGCACCGGTAAAGAGGTACTGGCGCGCTACATTCACCGCCAGTCCGCACGTAACGGCCGGCCGTTTATCGCCGTCAACTGCGCGGCGCTTCCCGAGAGCATGCTGGAAGCCATTCTGTTCGGTTACGAGCGCGGCGCCTTCACCGGCGCGCACGCCCCGCACGCCGGCAAGTTCGAGCAGGCCCAGAGAGGCACGCTGCTGCTCGATGAGGTGACCGAGATGTCCCTCGGCCTGCAGGCCAAGCTGCTGCGAGTTCTGCAGGAGCGTGAGGTCGAACGTCTCGGCGGGCGCACCCCGCTGTGCCTGGATGTGCGCGTACTGGCCACGACCAACCGCCGGCTGCGCGAGGAGGTGTCCGCCGGGCGCTTCCGCGAGGACCTGTACTACCGCCTCAACGTTTTCCCGTTGCTGCTCGCCCCGCTCAAGGCGCGACGCGAGGATGTACTGCCCCTCGCCATGCAGCTGCTCGCGGCGCGTTGTCGCCCCGGCGAGCCGATTCCCGCCCTGAGCGCCGAGGCCGCGCACATGCTGTTGACTTACCCGTGGCCCGGCAATGTACGCGAGCTCGACAATCTGCTGCAGCGTGCGCTGATCCTGGTCAATGGGCCGGTGATCCGTCCGGAACATATCGAGTTCGAGCCGGTATCCGAGCGGCACGCGCCGAGCCCCGCGAGCAGCCAAGAACCAGGTCGCGAGCCGCGTGCGCTGGCCGGCTCGCTGAGTGAGCGCGAACAGGAAATGATCCTGGCGGCGTTGCGCAGCGGTAAGAACCGCACCGCGGCGGCACAGACGCTCGGCATCAGCGCGCGCACGCTGCGCTATAAGCTCGCGCGTCTGCGCGAGGCCGGGGTCGAGCTGCCGACGTCGTGACAATGGAAGGACAAGCCTCATGAGCGACATGCACATCGAACAGGTTTTGGCGCAGATCCGCACGTTGTCCGCGCAAATGCAGCCCGCCACGGCGAACAGCGTGCACGCGCCGCAAGCGAGCGGCGCGGTGAGTGAGTTCGCGCAGCTGCTGAAACAGGGCGTTGAGTCGGTCAATGCCTCGCAGCAGCGCGCCGGCACGCTGTCGGACGCCTTTGAGCGCGGCACGCCCGGGGTTGAGCTCGCGGACGTCATGCTCGAGATGCAGAAGGCGAGCGTGTCGTTTCGGGCGCTCACCGAGGTCCGTAACCGCCTGGTCAGCGCCTACCAGGACATCATGAATATGCCGCTCTAGTTGGCATCACGTCCGCACTGTTTCGATCGAACCGCAATGGCAAACGAACTGACCACATCGCCCCTCGGCACGCTCTCCTCGGCCGTGAAACCGCTGCTGCTGCTGTGCGGCCTGGCCGCCGCAGTGGCCATCGGACTCACCGTGGCGCTGTGGTCGCGGGGTCCGAGCTACAGTCTTCTGTATACCAACCTGAGCGCCGAGGATGAGGCGCAGATTGCCCAGGCGCTCGATGCGGCGCAGATTCACTACCGCCTGCAGCCGGGGTCGAATGCCATCGAAGTGGCCAGTGAGCATCTGGCGGATGCGCGCCTCAAGCTGGCCGGCCAGGGACTGCCCGAAGGCGGCGGCGGCTTCGCCACGCTCGACAAGGATCCGGGATTTGGCGTCAGCCAGTTTGTCGAGAGCGCTCGTTATCAACACGCGCTCGAGACCGAGCTGGCACGTACCATCGCCAATCTGCGCCCCGTCGAGGGTGCGCGGGTACACATTGCCTTGCCGCCGCAGTCGGCGTTCGTGCGCGATCACCATCCCGCGAGCGCCTCGGTGTTCGTCCAGCTGAAGGCCGGTCAACGCCTTGAACAGGAACAGGTTCAGGCGATCATCAATCTGGTCGCTTCGAGCATCCCGGAACTGGATGCGGGCCAGGTGACCGTGGTCGATCAGCAGGGGCGTCTGCTCTCGCAGCCTCCCGGACATGATGAGTTCGCACTGCGTGAAGCACAGTTCGACCTCGTGCACCGGCTGGAGGAAGAGTACCGACAGCGCATCGAGGCGCTGCTCGGCCCCTTGGTCGGGGACGGCCACGTGCGCGCACAGGTCGTGGCACAGCTGGATATGTCTATGAGCGAGGAGGCGCGCGAGCAGTACCGCCCTGACAGTCAGATCGTGCGCAGCGAGCAGACCTCGGAGCAAACCAGCCGCGACGGTGGCGCCTCGCAGGGGGTGCCCGGCGCCCTGTCCAATCAGCCTCCTGCCGGCGGGGTGGTCGCGCCACCACCGGCCGCAGCGACGGCGAGTGCGCCGGCCGGTGCGGCTTCTGCAGCCAAGAACGGCGCGAACGCCGCCGCCGCGGCTGCCGCGGCTACCGCAACCGCAGCGCTCACTCCCGACAATGTCAGTAAAGAGACCACCCGCAACTTCGAGATGGACCGCACGCTCGCTTACACGCGCGAGCCTGCCGGCAAGCTGAAGCGCCTCACCGTCGCCGTACTGGTTGATGACATGCACGCCCTCGACAAGTCCGGCAAAGCCCAAAGTGCGCCGCTCAGCGCCGCGCAGATCGACCACATCACGCAGCTGGTCAAGGAGGCGGTCGGCTTCGACCAGGCGCGCGGCGACACGGTGAGTGTCGTCAATGCCTCCTTCGCCGCCGAGGCTCCCGTGCCGCAGGACGAGCTGCAGGCGCCGGCGCTTTGGGAGCGACCCTGGTTCGGCGATCTGGTGCGCATCGTCTGCGGCGCGCTGGTGCTGATTGTGCTCGTGCTCACCGTGATCCGACCGCTGGTGCGCAACCTCTTGACGCTGCCTCGCGGCGAGCGCGCACCGGCGCTCATGGCGGGCGCCGGTGGCGCCTTGCCGGGCGCCTCCGCGGCCACCCCGGCAGGCTTCATCGATCCCGCGCAGCAACTGAGCCAGGCCCGCGCATTGGTCAGCCAGGATCCGAAGCGTGTGGCGCAGGTGGTGCGCGGTTGGGTGGACCAGGATGGCTGAGGCTGCCGCCGCCCCCGCCAGCGCGGCACAGTCGCCGGCGGCGGCCGCCGCCACTGCCGCCGCACGGCGCAGCGGCATCGAACGGGCTGCCATTCTGCTGCTCACCTTGGGTGAGCAGGAGGCAGCGCAGATTCTGCGTCACATGGGCGCCAAGGACGTGCAGCGCGTCGGCGTCGCCATGGCACGGATGTCCAACGTCTCGCGCAACGACGTGGAGCAGGTGCTGCGTGAATTCAGCAGTCATGTCGAGTCGCAGACCTCGGTCGGAGTCGGCGCGGACGAGTTCGTGCGCAAAGCGCTGGTGCATGCGCTCGGCGAAGACAAGGCGGCCAGCATCATCAACCGCATCAGCATCACGCGCTCGAACAAGGGACTGGAATCGCTCAAGTGGATGGATGCACGGGCGGTGGCCGAGCTGATCCGCTTCGAGCACCCGCAAATGATCGCGATCGTGCTGGCGTACCTCGAGCCCGAGCAGGCGGCAGAGATCCTCGCCCTGTTGCCTTCCGCCATCCGCGCCGACGTCATCGTCCGCATTGCCACCCTCGATGGGGTGCAGCCGAGCGCGCTGTCCGAGCTCGACGACATCATTGAAAAGCAGTGCACCGGCAAACCGACCGGCACCACCTCCGTGCTGGGAGGCGCCAAGGCGGCCGCGGGCATTCTGAATGCACTGGAGACCTCGGCCGAGAGCGCCATCATGGAGGAGATCGGCAAGGCCGACGAGGCTCTGGCAACACGGATCCAGGATCTGCTCTTTGTGTTCGACGACCTGCTGGCACTCGATGACCGCAGCATGCAGGAGTTGTTGCGACAGGTGCAGGGCGAGGAGCTACTGCTTGCCCTGCGCGGCACGGATGAGGCGTTGAAGGAGAAGATCTTCAAGAACATGTCGCAGCGCGCCGCCGAGCTGCTCAAGGATGACCTGGCCGCCAAGGGGCCCGTGCGCCTGGCGGAAGTCGAGGCTGCACAGAAGAGCATTCTGCAGACGGCACGCAAACTCGGGGAAGCCGGCACCATCGCGCTTGCCGGTAAAGGCGAAGACTATGTCTGAGCGCCCCAACGCACAGGCGCTCACCGTCGAGCGCTGGCTGCCGCCCAAGGTCGAGGGCGCCCCGCTCGCTCGAGGCCGGGACGAGCACAGCTCGCACGCGCCAGCGTCCCAGGCAGAAGCCGCCGGCTACGCGGCCGGGGTTGCACGCGCACAAGCGGAGTCGCAGTCGCTGCTCGCCGTGCTCGCGCGCCAGACCGATCGCTTCGAGGCGGTGCTACGCCAGCTGGTCGCCCCGCTACGCGAACTCGACGAGGAGGTTGAGCAGGCTCTGCTCGCGCTGGCCGTCGCACTGGGCTCCCAGCTTGCGCGGCGGGCGCTCGAGGCCGAACCCGCGCAGATGATCGCCTTGGTGCGCGAGTGCCTGCAGGCACTGCCACTCGGAGCGCGTCAGGTGCGCGTCCACCTGCATCCGCAGGATGCTGCCGTGGTGCGCGAACGCCTGGTGACCCCCACGGGTGAACGCGCCTGGAGCCTGGTGGAGGATCCGACCCTCGCCCGCGGCGGGTGCCTCGTGCAGAGTGAGCATTCGCAGCTCGATGCACGCTTCGAGAGTCGCCTGAACGGTCTGATCGCCGCCGCCCTGGGCGATGCGCGCGGCCCGGCGCGCGCGCCGGCGCGCAGCGCGACCGACGAGCAAGGCGCAACGTGAGCGATGTGACGCCGGAGACGCGGCGCGGACCGCATTGGGCAGCGCGGCTGCAGCGCATGCGCCGGCGCATCGAGCGCGCTCCCGCGCCCCCTGTCGAGGGCGTCCTGACCCGTATGGTGGGTTTGACGCTCGAAGCCGAAGGCTGTCAGGCCTCTATCGGCGATTACTGTCGGCTCGCGACCCGCGAAGGCAGCTGGATCGATGCCGAAGTGGTCGGTTTCTCCGGGGGACGACTGTTCCTGATGCCGACCGGGGACAGTTATGGGCTCGCGCCGAATGCCCCCGTGGTGCCGCGCCCCGATGCCGGCACGATCCCGGTGGGTAATGCGCTGCTCGGTCGCATCATCGACGGGGCCGCGCGCCCGCTCGACGGATTGAGCGCACTCGACTGCGAGGCGCGCGTGCGCCTCACGGGGGCGCCGATCAATCCGCTGGCGCGCGCGCCGATCAGCACACCGCTGGACGTCGGCGTGCGTTCGATCAATGCACTGCTCACCATCGGTAGGGGGCAGCGGGTAGGCCTGTTTGCCGGCAGTGGTGTCGGCAAGAGCGTGCTGCTCGGCATGATGGCCCGCTATACCAGCGCGGATGTCATCGTCGTGGGACTGATCGGCGAACGCGGCCGCGAAGTGCAGGAGTTCGTGGAGCGGATCCTGGGACCGAAGGATCGGACGCGCGCGGTCGTGGTTGCCTCGCCCGCCGATAGCCCACCGCTGTTGCGTCTGCACGGCGCGTGGGTGGCAACCGCGGTCGCAGAGTACTTCCGCGACCAGGGCCGCAACGTGCTGCTGCTCATGGATTCCATCACACGTTTCGCCCAGGCGCAGCGCGAGATCGGCCTGGCAATCGGCGAGGCGCCCGCCACTAAGGGCTACCCACCTTCCGTATTTGCGCGTCTGTCACAGCTGATCGAGCGTGCCGGCAACGGGCCTCCGGAGGGTGGCTCGATTACCGCTTTCTATACCGTGCTGACGGAGGGCGACTCGCTGGAGGATCCGATCGCGGATGCCTCGCGCGCCATCCTCGACGGTCACGTCGTGCTGTCGCGACGCATCGCAGACGCCGGCCTCTACCCCGCCATCGACGTCAACGCTTCGATCAGTCGCGCGATGCACGAGATTGTGCCCGCGGCGCATCAGGAGCTGGTACGACAGTTCCGCCGCACGCTGGCGGCCTACGAGGAAAGTCACGAGCTCATCAACCTAGGCATCTATCAGAAGGGCAGCGACGCACGCGTAGATGCGGCGATCGCGCTCTGGCCGCGGATGCAACAGTTTCTGCAACAGGATCTGCGCGAGCGGGTCGACCTGCCCGCGAGTCTCAAGACTCTGGGCCAGCTGTTTGCCGAAGGCTCGGCGTAACACCCGCTCAACTCGAGGTGCCACATGGCGAGATCGCGATGGCTGGAAAAAGCACGAGATGCTTGCGCGCAGCGCGAACAGCGCCTGGCGCTGGTGCTCGCCGACTGCCGGCGCCAGCTGCAGGACGGCGAGGCAAAGCTGTCCGAGCTGCAACACTATCGCATGGTCTATCAGCGCGACTTCAACCAGCGGGTGGAGGCCGGGGTCAGCGCCGAACGCGCACGCACCTATCAGGCGTTTCTCGCCCGTCTCGATTTGGCGCTGAGCGAGCAGCGCGAGCAGCTGACACAGCTGCGCACACAAGAGGCCGAGGAGCTGCGTAAGTGGCGCGGCGCGGCGCGCCGCAACGAAGCGCTTGAGCGCCTGCTCGAGCGCCAGCGCCAGGCCGCCCAGCGCCGTAACACTCAAGTCGAGCAGGCAGCATCCGACGCACACGCGCAGCGCGCCTGGGCCATGAAAGGAGCCCGTCGTGGGCATTAATCCAGCACCACCGCCGAACGTGCCGGCGCTTGCGGCAGGTACCGGCGCCGGCGGGGCGAGCGGCAAACCCGCCGCGCCGGCTGCCGGCAATGCCGTGTGGCCGCCGCAGAAACTTCCCGCAAGTCTTGCTGACACGTCAGCACCGCTGGCGAAAACCGCGGCGCCACCGGGGCGTGCCGTGGCAACTCCCATGGGTGCAGGCGCAGCGCCCGGTGTCCCCGCGAGTGCAACTGCACCAAGCGCTGCCGCAATTTCGCCGGCACCCACCGCCAGGATACGCAAGCCGGCCGCGGCTGCGCGGGCTGCCGGGCGCGCGGCTACGGCGCCGCAGCCTGCCGCGGGCAGCGAGATCAGCCCTGCCGGCTCGCCGCCGCCCGAGGCGGCGCCGGCGGGCGGTGGAGATTCAGACCGCGGCGCTGCAGCGGACGCTACCGAAGGTCAGCCGCTGGCCGCCGATTCGGCGGCCACCCTGCAGTTCCACACAGGCCCGGCGACCACGCTGGCCGCAAGCGGCGCCATCACGCCTTCGCCTGCCGCAAGCGTGCCTGCCGCCGGCGCGGTCGCCGATGCCACTGTACCCGCGGGCGTCTCGACACCCGCTGTCAGCCCGACAGTTCCCGGCCCGGCCGCAGCCGCGACGACCGCATTGGCACCGCCGGTGGCTGCCGTACCGCTCCAAGATGCCGTGAATCGCACCGATGTGCCGAACTCGCCGAACGCGGTCAGCGCCTCCGGCGCGGGCCAGCCGAGCGCAGATTCGTCCGTCGCCAACACAACACCGCAAGTCACTGCGAAACCCGATCTCGTGCAGACGCATACCGAAGTCGGCAGCAGCGCCTGGACCGAGGAGCTCGGCACTCATCTCGTCTGGATGGCTCACCAGGGTATTACCTCCGCATCCCTGCGTCTGCAGCCAGAGGAGCTCGGTCCGCTGGAAGTGAAGATCTCCGTGCATGAAGCTGCGGTGAGCGTCTGGTTCGGCGCGCGTGACCCGGGCACCCGCACCGCCCTCGAGCAAGCTCTTCCGCAGCTCAAGGATTTGTTCAGCGCGCAGGGCTTCAATCTCACCGATGCCGGCGTCTCGCATGACACACCTGGCGGCAGTTCCTATCCGTCACGAGCCGCGCCTGCCGCCGCTGGCACGGCGCAGTCGCAAAACACCGCGGCGCCCTCCGGCGCAGCGCGGCACCGCGGGCTCATCGATACCTACGCCTGAAGCCGCAGCCGCGCGCGTCAAGATTCCGTCGTCCGAGGCTGTGCGGCCCGCGCCGTCAACAGCTGACGCCTGCGATCGGCGCCGACGCGGACGCGTTGCGTGTGACGCATCACGGATTTGAGCTGGCACGCGCATTGCAACGAGGTCTCATCGCCGGCGCTTGCGCTGGCATGAAGAGATCTGACGATGGCAGACGCCGCCGCCGCTCCCGCTGAGGGCGCCCCCAAAGGCAAAGGCACGAAGACGCTCATCTGGATCCTCGGGCTGGGCGTCGGACTGCTCGCGGCCGGCGGTGGCGGATTCTGGTGGTGGAGTTCGCATGCGAGCGCCAAGCCTGCCGCGGTGGCGCCACCGAGCCCGCCCCTGTACCTGGCGCTCGATCCGCCCTTCGTCGTCAATTTCCAGGCCGAGCAGATGGTGCGCTTCCTGCAGGTCACGGTGCAGCTCATGTCGCGTGACCCGCAGACCATCGAAGTCCTGAAAGGCAACGATCCGGTCATCCGCGACCAGCTGCTCCTGCTGTTCGCCAATCAGAAGTACGTCACGCTCTCGACCCGCGAAGGTCAGGAAGCCCTGCGGCAACAGGCGTTGCAGAGCGTGCGCAGCGTGCTCGGCAAGGTCGGCGGCCATTCTGAGCGGGTGGAAGCGGTGTACTTCACCAGCTTCGTGATGCAGTGAGCACCGCCATGGCGCCGGAGAAAATCCTCGAGCCCGCGGAGATCGATGCGCTCATCAAGGGCGTCGACAGCGGCGCCGTCAGCACCCAGCCAGCGACCGTCGCCGGCGAAGTGCAGAGTTATGACTTCCGCGAGCCGAAGCGCACGCTGCACGGCCGGCTGCCGGCGCTCGATCTCATCAACGAGCGCTTCGCACGCGGTTTCCGCATCAGCCTGTACAACCTGCTGCACCGCTCGGCCGAGATCAGCGTGAAGCCGCTGCGCATCGAGCCGTTCGCCGCGTACGTTGGCACGCTGGCAGCCCCCAGCAGTCTCAATCTGGTCAAGGTCACGCCGCTGCGTGGCACTGCGCTGGTCGTGCTCGACCCGAGTCTCGTCTTTACCATCGTCGACCACTTCTTCGGTGGCAATGGCCGCAGCTGGAAGATCGAAGGCCGCGAGTTTACCGCCACCGAGCAGCGCATCATCCACATGATCCTGCGCAGCGTGTTCGCCGACCTGCGTGAGGCCTGGTCGCCGTTGGCCGAGATCGAACTCGAGTTCCTGCAGTCGGAGGTGAATCCCCAATTCGCTCCGATCGAGGCGCCCACGGAACTGGTGGTGGTCAGCAGCCACCACATTGAGCTCGCCGGCGGCGGCGGCGAGCTGCAGGTGACGCTTCCCTATCCGATGATCGAACCGCTGCGCGAGGCACTCGAGGGCGGCCTCGGCAACACGCGCCTCGAGAAGGACCCGCGCTGGAGTCAGGGGCTGCGCGAGGAGATCGAGGAAGCGGAGGTGGAGCTGCGCATGCTGCTCGGCCGTACCTCGCTCACCCTGGCGGATCTGCTCAATCTCAAACCCGAAGACGTCCTGCCGTGTGACTTCTCGGGCAAGGTAACCCTGTACGCCGAAGACGTGCCGCTGTTTCGCGGCAACTTCGGACTCTCCCGCGGCCTGCAGGCGGTCAAGATCGACGAACGTCTGCGCCGCCCGCCCTCCCCGGTTCCTGATGCACCAAGCGTGAAAGGCTGAGGTGAGCCATGAATGCCCCCGCAGAAGCGGTTCGCGCCGCGGAATTTGACGCGATCAAGGATGACGGTACGCCCGCACCGCGCGATGTGAATCTGGACGTGATTCTGGATGTGCCGGTGACACTGTCGATGGAAGTGGGTCGCACGCGCATCCCGATCCGCAATCTCCTCAAGCTCAATCAGGGTTCAGTCGTGGAACTCGACCGCGCCGCCGGCGAGGCGCTCGACGTGTTCGTGAACGGAACCCTGATCGCACACGGCGAGGTGGTAGTCGTGAACGACAAGTTTGGCATCCGCCTCACTGATGTCGTCAGCCCCGCCGAACGGCTGCGCAAGCTCAGATGATGGCCATGTTTGCCGCGCCTCAGGCTGTTCCTGCGACACACGTCGGCGGCATCGGCGAACTCGTCCACGTCGTGCTCGCGCTACTGCTGGTCGTCGCCGTGTTGTTGCTGCTCGGGCGGCTGCTGCGGCGCACCCGCGCCTTCGGCGCGCCCGGCGCCAAGGCCATGGAGATCCTGGCTGACCTGCCATTGGGCACCAAGGAGCGCGCGATCCTGATGCGTATCGGCAGCACGCAGTTGCTCCTGGGGGTCGCCCCCGGCCGGGTGAGCACCCTGCACGTGCTCGCCACACCGCTCGACTTGACCTCAGCAGCGCATGTGGCACGCACGGACGGACTCTCTTTTCAGGCGCTGCTGCGCCGGAGTCTGGGCGCATGAGCCGCCTCTGCCTCAAGTCGCTGAGCGCGCTGACGATACTGTTGCCGGCAACGGCATTCGCGGATCCGGGACTGCCGGCGCTCACCGTTCGCACGCTGGCAGGCGGCGCGCAAAATTACAGCCTGAGCCTGCAGCTGCTCGCGCTGATGACCGCACTCACGGTGCTGCCGGCATTGCTGCTCACGATGACCGCCTTCACCCGCATCGTCATCGTGCTCGGCATTCTGCGCCAGGCGCTGGGTGCCGGACAGACCCCGCCGAACCAGGTGATCCTGGGGCTGGCGCTGTTTCTGACGTTCTTCGTCATGAGCCCGGTCGTGACGCGCATCAACGAAGTGGCCGTACAGCCCTACAGCGCCGGCACTATCGAGGGCACGGTGGCGCTCGAGCGGGCGGTGACACCGCTCAGGAAATTCATGCTCTCCCAGACGCGCGAGACTGACATCGCCACCTTCGTGCGCATCGCCGGCGGCAAGGGCTTTGCAACGCCCGACGACGTGCCGCTGACGCTGCTCGCGCCGGCATTCCTGACCAGTGAGCTCAAGACCGCCTTCCTCATCGGCTTTCTCATCTACATCCCATTCGTAATCATCGATCTGGTGGTGGCGAGCGTTCTCATGTCGATGGGCATGATGATGCTGTCCCCGGTCCTGATCTCGCTTCCCTTCAAACTCATGTTGTTTGTGCTGGTGGACGGCTGGTCGCTGGTCATCGGCACGTTGGCATCGAGCTTCTATACCTGACACCTGACAGAGGGATTACTCGGCATGACCCCAGAAACCGTCGTCAGCATCGGCAGTCGCGCGCTCGAGATCACCCTGCTGCTCGCGGGACCGTTGCTGCTGGTGGCTCTTCTCACCGGACTCCTGATCGGCGCGGTACAGGCGGCCACGCAGATCAACGAGACCACGCTCTCCTTTATCCCGAAGCTGCTGGCTGTCGCCGGCACGCTAGTGGTCTGTGGGCCCTGGATGCTGAAAGTCCTCACCAGCTATACGCGTGAGCTGTTCGAGAGCATCCCGGCACTCATTAACTGAAGCGCCCAAGCTCAGCACTCCTCCGCAATCGTGCCGTCGCCGTGATCACATTGGATCCCGAACACCTCGAGCGCTGGCTGCTACAGATGCTGTGGCCGTTCATGCGCCTGGGAGGCTGCTTCATGGTGGCGCCCGTGCTGGGCGCTTCCACGGTTCCGCCGCGCGTGCGCATCGTGCTCGCGGCCAGCATGGCTGCGCTCATCGCACCGCTCCTGCCACCGCCGCCTGCGGTGGCCGCGCTGTCCGCCGCCGGCCTCCTCATCACGGCGCAGCAGCTGCTGATCGGCCTGGCGCTCGGCTTCTGTCTGCAGCTCACCTTCGATGCCGTGACCCTCGGCGGACAGATGCTCTCCAACAGCATGGGGCTGTCGTTCGCGTTCAATCTGGATCCCGAACGCGGCGGCTCGAGCAGTACCCCCGCGCTCGGCCAGCTGTTCACGCTGCTGGTGACCCTCACCTTCCTGGCCCTGAATGGACCGCTGCTGCTGCTCGAGACGTTGGCGCGCAGTTTCACGACGCTGCCGGTCACCCTGGATGGCCTGCCGCAGAGCGGCCTGCGCGCTGTGCTCGACTGGGGCGGCCAGCTGTTTGTCTATGCACTGGCGATCGCGCTGCCGGGCATCACTGCGCTCATGATCGTGCATCTGGCATTCGGCGTGGTGAGTCGCGCTGCCCCGGCGCTCAACCTGTTCGCCGTTGGACTTCCCGCGTCGCTCTTGTGTGGCTTGCTGGTGATCTTCGCCGGCCTGTGGATCGTGGAGTCGACCTTCATCGAAGAGCTGCGCCACGCCCTGCAGTCCCTGGCTGCGATGGTTGGCGCGCGCGAGTAACCGATGGCCGAACGTGAACAAGGGACGCAGGAATCGACTGCCCGTAACCGGGAGCGCGCCCGCGAGTCCGGACAGGTCCCACGCTCGCGCGATCTGAGCGCGGCGGCCGTGCTGCTGGCGACCGCACTGGCGCTCAAATTTCTCGGGCCTTACCTGGGCGGCGCGCTGCGTTCGCTGCTCATCGGCGGCCTGTCGATTGCGCGCGTGCGTGCGCTGGGTGATGCCGATGCGCTCAATGCGGTGCTGAAGGCCGCGGCAGACGGGTTCCTGGTGTGCGCGCCACTGTGGGGCGTCACGCTGGTGGCCGCCATGGCCGCACCGCTCGCCGTGGGCGGCTGGAACTTCACGCTGCAAGCGCTCGCCGTCGATCTCACACGTCTCAATCCCATTACCGGCTTCGGCCGCATGTTCACCCTGCGCGGAGCGATCGAGTTCCTGAAAGCGCTGCTCAAGTTTCTGACTGTCGCGCTGGTCGCGGGCGCGCTGCTGTGGCGCCACGCGCCGCTGATGGCCTCCCTCGGCACGCTCACGCCGGCGCAAGCAGCCCAGGCCGCCGGCGGGCTCATCAGCGACACGTTCGTTGCCCTCACCGCCACCGTGGCGGTGCTGGCGGCGGTCGATGTCCCCTGGCAGCTGTGGCAGTACGCGCGCCGCCTGCGCATGACGCGCAACGAGGTTCGCGAGGAGATGCGCGAGACCGAAGGCTCACCCGAGATGAAGAACCGCATCCGCAGCATCCAGCGTGAACTGGCGCGCCGCCGCATGATCGCCGATGTGCCCAAGGCCGACGTCGTCGTGGTAAATCCCAGCCACTACGCCGTTGCCCTGAGGTATGTCGAGGCGCGTATGCGCGCGCCGATCGTGGTCGCCAAGGGACTCGACCTGGTGGCCGCCCGTATCCGTGCGGTCGCCGAGCAGCATCACGTGCCCATCGTCGAAGCCGCGCCACTGGCGCGTGCATTGCACCGCCACGTGGAGATCGGCGCGGAAATCCCCGCCGCACTGTACGTCGCGGTCGCCCAGGTGCTCACCTACCTGGCGCAGCTGCGCCAGGCGGCACGCCTGGGTCAGGCCGCACCGCTCCTGCCGACCCTTTCGCTGGAGGGGGTTGACGCATGACGACCGCGAGCACCACGAAGGCAGAGTTGAACCTGACGACGCTGGTGCGTCAGGGCATCGGTGTGCCGGCCGGGGTACTAGCGGTGCTGGCAATGATCGTGCTGCCGCTGCCGCCGCTGGCGCTCGATCTGCTGTTCACCTTCAACATCGCGCTGTCCATCGTGATCGTCATGGCGGTGTTCTACGTGACCCGGCCAATCGAGTTCGGCACGTTCCCGACGGTGCTGCTGCTCGCCACACTGTTGCGCCTGGCACTCAATGTGGCTTCCACGCGCGTCGTGCTGCTCAACGGTCACACCGGTGATCAGGCCGCGGGACACGTGATCAAGTCATTCGGCGAATTCGTCATCGGCGGCAACTTTGCCGTCGGCGTCGTCGTGTTCGTGATCCTCACCATCATCAATTTCGTGGTGGTCACCAAGGGATCCGGCCGCATCTCGGAAGTCAGTGCACGCTTCACGCTCGATGCCATGCCCGGCAAGCAGATGGCCATCGATGCGGATCTCAACAGCGGACTGATCACTCAGGATGAAGCGCGGCTGCGTCGCACCGAGGTACGCGCGGAGGCCGACTTCTATGGCGCCATGGACGGCGCCAGCAAGTTCGTGCGTGGCGATGCGCTTGCCGGGATTCTCATTCTGTTCATCAACCTGGTCGGCGGACTCGCGATCGGGACCCTGGGACACGGACTCGGACTGTCGGCCGCGGCGCGCACTTATACGCTGCTCACCATCGGCGACGGGTTGGCGGCGCAGCTGCCGGCGCTGCTGCTGTCCACCGCGGTGGCCATCATCGTGACACGCATGTCGCGCGCGCAGGACGTGGGCGGCGAGGTGCGGCGCCAACTGTTCGGCAACGCCAGATCACTGGGGGTGGCCGCCGCACTGCTCGGCATCATGGGTCTGATTCCCGGCATGCCCAACCTGGTGTTTCTCCTCATGGCGCTGGTGTGCGGCGCCACCTCGTGGACTCTGGTACGCCGTCGCAGGCAGCAGAAACCGGCTCCGGCGCCGGTGAAACCGGCGCCAGTGGCCGAGAAGGCCGAGCTCACCTGGGATGACGTGCCGCCGGTTGATCGTCTCGGCCTTGAAGTGGGTTACCGCCTGGTGCCGCTGGTGGATACCAAGCCGCGCGGCGATCTGCTGGCGCGGGTGCGCGGCGTGCGCCGGAAACTCTCCCAGGAATTTGGCTTTCTGATTCCCGCCATTCACATCCGCGATAACCTCGACCTGCCGCCAAACGCCTATCGAATCACCCTCGGCGGAGTGCCGATCGGTGAAGGCATGATCCACGCCGACCGCGAGCTCGCACTCAATCCGGGACGCGTCTTCGGACCGCTGCAGGGCATCACCACGCGCGATCCCGCCTTTGGAATGGAAGCGACCTGGATCGAACCGGCGGCGCGGGAGCACGCGCAGACGCTCGGCTACACGGTCGTCGACCCGGCCACGGTCATCGCGACGCACCTGAGCTCGCTCCTGCAGGCACACGCCCACGAGCTGCTCGGCCATGAGGAAGTGCAGCAGCTCCTCACCTTGACGGCGAAGTCGGCCCCCAAGCTGGTCGAAGACCTGGTGCCGCGGGTACTGCCGCTCGCCACGCTGGTGCGCGTGCTGCAGAACCTGCTGGCCGAGCAGGTGCCGCTGCGCAACATGCGCACCATTCTCGAGACCATTGCCGAGCAGGCGCCGCGCGCCGCCGACCCGCCCAGCCTGCAGAGCCAGGTGCGCATCGCGCTCGGGCGGCAGATCGTGGGTGACATCGCCGGCTCCTCCGCTGAGATCCCGGTGATGTCACTGGATAACGAGCTCGAGCGGCTCCTGAGCGGTGCGCTCACCGCCGGCCCCAATGCGGCGCTCGAGCCAGGACTGGCGGAGAAGCTGCGGCAACGGCTGGCCGAATGCACCGAGCGACGCGAAGTGGCGGGCGAACCGGCCGTGCTGCTGGTGCCGCCACCGTTGCGGGCATCGCTGGCGGCATTCGTGCGCTCCAGCGTTCCAGGCCTGCACGTGCTCGCGTGGAATGAGATTCCCGACAACCGCAAGGTTCGCCTGGTGGCGACCGTCGGACGCTGAATGAGTTTTCTTTCGGAGTGAGACGATGAGAATCATACGACAGGTCGCACCCAACACACGCGCCGCGCTACGCGCGATCCGCGAGCGCCTGGGCGAAAACGCCGTGATCCTGAGCTCGTGCCGCACCGTGGAAGGAGTGGAGGTCACCGCCGGTGCGGAGATCGAGGAAGTTAGCGCCGCGCCGCAGACGACCCAGGTAGCCGAGACGCCGCGCCAACGCGCGGATGTGCCGACGGCGGCGAGCTGGGGGGCTGACACGCGCCCGGCTGCGCCGGCGGCACCGTCCTGGAGCGGCGACTCGGTCGGCCAGGAATTAAAGACTCTGCGCGCGATGCTCGAGACGCAGCTCGCACAGCTCGCCTGGAGCGACCTCACGCGTCGCTCGCCGGTGCACGCGGAACTGCTGCGCGAACTGACCGAGATCGGCCTGGCACGCGACCTCGCCGAGCGTATCGCCGAACAGATGCCGGCGCAGGGCGATCTCGCGCACGCACGCCGCTTCGCCTTCACGGCGCTGGCGCAGTACCTCACGGTTACTGGCGAGCGTTGGGGCGAAGCGGGCGGGCGCCTCGCCTTCATCGGCACGACCGGCGTCGGCAAGACCACCAGTCTTGCCAAGATCGCCGCACGCTGGACGCTCAAGCACGGCGCGCGTGAGCTCGCGCTGATTGCCGGCGATGGCGCGCGCATCGGCGCCGCGGACGAGCTGCGCGCGCTCGGGCAGCTGCTGGGGGCGCCGGTTTTCGTGCCGGAGCACTTCAACGAGCTGCCAGCACTGCTCGCACAACTGCAGCACTTCCGCCTGATTCTCATCGACACCCCCGGGGCGAGTTTCAAGGACGCGAAGTTCGCTGCACAGCTCGCGGTGCTGTCAGGTTGCGCCTCGCAGCTCGAATCGGTACTGGTACTGTCGGCAAACACCCAGGCCGCCGCCCTCGAAGAGGTCGCGCGCCGCTTTGTGCCGACGCACCCGGCGTGTGTGTTGCTCACCAAGCTCGATGAAGCAGCCAGCCTCGGCGGCTCGCTTTCGGTACTCATCCGTGCACAGCTGCCACTGTGTTACGTGAGCGACGGCCCGCGTGTGCCCGAGGACCTGCGGCCCGCACGGGCGCTCGACCTGGTCTCGCGCGCGGTGGCACTCGCCAAGGACAGCGGCGCGAGCGTGGATGAGGATCTGCTGCGGCGCCGGTTCGGCAAGGTGACGCATGGCCGCGCCTGAGCTGAATTTCCTGAAAGGGGCGCAGTTGGAGCGCTTCGGCCGCCCGGTACGCGTGATCGCGGTCACCGGTGGCAAGGGTGGGGTCGGCAAGACCAGCGTGGCGATCAATCTCGCCACGGCCCTGAGCCAGCGCAACCGCCGCGTGCTGCTGCTGGACGGAGACCTCGGGCTCGCCAATGCCGATGTGCTGCTCGGCCTGTCGCCACAGCACACGCTCGCGCACGTGCTCGCCGGCGAGCGTACGCTCGAGGAGATCCTGATTGCCGCGCCGCAGGGGTTTCACCTGCTGCCGGCGGCCTCCGGCTCCCCCGACCTCGCACAACTCGGTCCCGAAGGCCATCTGGCTCTGGTGCGGGCGCTCAGCGCCCTGCCCTTGCAGCTGGACACCCTGATCGTCGACACCGCCCCGGGACTCAACCACGGGGTGCTGCAATTTGCACAGGCCGCGCAGCACGTGCTGCTGGTGGTTTGCGATGAGCCCACCTCGCTAACCGATGCCTACGCGCTCGTCAAGGTACTCAGTCGCAAACACGGTGTGCGCAGGTTTGTCGTGCTCGCCAACCAGAGCCGCGGTGAGGTGAGTGGCGCACAGCTGTTCGAGCGCTTCGCGCGCGTCACCGCCCGTTTCCTCGATGTGACCCTCGAATTCGCGGGGCAAATTCCCGCCGATGAGGCCGTCAGGCGTGCAGTACGTGAACAATGCACCGTGCTGGAGCGCTTTCCCGCCAGTCCGGCGGCCCAGGCATTCAAGAAACTGGCCGCCGCGGCCGATACATGGCCAATACCGCAAGGTGCACGCGGCAACATTGAGTTCTTCGTCGAGCGGTTGGTGCAGGCGGGTCCCACGCGCCCGGTGGCCGTGTCGTGAACGCCGTCAACCGCTACGCGACGACTTCCGGCACCGCGAGCGCGAACGATGAGCTCATCGTTCGTCACGCGGAACTGGTGAAGCGCATCGCCTATCACCTGGCCGGCCGGCTCCCGCCCTCGGTCGAGGTCAATGATCTCATCCAGGCGGGAATGCTGGGGCTGATGGAGGCAGCTGCAAACTGGTCTATGAATCGCGGTGCAAGCTTTGAAACATACGCCGGGATCCGCATCCGCGGCGCGATGATCGACGCGCTGCGCAAGCTCGACTGGGCGCCGCGCTCGGTGCATCGGCAGGCGCGCGCGGTCGCCGCTGCGGTGCGCGAAATCGAGCAGCGCACCGGGCGCGATGCGCGCGACGTCGAGGTTGCCGAGCAGCTGGGGCTGTCGCTCGAGGCTTATCACCGCGCGCTGCAGGACGCGGCCTGCTGCCAGCTCACCAGTTTCGAAGAATCCCCGGACGATCAGTGTCGCGATGACGCGGACCCCTTTCAGGACGCGGCTGACGAGGCGTTTCGCGATGCGCTGGTACGGGCGATCGGCAATCTGCCGGATCGCGAACGGCTGGTCATGTCGCTCTACTACAGCGATGGCCTCAACCTCAAGGAAATCGGCGCGGTGCTGGAAGTGACCGAATCACGCGTGTGTCAGCTGCATGGGCAAGCGCTGTCGCGACTGCGCGCGCGCCTTGCCGACTGGCGCGACCAGCGCACGGATTCAGCGTCGTGAGCCTCTTCACCTGCGGGCCCGCCAGTGTCTAAGCCGGCAGCGGATGGTACGCCGTGGACATATTAAGCGTCGCCGGTCTGATCCTCGCGCTGTGCGCCGTGCTGGTGGGAGCCGTGCTCAAGGGCGCCGGCATCATGTCGCTCATCTCCGCGGCGGCTTTCATGATCGTCGTCATGGGCACGATCGCGGCGATCTGCATTCAGACTCCGTGGGCGGTCATGCGCCGCGCACTCGGCATCTTCCCCTGGGTGGTGCGTCCGCCGGCGAACGACGGACCATCGTTGATCAAACGCATCGTGGAATGGAGCGTTACCGCGCGCAAGCAGGGGTTGCTCGGACTCGAGCCACAAATCAAACGCGAGAGTGATGAGTTCGTGCAGAAAGTATTGCAGCTGGTGGTGGACGGCAATGAACCGGACAGCATCAGTACGGTCATGAACGTCGATCTGCAGTCGCGCGAACACGCCGACATCACCGCCGCCAAGGTATTCGAGGGCATGGGAGTCTATGCCCCGACCCTCGGAATCATTGGCGCGGTACTGGGACTCATGGCGGTGCTGCAGAATCTCGCCGATCCAAGCCGCCTCGGTCATGGCATCGCCGCCGCCTTCACCGCGACGGTTTACGGCATCGGGCTCGCCAACCTGTTTTTTCTGCCGGTGGCCGCCAAGCTGAAACTCATCATTCAACGCCAGACACAGTTGCGCGAGATGATCATCGAGGGAATGTTATCGATTGCGCAGGGCGAGAATCCCCGCGCGATTGAAGCGAAGCTGCAGGGCTATCTGCACTAGGAGCCGCTCATGGGACGTCGTCAGCGTCGGCACGAGGAGCATGTGAATCACGAAGGGTGGGCTATTCCCTACGGCGATCTCATTACATTGCTGCTCGCTTTCTTTGTCGTCATGTACGCGATCTCCTCGGTGAATGCGGGTAAGTACCGTATCCTGTCGGATTCCCTCTACGCCGCGTTCCGCGGCACCCCGCGCACCCTCGAGCCGGTGCAGGCCGGCGAGAAGCAGGTGGGCTCCGCTGCCGACATGCATACTGCGGTCGTGCCGCAGCCGACGCAGCATGGTGAGCCGCACGCACCTCTCGATCGCGGCGGCGCTGCGCAGCCAGTCCACAACACCGCGCTGGCGGAAGGCGTCACCGCGCGCGGCGCGGCGCTCTCCCAGGCCTCGGCGGCGCTCGACAAGGTCGCCGACCGGGTCGAGGCGGCCATGCAGGACCTGATCCGCCGCGATGTCGTCACCATACGCCGCAACGATTTGTGGATCGAAGTGGAAATCCGCGCCGACATCCTCTTCCCCAGCGGCAGTGCGCAACTCTCGCCCAATGCCGCCGGCGTGATCGAGCAGCTGGCGGGCGTGCTCGCCGGGTTACCGAATGCGGTGCGCGTCGAAGGCCATACCGACAATGTGCCCATCCGCACTTCGGTGTTCTACTCCAACTGGGAGCTGTCGGCGGCCCGCGCCGGCAGTGTCGTGCGCATGCTCGCCGGCCACAACGTCGCCCCGGGGCGTCTTGCAGTCGTCGGTCTCGGCCAGGAGCACCCCGCGCAGACCAACGACACCCCGGAGGGACGCAACGCCAACCGCCGCGTGGTGGTGGTGATTCTGTCGACCGCCCTCACCGACCCCGACTCGCAGGTGCACGACACGCCGCGCCAACAGGTGGTGCCCGCTGCCCTACCGGCGCCGCTCCCGGCTGCGGCCGGTCCGGGTCCTGGCCCCGCTACTGGCACAGATCATGCAACCTAACCTCAGCCAGGGGCGCATGAGTGCCAACATTCCGGCACTCCGCCCGGCGCAACGGCGCGCCCGGTGCGGGCGTCATGTTTGTGGAGGCAGGCGGTGATGAATCTACCGGCATCGTTCGATCAGTGGCTGCTCGTCGGTCGTGCGCTGTTTCTCGTCTTTTCGTTCGTTGTGGCCGCCGTCACCTTTTCGGGCTGGCGGCGCGAGACCCTGCGCCAGGCAGCCCTCCGCCAGGCTCAGGATGCCGACCTCGCCAAGCGCCTGGACGCACTCGATGCGCGCCTGGTGGCGCTGCGGCAAGCGGTCGCTCACGTGACTGAGGCCTGCGAGCGCTCCAGCCGCGCCGAAACCGGTGGCAGCCGCGCTCTCGCCGGCTACCCGATCGCAATCCGGCTGGCCCGCAGCGGTGCGCGCGCCCAAGAGCTGGTTCAGACCTGCGGGCTGTCGGCGAGCGAAGCCGAACTCGTCTGCCGCTTGCACGGCAGTGTGCACGCAGTGACTGCCTGAAGCCGCACGCAGCGCGCGCACTCCCACCCTGAGCTGACAAGACACCACTGGATGATCCCATGCCCCAATCCCCCGCACATTCCAAGCAGCGTGAAGCGCACGATCCGGCCTTCGTCTTCGTGCAGGAACTCGCGGCTGAACTCAATCGTGGCAAAGTGGAACTGCCGAGCATCCCCGACATCCTGGTTCGGGTCCGCAAGGTGCTAGCGGACGAATTCGTGTCGATCGGCCAGGTGGTGCGCGTGCTCAATTCGGAGCCGGCGCTCGCCGCACAGCTGCTGCGCATCTCCAACTCGCGCGCGCTCAACCCCGGCGGCGTAGCGAGCACCGATCTGCGCACGGCGGTAACGCGGGTCGGCTTCAACCTGGTGCGCAGCGCGGCGATCAGCTTTGCCATTCAGCAAATGAAGAAGATCGAGGGACTTAAAGGACTCGAGAAACCGCTGGATGAGCTGTGGCGGCGCAGCACCGAAGTCGGCGCGATGAGTTACGTGGTGGCGCGGCGACACAGCCGGGTCAATCCGGATGCGGCGCTGCTCGCCGGCATGCTGCACCGAGTAGGGCGGCTCTATATTCTGACGCGCTCGGCGAGTCACCCGGGATTGTTCGCCGACAGCACCGCCCTGCCGGAGATCATCCGCAACTGGAGCGCACCCATCGCCAAGGCGTTGCTCGAGAACTGGGCGATGCCGGCGGAGATCGTCACCGCGGTGAGTGAGTTCGAGGATTCCGAGCGCGAGCACGACGGGCCGGCGGATCTCACCGACGTGCTGACAGTGAGCTCCTGGCTGGTCATCTTCAAGGACTCGCCCGAGTCGATGGAACTGAACCTGCAGGATGTGCGCGCCTGCGCACGTCTCAACCTGGATCTGAGCAACTATCAGCGCTTGCTGAGTGAGTCGGAGAGCGAGATCGAAGCCCTGCGGCAAGCGCTCGGCATGTAGCCGGGTGCGTCGCTTAGGGTTTCAGACCGAGCCCAGCACACGCGCAGCGTGTGCGCGGGCGAGCGCACCGCGGGGTCCGTAGGTGGTGGCGGCCGGGCTGCCGCCCCGCAAAGCCTGCAAGCGTTCGCCGATGCGTCGCAGCCGCGCCCGCACCATGGCACCGTTACGGTCATTGAACTGCCGGCAGCGTAGCGCCCGCTCACGCGACTCACGCACCAGCGTGCCGAGCGTGGCGCGCGGATCGCACCAACTGAGCAGCCCCTGCAGTGCGCCGACACCGGCAGGCTTGCCGTGCAGGCTGCACAGGGAATCGCGCTGAGCTTCGATCCTCGCCAGAGCGGCCATGCGCTCCTGGCGCTGATCGGTCGAGCGCTGCAGCCGCTTCAGGTCGCTGGAGGCGATCACGTCGCGCTCCTCCTGCAGCAAGTCCTCGAGCTGCGTCAGCAGCTGAATCTCCTCGCGGAGGAGTTCCGCCAGGTGTTCGCGGCAAAGGCCTGCGTCAATCATGGGCGACTACGAGCCCGATTCGCTGTCGGAGCTCTCCTGCGGCACATGCGGCGCGCTGCGCAGGCCATCGAGTGCCTGGTTCATCTGCAGCAGCTGGTTGGCCACGTGCTCCGGATCGACGACATACTCGCCCTGCTCGATCGCGGCGCGAAGCGCGGCCACGCGGGCGGGATCGATCGCCGGCGCCTCACGCAGTGAGGGTTCCAGGCTTGCAAGTGCGCTCGCGGCGTCGGTGATATGAACGTCCGCACCGCCGCCGCTGTTGCCACTTGCCACGCCGCCGGCAGTTCCCGGGCTGACCGCGGCACCTGCGCCTGCGCGCGCCGTGCCCACGGAGCTGCCCGTCGCCGGACCGCCGCCGTTCAACTCATTGATTTGGTTGGGCACCTTCAACTCCTTTGCATCCTCGAACTCAGGTATCGGCCGCCACTGGAATATCTTTAGGGTGTGACCTGGATCAGGCCATTCGCCTCGACCACTCCCTGGACAATCCTCTGCGATGACAGGTTTTCCACGTGTACGCGCGCGCCTTCGCGCGCATCTTCCATGGCTCTCGCCGGCGCGCGCACTTCGATCCCGGCTCCCTGCGCGACCAGGGTCACGGCCTGACCCTGGCGCACCAGATAGTCCGCTTGCAATAGGGTGAAGGTGAGCGCCGTGCCGGCCGGAAGATCGCGCGTCAGCGTGGAATGCGCGAGTGTGCGCGCATCGCTGACGTAGTCGCTGCGCAGCCCCTGAACGCGACGTGTTTGCCGCGCCACCGTCTCCGGCAGCAAGCGGGCTCCGCGCAGTTCACTCTGCCGCAGCACGAGCACCGGTACGTCGGATTCGAGCGTCACGGGTACAAACAGCGTCCATGGGGTGGCGCGGACCGGGCAGCTGACCCGCACGGTGGTGCGCGCGCCGAGCTCCGCCGTGCCAATCTGCGCGGTGAGTCGTTGCGGGCATTGCGCCAGCTGCAGCCGGCTGTCCGGCGCGATCGCCTGGATGTGCACTTCGTAGGCAATGCCCTGCAGCTGGGCGCGCACCGCATCCTCGGCCGCCACCCGTATCCGTTCTAGCGATTCGGTGGGCACCACGGCGGCGAGCGCCGTGGAAGCGGCACACATCCCGGCGGGCAGCAGCCGCTGCGCGCGCCGCAGGTGACGAACTATTGACGCCTCGAGCAATGGACCACCCCGTGTCGCTGACTTCATAAGAAAGGACTGCAAGCCGCGCGCCATTCGTGCCGCTGCGCAGCCAGGCAAGCCTTGCGGCAAGCGGTTGCCACCTCGTCTCGTGATGGCCATCACCTTCCGCGCGGCGCGCGCCCCTGTAGCTGCACGGTTGGGTACGCCTGCTGCCGCTGGCATGGCTCTTGCTTCAGTGTCCTCAGGTACTCAATGAGGTGTCCCGATGCCGCTGAACCTTGACGCCTATCTCGGCGTCCACCAAGACGCGCTCAAGCTGTATGCGCGCCGCACCTCGGTGCTGGCCAACAACCTGGCCAACGCCGACACGCCCAACTTCAAAGCGCAGGATCTCGACTTCAAGAGCCTGCTGAACGGCGGCGCCAGCGGTTCCCGGCAGCAGCTGTCGATGACCCAGACCCAGGCGGTACACCTGACCTCGGGTACTGAAGTGCCGCTCACGAGCAACAGTGGCCTCAAGTACCGCGTGCCGCTTGCACCATCGCTCGATGGCAACACCGTGGACCCACAGTTGGAACAGGCGGCATTTGCCGACAACACGGTGCGCTATCAGGCCGCCCTCACCTTCCTCTCAGACAAGTTCAAAGGCCTGATGACGGCCATCACTGGCCAATAGTCAGCGCGCAACACACGCACTGCGGCAAACCACATGCCCTCTTTCAAAGTATTCGACATCGCCGGCTCCGGGCTGTCCGCGCAGTCGGTCCGCCTCAATACGGTCGCAAGCAATCTTGCCAACGCTGACTCTGTCAGCGGCGATGCGGCGAGCGTCTACAAAGCCCGCCACCCGGTGTTTCAGGCGGTACATGCGGCGTTGCACGCCGGGGCACGCGCCGCCGAGAGCGCCAGCGCCGTGCGCGTTAGCCAGATCGTGCAGAGCAACGCTCCGCCGGTCATGCGCCACGACCCCGGCAATCCGCTCGCCGACGCCGACGGCAACGTCTATGCCCCTAATGTCAACGTCATCGAGGAGATGACTGACATGATCTCCGCCTCGCGCGCCTACCAGAACGATGTCGAGGTCATGGGCACCGCCAAGGACCTGATGCTCGCAACGCTGAAACTAGGTCAGTAGCACACAGCCTTTCACATTGCTCCTAAGGAACCGCCATGCGCATGATCGTACCCATTGAAGGCAGGCTGCATTCACATGCCACCTCGGGGGGCACCAACGATACCTCGAGCGGCAACGCTGCCACCGGCAGCAACAGCAGCACCGGCAGCAGCTCCGCCAACAGTGCGCTGCCCGCCAACATGCAGATCAGCCAGGCCGGATTTTTGCAGCTGATCAGCACGCAGATGCAGGATCAGGACCCGTTGAACCCCACCGACCCGACGCAGTTTCTCGCCCAGATCGAGGGCCTGAGCGAAGTCTCCAGTCTGCAGAGCCTGCAAACCTCGATTTCCGGACTGGCATCGGGGATCCAGGCCTCGCAGGTGATCAGCGGGACGGCACTGCTCGGACACTCGGTGCTGGCCCCGGGAACCACCGCGACGCTGGCCTCGGGCGGCAGTGTGAGCGGCGCGGTGACGGCGCCCGCCGGCGCAAACGCGCTCGAGGTGACGGTCACCAATGCGAGCGGCGCTCTGGTGGATGCCTTCCCGGTGACGCCGCAGGCCTCGGGGTACACCTCCTTCACCTGGAATGGCAGCACCAGTTCCGGCGCCCAGGCGCCGGCTGGCCAGTACACCATCGGCGTGAACGCCGCGGTCGGCACTACCGCGCAGTCGGTGAGCCCGCTGCTCTACAGCACGGTGACCAGTGTGACGCTCGACCCGACCAGCGGATCACTCGATCTGAACACGGTCAACGGCACGGTGCCACTGAGCTCCGTCGTCAACGTCCAGTAGCTCAACCAGTTTCAACGGAGAATCCCGCATGTCTTTCAACATTGCACTGACCGGGCTGAACGCGGCCAACGAGGACCTGTCGGTTACCTCGAACAATCTGGCCAACGCGGCCACGATCGGCTTCAAGGGTTCGCGCACCGAATTTTCCGACTTGTTCTCCTCGACGCAGCAGGGTGTCGGTGCGACCGCCGTCGGTAACGGCGTTGCGGTTGCCGAGGTCGCCCAGCAGTTCTCGCAGGGCAACATCGAAACGACCGGCAACTCACTCGATCTCGCCGTGAGCGGCAACGGGTTTTTTGTCGTCAGCAACGACGGCGCCCTCAACTACACTCGCGACGGTGAGTTCCAGTTAAACAGCGCCGGCGAGATCGTGAATGATCAGGGCCAGGCGCTGCAGGCGTACCCACCGCTGGCCAACGGCGGATTCAACACCGGCGGCCTGGCGAACATTACCCTCGATACCGAGGAAAGTTCGCCCCAGGCCACCACTACCGCGACGATCTCGGCCAATCTGCCCGCGAACGCTACACCGCCCACCGATGCGCCCTTCTCGCCCACCGATCCGGACAGCTACAACAACACGACTTCTCTCACCGTCTACGATTCACTCGGCGCCGCGCATACCGCCAGCCTCTATTTCATCAAGGGCGCAGCGGCGAATGACTGGAGCGTGCAGCTGTATGTCGACGGCAATGCGGTAGGCACGCCGCAGGCACTCGACTATTCATCGAGCGGTGCGCTGACCACGCCGGCGAACGGCCAGGTCACCTTCCCCGGCTACACGCCCGCCACGGGCGCCACGCCGATGAACATGACCTTCAATTTCTCCCAGACCACTCAGTACGGCGGTAACTTCGGCGTCACCTCGGTGCAGCAGGATGGCTTCACCACCGGACAGCTGACCGGCATCAACATCGATCAGACCGGCGTCGTGCAGGCACAGTTCACCAATGGCCGCTCGGTGGACCTCGGGCAGATCGCCCTGGCCAACTTCGCCAATCCGCAGGGGCTCGCGCAGCTCGGCAACGCCACCTGGGCGCCCACCAATCAGTCGGGTGCCGCCGTCAACGGCGTCGCCGGCAACTCGGGTTTTGGCTCCGTCCAATCCGGATCGCTGGAGGAGTCGAATGTGGATACCACATCCGCCCTGGTGGAGATGATCACCGCCCAGCGAGACTTCCAGGCGAACGCGCAGATGATCCAGACGGAGGATCAGGTCACGCAGTCGATCATCGACATCCGTGGCAGCTGAGGCCGCCACGCGATCTCATCGAGTGACCCATGGACAAGCTGTTGTACGTTGCGATGTCGGGCGCGAAGGAAACTCTCGCGAGCCAGGCGGCGAACAACGACAACCTCGCCAACGCCAACACCACCGGGTTCAAGGCCTCGCTCAGCGCCTTTCAGACCCGCAGTGTCGTCGGCGCGGGTTTCCCGTCGCGCGCCTATGCGACAGCCTCTGCCGTCGGCTGGAACGACACCGCCGGCGAGCAGACGACCACGGCGAATCCGCTCGACGTCGCGGTGCAGGGCAGCGGTTTCATTGCAGTGCAGGACATCGCGGGAGCCGAAGCCTACACGCGTGCCGGCGATTTCCATATTGACCCGAACGGCGCACTCGTGACTGCCGGCGGCCGACCAGTGCTGTCCGAGAATGGTCCGATCGCGATTCCACCGGCCAGCTCGGTCAGCATCGGCGCCGATGGCACGGTCTCCGTGGTGCCACTCGGCCAGACGCCCAACTCGGTGGCGGCGGTCGGACGCATCAAGCTGGTCAATCCCGGTCACGACGCCGTGACCCGCGGTAGCGACGGACTGTACCGCGCCACCGCCGGCAGCACGCCGGAGACGGATAGCAACGTGCAGCTGTCTTCAGGCGTGCTCGAGGCGAGCAACGTGAGCATCACCGGCTGCCTCGTCAACATGATCGAGCTGGCACGACGCTTTGAGGTACAGATCAAGGCGCTGCACACCGCCGAAGAAGACGGTCAGGCGTCGGCCAAGTTACTGCAGTCGAGCTGACACTCCGCACACCGCACCCTACGAACTCAGAGGTAGCTAACTTATGGATCCGGCACTGTGGGCCGCCAAAACCGGCCTCGACGCGCAGCAGACGCAAATGACGGTAACCGCGAACAATCTCGCCAACGTCAATACCACCGGCTTCAAGAAGAGCCGTGCAGTGTTCGACGACCTGCTCTACCAGAATCTGGCCCAGGTCGGTGCCAGCACCTCGCAGAACACCCAAGCACCGACCGGTCTTAACGTCGGCACCGGCGTGCGCGTGGTGGCGACCGAGAAGAACTACACGCAGGGGAGCGTGAACAACACCGGCAACACCTTCGATCTTGCCATCCAGGGCCGCGGGTTTTTCCAGATTCTGCAGCCGAACGGTACGGTCGCTTACACGCGCGATGGCAGCTTCCAGCTGAACGCCCAGGGGCAGCTGGTGACTGCGGCCGGCTACGCGGTGCAGCCGGCAATCACGATTCCCACCGGCGCCCAGAGCGTCACGGTCGGATCCGACGGCACTATCAGCGTGCAGCTCGCCGGTCAGAGCGCTCCGCAGACCGTCGGCACCTTGCAGCTGGCGGATTTCATCAATCCGGCCGGCTTGCAGGACATTGGCGGCAATCTCTCGGTCGAGTCCGCCTCCAGCGGCTCGCCGGTGACGGGAAACGCCGGCCTCAACGGGATGGGGACGCTGCTGCAGGGCTCAGTGGAGAGTTCCAACGTCGATGTGGTCGAGGAGCTCGTCAACATGATCGAAACCCAGCAGGCGTATGAGATGAACTCGCGCGCGGTGGAAACGACCGATCAGATGCTGACCTACGCCACGCAGAACATGTAAGCACGCCATGCGCAGTCACCTCCCGCTTGTGCTCGCCCCAGTCTTCATCCTCGTTCCCGGCTGTGAGACGGTCAAACCGCACCGGGCGGACGACGGCCTCGCCTGGACGCAGGAGCCGACGCAGCCACCGACCAACGGGGCCATTTTCCAGTCGGGCCGGGAAGTCGTGCTCGCCGAAAACCCCGTCGCGCATCACGTGGGAGACATCGTCACGATCGTGCTGAACGAGCAGACCGCGGCGCAGAAGAGCGCGACGACGACCACCAGCAAGGCCACCAACGTCACGATGCCGGGGTCCACCCTGATCGGCAAGGCGGTGACCATCAAGGGCAATCCCATCCTGGACAACAGCATTAACGATGCGACTAAGTTCGCCGGCCAGGGGGCGAGTGCTGAAAGCAATAGCCTTACCGGTTATCTGACCGCGACGGTGCTCAAAGTCCTGCCGAACGGCAACCTGTTCGTCGTGGGCGAGAAGCAGATCGGCCTGAATCAAGGTCAGGAGTACATCCGTGTCACCGGCGTGATCCGCCCCATTGATCTTGCCTCGGATGACTCCATTCCGTCTTACCGCGTGGCAAGCGCCAAAATCACCTACGACGGCAAGGGCGCGCTTGCGGACGCCAACGCGCAGAGCTGGCTGTCGCGCTTCTTCAATTCACCGTGGGCGCCGTTCTGATGTCGCACCTCGCCGCCGCCACTTTCCGCATCCTCACCCGCGGCCTGCGCCCGAGCGCCCACGGCGCCAGGGTGCTCATCGCCCTGGTATTCGCTTGCGGCACACTGTTGACGCTCGGTCCGGCACAGGCCGATCGGCTCAAGGACATCGCGACCGTCGGCGGCGTACGCAGCAACCAGCTGGTCGGCTACGGCCTGGTCGTAGGTCTCGACGGCACCGGCGATCAGACGACGCAGGCGCCGTTCACGATCCAGAGCATCGAGAACATGCTGCAGCGCTTCGGTGTGACGATTCCGCCGAATACCAATCCGCAGCTCAAGAACGTCGCAGCGGTCACCGTCACGGCGGACCTGCCGGCATTTGCCAAGCCGGGACAGACGATCGACGTCACCGTTGGCACGATCGGTAATGCCGCCAGCCTGCGCGGCGGCAATCTGATCATGACGCCGTTGCGCGGCGCAGATGGGCAGATCTACGCCATCGCGCAAGGCAACGTCATCGTGAGCGGCTTCGGTGTCAACGGCAAGGACGGTTCACGGATCTCGCTGAACGTGCCGAGCAGCGGCCGCATCCCGAACGGCGCCTCGGTGGAACGCGAGGTGCCGATCCACTTCGGCGGTGATCCTCACCTCATCCTGAATCTCAACACGCCGGACTTCACCACCGCCGCACGCGTGGCCACCGCTATCAACAAGTCTCTGGGCGCCGGCACCGCCGAGGCGCTCGATGCCATCTCAATCCGTGTCGCAGCTCCTGCCGACCCCAATCTGCGCATCGCCTACCTGGCCCAGCTCGAGGCGGTGGACGTCGATCCGGGCGAGGCAGCCGCTCGCGTCATCATCAACTCGCGTACCGGCACCGTGGTTATTAGCTCCCACGTACGTGTCACCGCCGCGGCCGTCGCGCACGGCTCGCTCTCGGTGACCATCACCGAGCACAACGACGTGAGCCAGCCGGCGCCTTTCTCCCAGGGTCAGACGGTGGTGACTCCGCGCAGCAGCATCGACGTGCAGCAGGCCGATGCCCGCATGTTCGTATTCCAGGCGGGAGTGAATCTCGAGGAGATCGTGCGTGCGGTGAATCAGGTGGGCGCCGCCCCCGGCGACCTGGTCGCGATTCTCGAAGCCCTGAAAGAAGCCGGCGCATTGCGCGCCGAGCTGGTCGTCATCTGAGCGGCGCTCCGGCACCACAGCCCCATGACAACCGGGATTTCAGCCAACTCCGGCGTGTACGGTGACTTTGCCGGACTGGAGAAACTCAAAGCCAGCGTGCGCCGGCAGGACCCCTCGGCGCTGCGGCAAGTGGCCCAGCAGTTTGAAAGTCTGTTCACGCGCATGATGCTGAAAAGCATGCGTCAGGCGATCGGCAAGGATCCGATTTTCGGCAGTGACCAGGCACAGATGTACCAGGGTCTGTTCGATGATCAGCTCTCGGTCAGCCTGAGCCGTGGTCGGGGGCTGGGGCTCGCGGATGTCCTCATGCGCCAGCTGCGCGGTGGCTCGCAGGCTGACACCCCGGCCGGCGCTGCAACTTCGGCCAAGACTGCCAGCAACGCGGCCGCCAACACGACTTCACTTGCACCGACGAGCGCTGAGCGTGCGGATTTTGTCCGCACCCTCTGGCCGCAGGCGCAGCAGGCCGCACAGCAATTGGGGGTCCAACCACTCGGCGTGCTGGCGCAGGCGGCGCTTGAAAGCAACTGGGGCCAGAGCGTGCCGCGCGGCGCGAGCGGGGCCGTGAGTCATAATCTCTTCGGCATCAAGGCCGGCGCCAGCTGGCGTGGCCCATCAGTCAGCGCCGCCACGCAGGAATTTCAGAACGGTACCAGCACAGTCGTTCAGGCGCCGTTCCGCGCCTATGCCGGTTCCGGTGCGAGCGTGCAGGATTATGTCTCGCTGCTCAGCAGCAATCCGCGCTACCGCGAGGCGCTCGCCAGCGGCGCTGACGTCGGAGCCTTCGCCGCGGCACTGCAAAAAGCCGGTTATGCCACCGACCCGGACTACGCGCGCAAGGTGACCGGCGTCGCACGGCAGATTGCCGCGTTGATGACCGGTGCTGGTGCTGCGAACGAGCCAGTTAAGTTTTCGCAGACCCTGCCGATAACGGCAGGGACCGCTACGCTTTAAGGAAGCGTCAAGGTATGGCCGATCTTCTCAATACCAGCGTCTCGGGCTTACTGGCCTTCCAGCAGGCGCTCGATGTGACGAGCAACAACATCGCGAACTCGGCCACGCCCGGCTACAGCGTCGAGACGGCGAATCTGGTTCCCGAGCCGGGCCAGGCGACGGCCGCCGGCTACGTCGGCAGCGGCGTTGAGGTCGATGGCATCACGCGCGCCTACGACGAGCTGCTGGCCCAGCAGGTGCGCTCGTCCCAGGCCAGTTATTCGAGTCTCAATACTCTCGCCACGCAGGCCTCACAGGTCGATAACCTGTTGAGCAGCTCCAGCAGTGGACTCACCTCCAGTCTGCAGAGCTTCGTCAACGCGCTGCAGACTCTGTCGAGCTCACCGGATTCCAGCGGCGCGCGCCAGGCGCTCCTGAGTGAAGCACAGGCGCTGACCCAGCAGCTCACCGGATACGACGGTCAGATCACGCAATACGGCGGCCAACTCGAGCAGCAGATCGGCACTGATGTCACCCAGATCAATTCGCTGGCCGGCGGAATCGCCTCGCTCAACACGCAGATTGCCAACGACCTCGCCGGCTCGGGCAACGCGCCCAACCAGCTGATGGACCAGCGCGATACGCTGCTCGATCAGCTCAGTCAGTACGTCAGTGTCAGCACGGCCACGCAACCGAACGGCATGCTGGACGTCTACATCGGCAGTGGTCAGGCGCTGGTCACCGGCGGCACGCCTCAACAACTGTCCACGATACCGAGTCTCTACAATGCCTCGGTCCTGGATATCGGGCTCGCCAGCGGCGGCGGTACCGCGGATGTCACTTCCGAAATCAGCGGCGGTGATCTCGGCGGACTCCTCAGCGCGCGCAGCCAGGTGCTCGATCCTGCCCAGAACGCGCTCGGTCAGATCAGCGTGGCGCTCGCCACGATCGTCAACCAGCAGCAGGCCTCGGGTATGGACGCAACGGGTGCCGCCGGTCAACCGATGTTCAACGTCGGCGGGGTGCAGACGCTCG
>DATHMN010000068.1:0-3662 GCA_035487135.1 Steroidobacteraceae bacterium | reverse complement strand
TGTTGCGTTCGGTCTCATCCAGCAGGCGCCGGGAATACAGATCTCCGCGGCGAAACAGCAGCTGCGCGGCAATGGCCGAAACCCGAGTGCCCTTGTGCAGATGATTGGCGGTGCGAAACAGCCAGTTATCGTCCTGCGGGTTGCTCAGGTCGAAGATCTGAATGGTATCGATCTCGATGCCGCCGATGCGCGCACCCGCGGCTTCGAGTTCTGCGTCCGACGGCAGCGCGTCGACGCTCTGCTGATGAGCCGCCACCGCGGCCTGCTGTGCCGGGGACTCGGACTCGGGAGTCGGAGGCGACTGCGTGATGACCTGCGCGGCCACTGAGCCGGCGGCGCCGCAGAGCAGCATGGCGAACCGCAGCACGCGTAAGGCAGGCATCGAACCATCCGAACATCGCTCGCCGCACCGCGTCAACCGGACGACTCTGATTCACGCGTCGACATTGGCCCGGTTGCATCGGCAATTGCGCTCGTTGCACAGTAGCCATTGCTTTGCAGGTCTAAAGGCGCCGATGTGCGAGGACTAGGGCAGTACGAGCGCCTGTCGCAGCCGCTGCTGCCGTGGCGGCGTTTTCTGCGGCGGCTGCTCACCAATGCCTGTATCGGCCTGATATTAATCGCGATTTCGCTGCTTGCCGGCATGGCCGGCTACCACTGGCTGGTGCGGCTGAGCTGGATCGACGCCTACGAGAATGCGGCGATGATCCTGTCGGGCATGGGTCCGGTGGCCACACCGGACAGCTGGAGCGGCAAATTTTTTGCTGGCAGCTACGCGCTGTACGCAGGTTTTGCGTTGCTGGCGACCACCGCGATCGTGTTCGCACCGGTGGTACATCGATTCCTGCACTATCTGCACAGCCCGGAGCCAAAGCGCTAGCCGCCTGATCGCATTATGTTGCGCCGCCAGATCGCAGAAGTTGGGCAGTGGGTCGCAGGGCGGGCAGCCGCGTTAAGGAATAATGGCTGCCTGGATTAAGGTGGCGGGCCGGAAAGGGCGCGCCGAGCGCTGCCAAACTGTGGCGCATGCCTGACACTTGGGGTGACTGACTGCATGAACAGAGCTCAACGCGCCGTCCTTCCCGCTTCCACCGAACCGCGCGTTCGCCGCGCCTACTTCGACTGCCGCTACGGCCAGCTGCACGTGCATTACGCGATTCCGGCGGGGGGCGGTTTTGATGAGGCGACACCGCTTCTGTGCATTGCAGGCACCCCGGGTTCGGGCCGATTCTTTCGCCCGTTACTGACCCCGCTGGGCCGCGACCGCTGCGTCTACGCACCCGATCTGCCGGGTTGCGGCGAGTCGGATCCGCCACCGCCGCACGCCACCGGCGCCGAGCTGGCGGCAGCTCTGGGCGATCTGATGGACTCATTGCTATTGCGGCAGATCGATCTGCTGGCGCACGACGGTGGTGTGTCGATCGCACTGGCGCTGGCGCAGCAGCGGCCGACCCAGGTCGGGCGCGTGGTTCTGTCACCGGATACGGACTCGGTCACCAGCGAGGCACGCTCGCTGCGCCAGCGCTCGCTCGTGATCGACCTGCGCGCGGCGGACGCCAGCGGGCAGGCGAGCGCGGATTTTGAACGCCAAGCGACGCAATTGCGAAATTTTCTGGGCCTGGTTTAAGGTTCGCTGGCCCAAGGTGATTTGATGGCTACGCAACACGACAAGCCCACGACGGTGGATCTGGAAGAAACCGCTGAGCTGCCGATGCTGCCGGGCGTCTCCAACGTCATCGGCACCGATGACCCTATGGGCGCCACCGACTCCTGGCCGGCTCCGACTGCAAGCAGGGCGTCGCCGCCAGCACGCAGCTCGGCGCGGTCGGCGGACACGGCGCGCGGCGAGGATGCGACCCAGGAACTGCGTCTGGAACAGAGCCTGCGCGAGGCGGAGATCGGCGCGCTGCGCTCCGACCTGGCGTCGGTGACCGAGAGCCGCGGCCAGCTCGAACAGAATCTTGGCAACCTGACCACCAACCTGCGTGAGCTCGAGCAGCTGCTCAATCGAAAGAGCGAGCAGCTGTCGATGTTCGAGCGCGAGGTCGGGCTGCGGGATCGCCGCATCGCCGAGCTCGAATCGCAGCATGCAACGGTGAGCGGCGAATACGCCGCCACGATCGCCGAGCGCGACACGCTGCGCGCCGACCTCAAGGCTGCACGCGAGGACGCGGCGGCCGCCCATGCCGCGATCGAATCGCACGACGCTTCGGCCAGCGCCCATCTCAACGAACGCCAGACGCAGGCGCGGCGCCTGCGCACGCTCGAGGCCGATCTGGCGCAGGCGCGGGCGCACGCCGAGCGTTTCCGCGAGAACCTGCAGAGCCTGGAAGGCCGCCGGCAGATATTCGACTCGATGCTCGGCGACCGCGAGGCGCTGATCAGCGAACGCGGTCAGCGCGCGAGCGTGCTGGAGCGCGAGGTCGCCGAACGCATCCAGCTGCACGCGGTGCGGGAAGCTGACCTGCTGGCGCAGATCGGCAGTGGACAGGAGCGGGTGGCCAAGCTCGAGGCGGACGCGGTGGCGCTGCGCGCCGAGCAGGAACAGCAGCAGGCGGCCGCCGGGGCTGCGGAAAAGACCGCACTGGAGCGCCACGTCGCGCTCGAATCCGAAATTCGCTCGCAGGCGCAGACCGTCGGCGAGCTGCGCGCGCAGCTGGAAGCGGTGCGCGCCTCGCTGGAACAGCGCGATGCGCTGATCCAGCGGCTCGAGACCGCGACCGCGAGCAGCGCGGCCGTGCTGGGCAATATCCAGCAGAATCTGGAGCACCTGGGCGATGCCGAACCGACTCGCATGCTGGTGCGCACGCAGGGAGAAACCGGCATCGTGCAGCTGCTCGGACGGCGCACCACCATCGGCCGCACGCCCGATAATGACATTCGTATCGATGCGGAATTCATCAGCCGCCACCATGCGGTGGTGCTGCTGTACGGGTCCAAGACTGTCATCGAAGATCTCAACAGCACCAACGGCACCTACGTCAACGCGGAACGCGTCAACCGGCGCACGCTCAAGGAAGGCGACATCGTGACGCTGGGCAAGAGCGAGTTCCGTTACGTCATCAGGACACCACCCGAGCGGCCGGCGCAGGATCGCAACGGCTGAAGTCCGGTGGGTCGGGGTCGGCCGCTGTGCCTGCGGCGCGCGAATAGCTTAAGCTTGGCCCGATGACCGACGATTATCTGCAGCGCGTACTCAAGGCGCGCGTCTACGATGTCGCCATCGAGTCGCCGCTGGATGCCGCGCCGCGGCTGTCGCGCCGGCTCGGCAACCATATTCTTCTCAAGCGCGAAGATCTGCAGCCGGTATTCTCGTTCAAGCTGCGCGGCGCCTATAACAAGATCGCGCACCTGTCGCCGGGCATCGCGGTGCGCGGTGTGATCTGCGCGTCGGCCGGCAATCATGCCCAGGGCGTGGCACTGGCCGCGCGCAAGCGCGGCATCCCGGCACTGGTGGTCATGCCGCAGACCACGCCGACCATCAAGGTGCAGGCGGTCATGGATCTGGGCGCCGAAGTAGTGCTGCACGGCGACGTCTATGACAGCGCCTACGAACATGCGCTGACGCTGGTGCGCGAGCGGCACATGGTGTTCGTACACCCGTTCGACGATCCGGACGTGATCGCCGGCCAGGGCACGATCGGCATGGAGATCGTGCGCCA
>DATHMN010000067.1:0-2650 GCA_035487135.1 Steroidobacteraceae bacterium | reverse complement strand
GTCGCGCCACGCCGAGATCGAGGTCAGCTTAGCGCCGCCGAGATTCCAGTCGACCTGAGCGGAGAATCCGCGGTCCCAGATCTGCTGCGAAATCGGATAGTTGGCAAATGACTGGCGGTTGAACGGATTCGAGGGCGTGTCCGGAAAGGGCACACTTCCGGCCGTACCGCCGAGCAGGGGGTTGGCGCCGAGCGCGGTGATGATGCCGGCAAAGGGGCCAGGGTATACGGGGGTGGCCTGGCAGCACACCTCGTTACGCCGCGAGAAGTCGCCGATAACCAGCACGCTGATGTCGCTGCTGGGTGTAATCAGGTACTGGCCGCGCACCGTGTAGAAATTGCGGTTGTTGTCGGCGTCATCGAGGTTACCGGTGCCTGTCTCAACGTTCAGGAACCCGTCGCGCTTCTGGTAGCCCGCATACAGACGAAAGGCGGAGAAATCACCGATCGGCCCGGTGATCGACCCTGAGGCCTCCTTGTCGTCAAAGTTTCCGCCCGTGATCTCGCCGGTCACCCCGAACGTGGTCGAGGGCCGCACGGTGACGATGTTGATGACACCGGCATCGTTGTTCTTGCCAAACAATTCCCCCTGCGGTCCTTCCAGGACCTCGATGCGGTCGATTTCACCCAGATCGCCGAAGCCGACGCCGTTACGCGGACGATAGACCCCGTCGATCACCACGCCGACCGAGGATTCCAGGCCGACATTGTCACCGACGGTGCCGATACCGCGGATGCGCGCCGTGGTCGAGTTCTCGGACGTGGTCGAGGTCACCGTCAGCCCCGGGGTGAGCGCGGTCATGTTCTTCAGATCGGTCACGCCCGCATCCTTCAGCTGCTGCCCGGACAGCGCGATCACTGAGATCGGCACGTCCTGCAGATTCTGTTCGCGCTTCTGCGCCGTGACGACGACCTCCTGCAACTCCGGCCCGCTTGCAGCGGCGTCGGCTGCACGGCCGACGTCACTCCCCAGCGCGCCCAGCGCCGCCAGGAGCGCCAGTGGCGCTGCCTGTGCGAGGTTCAGGTGATTGGATTTATCGCGTATCGCAAGTGCCGAATTGACCGCCATGATCTTTCCTTTCCGCACGTACAGCGCAGCTAGCGCGGAATGACGCCTCTGCCCATGCCCCGGCGGACTGAAGCCCCGCCGGCGCACCCCCCAGCAAAATTGCCTCGCAGGAGCTTACGAAAAAGCCCCTTCGGGGCGCGTACTTCGGACGCCAACCTCTTAACCACAGCCGCCACAAAGGCCTGTGGCGAAAGTACCACGTTATGACCGGGGTCAAGGCTGCTCTCCCGGCCGGCGCTGCCGGGGACGGCCTCGCGGCAGGTCGGACGGGCGCGCATCGACGCTCAGGCTCTTTGGGGCTAAGCTGCTATATAGGCTGCAGTTAATTGCTTTGGCCGGGGGGATCGAAGGGGTATGCGGACTGTCACCGCCGGGGGCCAGAATTCCATATTGGCGACGTGGGTGAAGGCCTTCGGGCGTGCGTTGGATGCCGCCGGATGCGATGGTTCGGCGCTACTGGCGGAAGCGGGGTTTGAGCTGAAGGACTTCGCCGGGCCTGATGCGCGCTGCCCGCTGGCGAAGACCGAGCAGCTGTGGCGGGTTGCCCTGAAAGCCACGGGCGACCCCGCCTTCGGGGTGAAGCTCGCCAAGCACTTCCCCCACACGACGTTCCATGCCTTGGGCTATGGACTGAGCGCCAGTTCGACGCTGAAAGAAGCGTTCGAGCGCGTGCAGCGCTACTCGCACGTGGTCAGCGACGCCATGGCCTATCGCTTCTACCGCAGCGGCTCTGAGTATCACTTCCTGATGGAACCGCTCACCGAGGTGCGCGCTGAATCGGTCGATGCGCTCGTGGGCATGTACCTGCGCATGTGCCGCTCGCTTATCGGGCGCGACTTCTCGCCCCTTGGGATCGAGCTGCGTCGGCCGCGCCCGGCGGTGCTCGACGATTTTGAACGGCTCTGGCGGGCACCCCTGCGCTTCAATTCCGAGGTGAATCGCCTGAGATTCGACCGGGACAGCATGGAACGCCTGCTGGATAGCGCTAATCCTGAACTGGCCCGACTGAGCGATGCCATCTCGGCGCGTTACCTGGCGCGCATCGAGCGGCACAACATCGAGGCACGGGTTCGCACCGTGCTGACCCGCCGCCTGCAGCAAAGCGAGCCCACACAGGAGGAGGTCGCCGAAATCCTCAATGTCAGTGCGCGCACGTTGCAGCGCAAACTCGGTGACTGCGGCACCTCGTTCAAGGAAATCCTCGACGAGACTCGTCATGCGCTGGCGCTGGCATACCTGAGCGAGCCCCAGCACAGCCTCGCCGAGATCACTCATCTGTTGGGATTCTCCTGCGGCAGCGCCTTTACGCGCGCCTTTCGCCGCTGGACGGGTCGTTCTCCCACGGATTGGCGCACGGGCAACCCGCGCTGCCCGAGTCCCGGCCGACGGCTGCACGCCGCGACGCTCGGTACCCGCGCAGCCGCGAGTGCTGCCGGGACGATGGCACCGGTGAAGGGGGCGAATCACTGATCGCCCCGGGGCGCCGGCTATTCCGCGTCGTCCCGTTCGCTTACCCACAGAGGGCGGCAGAATCTCCCACGAGTCGCAGCGTCGGCGGCGCGGGTCCTGAGCGGGAATTTGC
>DATHMN010000066.1:0-17102 GCA_035487135.1 Steroidobacteraceae bacterium | reverse complement strand
GCGTCAGGTGAACGAGCGTAGCGCGGTGCAGGTTCGCCGGGCGGCTCGGCGCCGATAATCTAGCTGTCCGGTGCCGCAGGTCCCAGCAGTCGAGGGCCGGCTCCCTGATCCGCCAGCGCATCCCCGGGATTGCGCAGCTGGCACACCCGCAGCGACAAGCACCCGCAGCCGATGCAGCCATCAAGCTGACTGCGAAGCTTCTTCAACAGAGCGATGCGGCGGTCTAATTCTTTGCGCCACTCACCCGATAGCCGTTGCCAGTCCGCCGCCGTAGGCGTGCGGCCGCTGGGCAGGGACTCAAGTGCCTTTTTTATCATGGATAGCGGCAGGCCCAGGCGCTGGGCGACCTTGATAATCGCGACGCGCCGCAGCACATCTCTGCTGTAGCGACGCTGGTTTCCCGAGCTGCGCCAACTTGTGACCAAGCCCTTGGCTTCGTAGAAGTGGATGGTTGATACGGCGACCCCGCTTCGCGCGGCAGCCTGACCCGCCGACAGCGGCTGTGCGGCCTTTTTCTGCGCAATACTGGCTGGCGACATGGCGTCTTGACCTCAAGTGCGCTTGAGGTTTTACGCTGCCGAACCTGTGGAATCAAGCTACCTCGATCTGGTGACGAGCATCGCAATGTGGAGCTTGCCAGCGACCCATACATCGTGCCGCCAGTGCTCAGTACGCTAGCGCTGTTTGCCAGTGCACGCCGCGGCGGGAATACCGGCCAGTTAATCGATCGCATTGCGTTCGAGCTGAGCATCGCAGTCGTCGATCTGGCCGCGCTGCGTATGGCGCCTTATGACTACCAGCATCGCAACAGAGATGATGACTTTGAGCCGCTCATGCAGCGCGTCTTGGCGCATGAGCAGATCATCTTCGCAACGCCGATCTATTGGTATGCGGTGAGTCCGGCAATGAAGATCTTTCTGGATCGAGTCTCTGATTTTCTGGAACTGCCCGATCTTCTTGCCGCAGGTCGCCGGCTGCGAGGAAAACAGGGCTTTGTGGTCTGCACCTCCAGCAGTCCGGAGCCTTCAGCGACATTCGTGGCGGCGTTCCGCGAAACCTTCGAGTATCTCGGCATGGACTTCGGCGGCGTGGTGCACGTTGACTGTCAGGCAGGATTTCTGCCCGCGACGCATGCTGCGACCGCAGCAGCATTTGCGACCCTGGTGAAGACGGCGGCCGCGCCGCCTTCGGCGCGCAGAGGCTAGGCGGTCAGATCGATCCGGCACCCTGCTCCTCAAGCCACTGCCAGCGGGCGAACTTCTCCAGCAGCATTGCTTCAAGCTCCTCGAGCCGCTTGCTGTTGGCACGCAACTGCGCAACTTCCTGCTGATGATAGTCCGCGGCGCTCATGCGCGCGGTGAGTTGCGCTTGCTCACGTTCCAATGATTCGATCATTTCCGGCAATGCCGCGAGTTCGCGCTGCTCTTTATAGCTCAGGCGCACGCGGGCCTTCGGGACTGCTGCGTCGCTGGCGGCCTCACGAGCGCGGGCTGCAGCAGCTGCAATGCGGGCCTGCGCCTGGCCGGTCACCGGTTGCGGACGCTGCCGCAGATAGTCACTGTAGCTTCCGGCGTACTCGCGCCACACGCCGCCACCTTCGCTGGCGAGCGTCTGGGTGACGACATTGTCAAGGAAGCGCCGGTCGTGGCTTACGAGCAGCAGAGTGCCGGGGTAGTCCTGCAGTCGCTGCTCGAGCAACTCGAGTGACTCGATGTCCAGGTCATTGGTCGGCTCGTCCAGCACCAACAGGTTCGCGGGCCGGGCGAACAGCCGCGCCAGCAACGGGCGATTGCGCTCGCCGCCGGAGAGCATCCGCACCGGGGCCTGCGCACGTTGCGGCGGAAAGAGAAACTCCCCGAGATAGCTCACGATGTGTTTGCGCTCAGACCCGATCTGCACCCAGTCCGAGCCGGGCGTGATGGCCTCGGCGAGCGTCGTCTCGGGGTCGAGCTGCGCACGCAGCTGATCGAAGTAGGCGATCTGCAAGCGGGTTCCCAGCTGCACCGTGCCGGAGTCCGGGGCGAGTTCTCCAAGAATCAGGCGGATGAGGGTCGATTTGCCAGTACCGTTCGCGCCGATCAGTCCGATGTGGTCTCCGCGCATGATCCGCAGCGACAGCTTTTCAATGAGCGGCTGCGCGCCGAAGCGTTTGCTGACCGTATCGAGTTCGGCCACCAGGTCGCCGGAGCGCTCACCGGCGTCGAGAGTCAAGCGGATGCTGCCGAGCCGCTCGCGGCGCGTCGAACGCTCAAGACGCAACTGCTCAAGCCGCCGGACCCGCCCCTCGTTACGGGTGCGGCGCGCCTCAACCCCTTTGCGTATCCACTCCTCTTCCTGCTGCCAGAATTTCTCAAAGTGGCGCCGCGCAGTGTCCTCCGCCGCACGTTCCTCGTCCTTGCGCTGCTCGTAGGCGGCGAAATTGCCGGGGTACGAGCGCAGGACCCCACGATCCAGCTCGATGATTCGGCTGGTGCTGCGATCGAGGAAGGCGCGATCGTGCGTGATGACAATCGTGGACGGAACCTTGAGCAGCAGTTCCTGTAAACATTCGATGCCCTGGATATCAAGGTGATTGGTAGGTTCATCCAGCAGCAGTAAATCCGGCTGCAGTGCAAACGCCAGAGCCAGCGCCGCACGCTTGCGTTCCCCGCCTGAGTACGTGGCCGGCGAGCTGCTGTCGGTCAGGCCGAATCGCTGCAGGAATTCGCTGAGACGGATCTGCAGCTGCCAATGCTCACGCTCGTCGGTGGGCGCTGAGCTGGCAAGCACCGTGCTCTTTGACGCAGTTGACGCTCGATTGCGCAGCATCAGACTCTCTTGCAGGCTGGCCGCGGTCGGCAACACCGGCTCCTGCTCGACCAGCGCAAGCCGCAAACGATCGCGCTGCTGCCGCTCGCCTGCATCAAGCGGGATGCGCCCTGCGAGCACGGCGAGCAGCGTGGACTTGCCAGTGCCGTTGCGACCGATCAGTCCCAGCCGCTCGCCTGCGAGGACGGTGAACTGCGCTCCGTCGAGGAGCGGACGCTCGCCAAAGGCGATATGGGCATCGCGCAGCGCTAATAAGGACATGGCGGCATTGTCCGCATCGGACGTGCGCAAGCAAAGTGAAAAGCGGATTTTCCGCCTCGGTTGCAGACAGCGGCCACCGTTCGGCGGTCGGCGTTATCTCGCCAGGGCGCTTTCGTCACAATCCGCCGTGGCGTTATCCTAGGGTTTAGGGAGGTCATCATGTCAATGCGAGCGAGCCGCGTCGCGTTTGCGGCGGCCATGATCGGCATGGGAATCGTCACGCTGGTTTGCGGGCATTCCGTGGAGTGGTGGCAGCCGATTCCCAAGGCGATGCCCGGACGGGACTTGGTCATCTACCTGTGCGCTGCCGTTTTGATCGCGACCGGGGTCGGTCTGCTGCTGCGTGCCTCTGTCGCTCTCGCCTGTCGCTTTCTGTTGCCTTTTCTGCTCCTGTGGTTGGTTCTCCTCAAGCTTCCGGGTTTGCTGCTGCACCCGCAGGTCATCGTGCGCTGGGAGAGTTTTGGCGAGACGCTCGCTCTCTCGGCCGGGGCCTGGTGCCTGTTCGCCGCATATGCGCGTGGCTCCGCACCCGGGCGGCTGCGTTTTGCTGTCGACGAGAGCGGCATTCGCATCGCCCGGCTGTTGCTCATCGCGGCACTTCCGATGTTCGGCCTGGCGCACTTCGCTTACGCTGACCTGACGGCCAGTCTCGTGCCGAAATGGATGCACTTTCGCCTCGGCTGGACTTATCTCACGGGCGCGGCGAGCCTGGCGGCGGCTGCCGGGATGCTGTTCAGCATTTATCCGCGACTGGCCGCAAATCTCGAGGCCGTCATGCTGTGGATATTCACATTATTCGTGTGGGTGCCGCGGGTCATTGCCAGCCCCAAGGATCAGGACACCGTGGCGGAGTTCTTCCTCTCCTGGGCGATTGCGGCGGCGGCCTGGCTGGTGGCCGATACCTACCGCAAAGTTCCCTGGCTGGCGAGCGGCAGAGCTGCGCGCAGCATAGCCGTCGACTGAGCGATGCAGGTCACTAGACCGGCTGTTCGAGCGATTTCGCGGCCGGTGTGAATCTCTGCGCTCCCTGCGGCGTCATATACCAGCAGTCTTCGAGGCGAACCCCAAACTCGCCCGGAATATACAGTCCGGGTTCGTCGGAGAAGCACATACCGACTGCGAGCGGCGTCTGGTCACTGCGCACCAGGTAGGGTGGCTCGTGCACGTCCATACCGATGCCATGCCCGGTCCGATGAGACAGGCCGGGTAGCAGGTAATCCTTTTGCCACCCGAGACCCTCGTAGTACGCGCGCACCGCCCGGTCGATAGCGCCGACGGGCGAGCCGACCTTGGCAGTTTCGAGCGCAATCTCCTGGCCACGCTTAACGGTGTTCCAGACCTCGTGTTGGCGCTTCGAGGCCGCATCGTGAACCCAAGTGCGTGAGATGTCGGACTGGTAGCCGTGCACCGTGCAGGTGCTGTCGATCAGTATGACCGACCCCGAGCGAACCGCTTGTGGCTTCGCGGAGCCATGTGGAAAGGCCGAGGCCTCATTCAGCAGCACGAGCGACGATTCATGGTTGCCGCCGAGTCGGTTGGTGGCATCGATGAGAATCGTCAGGACCTCGGTGCCGCTCATGCCCTGCTGCACTTGGCTATGGACGTAGCGGATTGCCGCGATGGTGACATTGTTCGCCACCTGCATCAGCGCCAACTCGTTCGCGGACTTGTGCATGCGGCAGGCGCCAACCAGAGCAGCACCGGGCCGCAATTGGCGCGCACCGCGCAGCTCTTCCGCCACCCCGTTCCAGACAAAAAAGCGCGTGGTGGGCTCAATCGCGAGGGGACCGACCATGCTGTCGCGCTCATGCATCGCGGCTGCGAGCAATTTGAACGGACTCTCGTCTTCCTTCCACGTGCGCACGTCGCCCTCGATCTGCAGGCTCTCGCGTATTGAGGGTTCTTCGAAATAGGGCGTCACGATGACCGCGCGGCCGCGCGCCGGAATCAACGCCGCCGTCGTGCGCTCGGAACGCCACCAGCGCACCCCGGTAAAATATTCCAGCGAGGAGCCGGCTTCGAGCAGTAGCGCTGCGATCTGTTGCGACTGCATGAGGGTCTGGAGTCGTGCCAGGCGCGCGAGGCGCTCATCCGCCGCGATCGGTTTGGCCTGCGTTGTCAGCGAGCGCAAGCCCGCATCCGGCCGTTGCGCGCCCGACTCGGCGGCAAGACAGCTGCCGAGCGCGGCACCGCTGAGGCCCACAGTGCCGATGAACTCGCGTCGCGAATAGTGTTGCATAGTGCCTCTAAGGAGGAGCCCAGGTGTCAATCGGGGGGACGATAGTGATCTGACGCTGCGAATTCGTCCGGACGCTTGGCTGGCATGCGGGCGCTTTGCGCCACATCGGGATCGGCGAGGATGCGCGCGCGCGGCAGCTCGAGCGGCTCCACGCCTGCTGCGGGTGCCGGGTCGAGGCCCGCCGATGTCACCAGGTCGCGCGTGTTGATGAATGGACTTTTTTGATTCTGCGGCACCGGGCTGCGCCGTACTTTTCGCCACAGGTCGTAGAGCGTGAGCGCTCCGGTGAGCGTGCCGAGAGTGCCGAAGTACGCACGGGTACCGTAGGCAGCCATCAGGCCGCCGGTAAGCGCCGGGCCGAAGGCTGCGGCCGTGCCATTGATGAGTAGGAGCGCGCTGCTGGCGGCAACCATCTGCGCGGGGGCCAGCTTGTCGTTGACGTGCGAAACCGAGAGCGAATAGAGCGTCAGCGCCGAACCGGAGAACAGCGCTGCCAGGGTCAGAAACAGCACTCGTGGCAGCGGGCTGGATACAGCGATCGCCGCCGCCACAATCGTCGCGAGCAGACACATACTCGCGATCACGGTGCGCCGATCCATGCGATCCGACAGCCGGCCGACCGGATACTGCGTGAGCACCGCGGCGAGGATGCTGACGGCCATGAACTCGGCCACACCGCGGGTGCCGAAACCCGATAGCCGCGAGTAGACCGGACCCATGGAGAAAATGATCGAGGAGATCATGCCGGAGAGGGCAACAGCGACAACGCCGACCGGCGAGTTGCGGTAGAGCTCGCGGAAGCGTACCCGCTGCGGTACTGCGGGGCCCGCGACCTCCTGCGCCGAGCCTACGATGGGTACCATCGCGGTCGAGATCAATGCGGCTACGAGCATGAACGGCTGCGCGGACTGCGGACTGGACAGCACCAGCAGGAACTGCGCGCCACCTAAGCCCACATACAGCACCAGCATGTAGATGGCGAGCAGCTGACCGCGGTTAGAGCTCGAAGCGCGGTGGTTGAGCCAGCTCTCCGCCACGACATAGATGCCGGCGAAGCAGATCCCGGAGAGCAGGCGCATCAGCGCCCACGGAACCGGATGCACCCAGGTGCCGTGTACCAGCGCGGCGACGGAAGCAAGCGCAGCGAGTGTGGCGAACACCCGCACTGGTCCGACACGTCGCAGTAGCTGCGGAGCCAGTCGCGTGCCGACGAGATAACCCACGTAGTAACACGACATGATGATGCCGGTGACAGTGGTGGGGAAGGCTTCGCTGGTCGCGCGCACGCCCAGCAGGGTGCTCTGCAGTCCGGCGCCCAGCATGAGGATGCCCATACCAAGCAGCAGCGGCCAGGTTGCAAGAATCGGGTTCACGGGCGGCGGGTGGTGGCGATGTTGGGGCGTTGCCGCTCAGTGCTCGGGTAGGGCTCGTGCAACTCTGGTAATCGCGCCCTCAATCGCGGCGCGGACGGCAGTGGCAATCATCACAGCGGCGATAGTCAGCCTGATCGGGTGCACGGCGGCGATCGTTGGAGTCGGCACTCAGTATAGCGGAACGCGGAAGCGTGAGCGCCGCCGGCGTGTCCTGCTGCGCGTGTTTGGTCCGCCGGCACGCGACTCACCACCAGCGTGCGGGCGCAGCTGGCAGCTGCTGATCATTCGCAGAACCAATGCTCCGCCTGCACGATGGGCCGGTGCGGTGCCTTATCGGACACAGGAGCCGCCCCGCGGCGCGCCGCTGAACACGTTGCGGCGCATGCGGACGATGCTCCGAGCAAACGTGCGCAGAGCGGCGATCATGTAACGCTTCTTGACATGCAAGTTAATGCTTGCCTATAGTTAGGCAACTAAACACTTGCATCTAAACATGGCAGAGCCTCGCGACACTGACCTGCTATTCAAAGCCCTCGCCGATCCCAGCCGGCGCAAGCTGCTGGACCTGCTGCATGCACACGACGGGCGCTCACTTAACGAGCTGTGTGAGCACCTGGATATGACGCGGCAGGGGGTGACGCAGCACCTGGACTTGCTGGAGGCTGCGAACCTGGTCGCCATCGTATGGCGCGGCCGCGAGAAGCTGCACTTTCTCAATCCGGTCCCGCTGCAGCAGATCTACGAGCGCTGGATCGCCAAATTCGAAAAGCCGCGCCTCAAGGCGCTTGCGGAACTTAAACAGCGACTGGAGCGAGCCAATGGCTAGATCGACTTTTGTCTATGTCACTTACATACGCACCACACCGGAGAGACTGTGGTCAGCTCTCACCGACGACACAGCGTTCATGCAGCAGTACTGGTTCGGCATGCACTGCGTCAGCCAATGGACCCGCGGATCCTCGTGGCAGCTGGTAACCAGCGACGGCGAGATCAAGGATGCCGGCGCGATCGTCGAGGCCGACCCGCCGCGGCGCTTAGTCATCCGCTGGCAGCATCAGAGCAAGCCCGAGCTCAAGGCCGAAGGCGATTCGCACTGCACCATAGAACTGGAACGCAGTGGAGCTGCGGTCAAGCTCTCCATCACCCACACCATCGAGCGTGAGCCCTCGAAATTCATCGTCGCAGTGTCCGGCGGCTGGCCAAAGATCATGTCCAACCTGAAGTCTCTGCTGGAGACCGGATCGACCGTTCTGCAGGAGCCTTATCCTGCTGACGGTGGCCAGCCGCAGCAGAAGTAATGGCCGCCCGGTCCCCGAAACGTCGCGTGCCGAGCGGAAGTCGTGAGAGGCCGGTTGCGGCGCGTCAGTGTTCCGGCCAGTACCACTGCAAGACGCGCAGCGCGCGCAGGGTGTTCCACCGGCTCGGCTGCCCTTCGCCGGCGTCCGTGTCGACCGGCATCACGCCCGGATGCAGCGTCTCGAGCAACCAGCGGCCGTTGCTGTCGCGCTTCGCTGCGACCAAGTCGACCGCCTCTGCCAGGCGGCTGTCGCGTTCGGCGCCGGCGCTGCGCAGGTATTCCAGGCCTCTGAGGATGTCGTAGTGCCACCACGTCGGAAAAGCCAAGCGGGTCCAGACAGCGCCACCCTTGCGATCTCGCTCGATCGCCGCGCCGGTCGCGCGGCGGCGGAACAGGCGGCGCTCGAGCAGGTATTCCTGGCCACGCAGCCGTGCGCTGATCACTTCCGGAGTGCCATAGCCGGCCCGCTCATATTCGAGCAGTGCCTCCAGAACGCAGATCGTGGTGTTGAACGATGAGCGCGTGGAGCCGTTGGCGGCCTCGCAGTTCCAGCCGCCGTCCGCCAGCTGCTCGGCGAGCAGGCGGCCGATGATGCGACCCACGTCCGCACCGAAGTAGGCGCCGACGGCGGCGACTTGCCCGTTGATGCAGGGTTCCACCTCGCCTTCAAAGAAGGCATTACGGTCACACGCAGCCGGGCCACATCCCTGCCAGGTCACGCGCTCGCGGACCAGATCGATCGCGCCGCGCGCCGCGGAGCTCGAAGGATCAAGACCCATCTCCCGCAGTAGCATCAGCACATGCATGGTGGAGTTCCAGCCGCGATTCCACGTCGCGCCAGCCCAGCGCCCGTCGGCGCCCTGCTGGGCAAGCAGCCGCGCGACTGCGCCCTGCAGGGCACTGCGGGCGCGCTCGGCGGCAACCTCGTGTGCCGGTGCTCCAGTCAAATCGCGCAGCACCTGCCAGCGGATCGAAGGGTCAGAATCAAGCAGCCACCGCAGCACCGGACTGTGCGGCCCGAGCGGTTGAGCTTTCGGTAAACGGTTTGTCATCAGCGGAGTCCTTACTCTGCCCGCAGGCGGTCCGGTACTGCCGAACATCGGAGCGCTCGATTCTTACACTCGGCGCGGCTTGCAGCGAGGTGGTCACCGACACCCCGGAGGGCGTGCTATGGTCTCTTCGGCTCAGAACCCGACCAAGGAGACCTAGCTTGTCCTCGGCAATCCGCGCGCATCGGGCGATCGTGCTGTTAGTGGCCGCTACCGCCGCGACCATCGCGATGGCCACACAAACCACAGCCGACCCTCTGGCTGCAGCCATCGCAAGTCCCACACGCACTCCGAAGTTCACAGAACGCGATGTCTATCGCCATCCGCTGGAGACGCTGCGGTTCTTTGGACTGCGGCCGGAGCAGACGGTCGTGGAGATCTGGCCTGGCCGTGGCTGGTACATGGAGATCCTGGCGCCTTACCTACACGATAAGGGCAGATACTACGCAGCAATCGAGGCTCCAGATGTCACCGGCGCATCCAAGGAGACCCAGGACAATGCGGCGTTCCTGCGCAAGCGCATAGCCGCTGATCCCACTCATCTGGGGAAGGTGATCGTCACGGAGTTGCACCCGCCGCAGTTCGTGCAGATCTGCCCGCCGGGAACTGCGGATGTCGTACTGACGTTTCGTAACGTGCACAACTGGATGGAGGCCGGCAATCAGCAGGCGCAATTCAACGCGTTTTTCACGGCGTTGAAGCCCGGTGGTGTGCTGGGGGTAGTCGAGCATCGTGCCAAGCCCGGTACCAGTCTCGATGAGATGCGCAAGTCCGGGTACGTCGATGAGGCCTACGTCAAGAAACTGGCGGCCACTGCCGGCTTCCGTTTCGATGCGGAATCCCCGCTCAACGACAATCCGAAAGACACCAAGGACTATGCCGAAGGGGTATGGACGCTGCCGCCGACGCTCACACTCGGTGACCAGGATCGGGCCAAGTATCTTGCCATCGGCGAATCGGATCGGATGACATTGAGATTCGTGAAACCTGCTAAATAAAGGGCCATTTCCTGCGGCTCTGGCGGCGTCCGGCAAGGACCTGCGAATCGTCGCCGATCGCGATTCCGCGGCCGGGTCGCTTCAGGCTGGCGCTTGCAGGCTCTGCTCGAGTTCGTTGAGGAGCAGGTCAGCGTGTTCGCGCGCGAAAGTGAGCGGCGGACGGATCTTCACTACGTCCGCCCTGCGCCCGGTGACTCCTACCAGAACTCCGCGTTGACGCATGGCATTCACAACGCGCGTTGCTTCGGCAGCCCCGCTCTCGCCGCTGATTGGGTTTGTTCCGAGTTCGACTCCGATAAACAGTCCGGCACCGCGCACGTCGCGGACGGCGGGACTGCGTTGAGCGAGCGCGCGCAGACCGCGTTGCAGGTATTCGCCGACGCGGCGTGCGTTCTCCAGCAGGCCCTGCTTTTGTATCACCGCGAGCACTGCGAGCGCAGCCGCGCAAGACACGCTGTTTCCGCCGAAGGTATTGAAATAGCGCCGGCGCTTGGCGAACTCGTCGAACACGCTTGCGCGCGCGACGACCGCCGCTATCGGGTGTCCGTTGCCCATGGGCTTGCCCATCGTGACCAGGTCGGGAATGACGTCGTGGCGCTGAAAGCCCCACATGGTCTCGCCTAGGCGGCCGAATCCGGGCTGCACCTCATCAGCGATGAACAGGCCGCCGGCAGCGCGCACCTGGCGTGCGGCATCGGCCAGAAAACCACGCGGATCGGTGGCCACCCCGTCGCTGGAGAAAGCGCTGTCGACCAGCAGCGCCGCCGGGCGCACGCCCGCGGCGCGCATGCGTTCGATGCAGTCACGCACCTGCGCCACGAATGCGGAAGCGCCGCCTGCCGCAAGTGGCGACGGCACCGTGTAGACGCCCGCTCCGAGCATGCCGCCATCCTCCGGCGACATCCCCGCCATGACGTCGGTCGCACCGTGGTAGGCGAACTCGGTAATGATGAAGCCGCTTGCGCCAGTCACCGCCTTGCTGACCTGCACGGCCAGATCATTGGCCTCGCTGCCGGTGCAGGTGAAAACGACGCTGCCGAGTTCGCGCGGCAGCGTGGCCAGCAGTTCATCTGCCAGCTGCACCGGCTGCTCCGCGAGGTAACGGGTGTGCGTGTTCAGAGTGCGCGCCTGGCGGGTTAACGCGTCGACCACCGTCGGGTGGCAGTGGCCCACCACCGGAACGTTGTTGTAAGCATCCAGGTAAGCGCGCCCCTGCTCGTCGTACATCCAGACATCTTCGGCGCGCACGATCTGCAGCGGCTGTTGGTAAAACAGGCGGTAAGTAGCGGCGAGCAGTCGGTTGCGTCGCGCCAGCAGCTCTGCACGATGGTCCTGTTGCACAGTCGTCACAGCGTGAATTCCTCGAGCAGCAGTTGTTGGGCGATCGCCAGCCGCGTGGCCATGTAATCCGAGTGCAGGGCGGCATGATGGCCACCCGCGGGGTTGTGATGCACGTGCCACTCGTGCACCACTACATTCATGAGCAGGCGCGCGGCAACCAGCACGCCCAGGATTGCCAGCTCCTGCGGCACAAGCGGCTCCTGTTCATGATAGGCGCGCGCGACGTCGCTCACGCAAGCACGCGCGGCGGCCGGATCGGTGCAATCCGGCGGGATCAGTTCGGCTGCGGCGACTGCTACGTCGGCAATCAGCGCCGTGTAGGTGATATCGCCGAAATCGATCACGCCGCGGATGCGCGCTGCCTCCTGAGGATCCACCAGTATGTTGAGAGCGTTCAAATCGTTGTGCACGATCTGATGGCGCAGCTGCGGAAACTGCAACTCGATGGTGGGCAGCATGTGTGAGAGCAGCTCGAGGACGGCAGTCCGATAAGCGAAATGTGGCAGCTCGGTCAGCAGCCGCCGCATGTGCCCCGCATGTCGAACGTCCCAGATGATGGCGCGGTGCGCAGCGGCATGTTCGAAGGCGCGCAGGGCGCGCGTCAGGCGCGCTCCGATCCTGCCGCAGGCGGCTCGCTGCCGCCGCGAGCGCGCCGCTGTGTTGAGCAGCCGTCCCGGCAGGTACGTCAGCATCCGTGCCGTGCGTTCGATGCCCGTGGTATCTGCGAAACGAATCTGCGTCCCACCATCGAGCGCGCGCAGCACACGCGGGCAGGGGAAGGCCGGATCGGCCGCTGCCACGTGCAGCAGCGCGGCGGTCGGCAGCTCGGTCACCGCCGGATCTTCGGCACCGTTGGCTATCTTGAATACGTATTCTGCACCGTCCGCCGCGGTCAGCTTGAAGTTCTCATCGCGCTCACCCGTCAGGCGGGTCGCCCGCGTGTCCAACCCGTAGTGCTCCCAGGCAAGGGCGACCGCGCGCTCGATCGGTACCGGGCGCGACTGTGCAACCATCGTCGCCATGAAAGCATCGACGCTACTCATCATGACTCGTTCTTGGCAGCGGACGACCTGAGCAGGGGCCACGCGATCTTATCGCCGTACTCAGCGGTCTGCTTGCTCGCTGGCGAGTCGCTCGCCGAGAAACGCCGCCGCGGCATCCAGCGCCTGAGCGGCGGCCTCCAGCTTGCCGACCGCGTTACTGAAACAGTGTGGCATCCCCAGCCAGACATGGAGCTGTGCATCGGCACCTGCAGCGACCGCACGCTCGACAAAACGGCGCGAGTCATCGAGCAGCACTTCGTCATCGCCAACGTGCACCCGAAGCGGCGGCAGTGCCGCCAGTCGTGTCGCGAACAGAGGGGAGGCGCGCGGGTCTTGCGGGTCGGCGTCTCCCAGATAGGCTTGCACCAGAGTGCTCACCTGCGCGCGGACGAAATACGGATCCGCGTCTGCGCGTGTTTGGTAGCTCCGGCCGGACAGCGTCAGGTCAGTCACCGGTGACAGCACTACCGCTCCCGCCGGGCGTACGCCGCCCGGGGCGTGCCGCTCATTCAGCAGGCCGAGCAGCACCAGGGCCAGGTTACCTCCGGCGGAGTCGCCGGTGACGGCGATCCGGCGCACGCCTTGCATTTCCAGGCCGCGATACGCTGTCTGCACATCGTGCAGCGCTGCGGGAAACGGATGCTCGGGCGCGAGCCGGTAGTCGGGGATGAAGATCTGCGTGCCGCTGCGCGCCGCAATATGGCCAACCAGGTTGCGGAAGGCGTGCGCGGTTCCCCAGCTGAACCAACCGCCGTGCAGGTGCAGTATCGCCTCGGTCGCCTGGCAGCGCGCCGGTCGAACCCAGACGCCGCCAACGGGGCCCACCGTGTCCGTAGCGAACGTCACCCCCGCGGGAGCGACCACTTGTTCCATGAGGGCGTTAAAAGGTTCGCGGGCCGAGATTCCCTGGAGTTTTCCCTTCATCGGGGCAACCCGCGTCCTCAATAGGGCCATCGTCGAGGCATCCTGCGGGCTTACGGGGTGGATCACTTCGCTTGCGTACTGCATGTCCTACTCCTGGATGCTGCGTTAAATTAACTATACGGAACGTATCGTAAATAACGCGGGCCCGCATTGTCCAGTATTTAATTTAACGAGTCGTTCAGATAATCTTCGGCCATGACTAAGCAGCAGCGCGTGCGGCGTGGCCAGGCGGGGCGTCCGCCCAGTGAGACCGCCGCCTCTCACGCCGCGATCATGGATGCGGTGTACCAACTGCTGAAGGAGTAACCCGCGAGGAAGCTGACGATGGAGGCGGTCGCCGAGCGCGCCGGCGTGGGCAAGCCAACCCTTTACAAGTGGTGGCCGTCGAAGGCCGTGCTGATCATGGCCATGTTTCATGAACGCTTCGGGGCCGCGCCAGAACCCGCGCGCGCGCTGCCGGCCGAGGAAGTCCTGCGCGCAGCCATCCGGCAGCTGATCAAAGGCTTCAATGGCCAGTTCGGCAAGGTCATGGCTGACCTGATCGCCGAGGGGCAGGGGAATCCGACCGTTCTGCGCGAACTGTATGACAGCCACATCAGCCGCAGGCGCGCTGCGGCCGTCGCCGAGATCGAGCGCGGCAAGGTGGCCGGCGAGTTTGCGGCAGATGTGAATGCCGGACTGCTGATCGATTCGATCGTCGCGCCGGTCTATTTGCGGCTGCTGCTCGGCCAGTTGCCCATCCCTCAGGAGCTGGGCACGGAGCTTATCGATCAGGCACTGCGCGCGGCCCGGCCCGCGCGCTCGCAGTCCGGCCCGCAGGCGGCACACAGCTAGATGCTCTTCAGAAGTACCTGCTGCGAGGCGCGGCGCCGCAAGACCGCCGGTTTCCGCCGCCGCTGGCACAACGGCTGCACCGAAGGCGCGCGACCGGTCTGCGCAGTGGCGAGTGGCATGCGCTTGCGATGGACTCACTGATCACGGCTGCGGCACGTGCCCTGGCGGCGGGGGACCCGCTGGGCGCGCTGAAGCGCGTCGCCCTGCGCAACGATGCGCCTGCGCTGGCGCTGCGCGGCATCGCCATGGCGCAACTCGGGGAGCTCGCGCGCGCCAAGGTGCTGCTGCGCACAGCCGCGCGCGCCTTCGGCGCGAAAGAGGCGGTCTCGCGCGCCAGGTGTGTGGTGGCCGAGGCGGAGATCGCGCTGGTCTCGCGTGATCTGCACTGGCCGCAGAAGGCGCTGGACGCAGCACGGCGCACGCTCGCGCGGCGTGGCGACCGGGCGAACGCGGCGCATGCGCGCTTCCTCGAGGTGCGGCGACTGCTGCTGATCGGGCGCCTCGATGATGCTGAGCGCACCCTTGCGGGACTGGACTCCGCACTCATGCCGCCGGCGCTACGCGCCATGCATGAGCTCGTCCAGGGCGGAATCGCCGTGCGGCGTCTGCGGACGAGGCCGGCGCGCGCGGCGCTGCTGCGGGCGGCGCGCGCCGCCCATGAGGCAGGGATTCCCGCTCTCATGGCGGAAGTCGACGGCGCAGCGCGCGCGCTGCGAATGCCGGCGGCCCGCCTGATCAGACGCGGTGTCGAGCGGTCGTTGCTGCTCGAGGAAGTCGAGACCTTGCTGGCCTCGAATGCACTGCTCGTGGACATATGTCGCTTGAGGGTGCGCGATGCCCACACCACGGTGTCGCTGGCCCGGCGACCGGTGCTCCTGATGTTGGCGCGCGCATTGGGCGAGGCTTGGCCAGGGGACGTGCCGCGAGGCCTACTGATCGCGCGCGCGTTCCGTACGAGAGTTGTCGACGAATCACATCGTGCGCGGCTGCGGGTCGAAATGGGCCGGCTGCGCACGGTGCTGCGCAAGCTGGCCAAAGTGAGCGCGACCCCGCAAGGATTCGTGCTGGTGCCGCGCCGGGCGCGCGAGGTCGCTGTGCTGGCTCTCCCGGTGGAGGAGAAGCACGCTGCCGTGCTCGCCGTTCTCGGCGACGGCGAGTCGTGGTCGAGTTCGGCGCTGGCACTGACGCTGGGCGCCAGTCAGCGCAGCGTGCAACGGGCGCTCGATGCGCTCGCCGTGAGCGGCAAGGTGCAGCCTTACGGTCGGGGACGCGCGCGACGCTGGATGACCCCGCCGGCAGCAGGTTTCACGACGACCTTGTTACTCCCCGCTCCACTGCCGAGCGACTAGCATCGGCTCATGAAGCAATCAGCCGCTGGCATCATCCGTGAATACGGACCCTTTCCCGGCGTCGAGCGCGTGCACGGAGTGACCTACGACGGCCAGCACGTCTGGTTTGCGGCGGGAGACAAGCTGAGTTCCTTCGATCCGCGCAGCGGTAAGCAGCTGCGTTCGATCGATATCGCTGCACACGCCGGGACGGCGTTCGACGGCCGCCACCTGTTCCAGATCGCCGAGGATCGGATCCACAAGATCGACCCGCTCAGCGGGCGGGTGCTCGCTACCATTCCGGCACCCGGTGGCGGCGGCGATTCGGGACTTACCTGGGCGGAAGGGACTCTGTGGGTGGGAGAGTACCGCGCGCGCAAGATCCATCAGATCGAGCCACAAACCGGGGCGGTGCTGCGCACGATCGAGTGCGACCGCTTCGTGACGGGAGTGACCTGGGTCGACGGCGAACTCTGGCACGCGACCTGGCAAGGCGATGAGAGCGATCTGCGGCGGATCGATCCCGACACAGGCGCAGTGCTGGAGAAGATCGTTATGCCCCCCGCAGCAGGCGTATCGGGGCTGGAGTCCGACGGGGGCGGGCAGTTCTTCTGCGGCGGCGGAGGTAGCGGCAAGGTGCGCGCGGTCCGCCGGCCGTCGCGACCTTCTGCCGCTCGGAAAAAGAGCCAGCGATGATGCAGCAGAGCCCGGGATTTAAAGGAATCGTTGTAACCAGCCGATCCAGCGCTCGTACACGTCCATCTGGCGGACCGGATCGCCGGGGAAATGGCCGCCGACAGGAATGGCATAGAACTCGGTCGTGACATGGTTGTCCATGAGCGCGCGGTACAGGCCGAAGGACTGGGTGATGGGCACGCGGAAATCGCCGGTATCGCACATGATCAGCGTCGGTGCCTTGATCTTGGTCATCGAGCTCGAGGGTGACTGGCTGCGGTTGACTGCCATACCTCCACCGACGTACGGAGATGCACCGGTGGCCTCGGATTGCGTGACGTTGCCGTCTGACAGGTCGTACATCTGCACCCAGTCGGTCACCGCGGCGCCAGCGACCGCCGCCTTCCAGACCGGGTAGTGTCCGGCCAGCCAGGTCGTCATGAATCCCCCGTAGGACCAGCCGGTGACCGCCATGCGCGTCGGGTCGGCCAAGCCGCGGCTTTTCAACCACGCGACGCCCGACATCACGTCCTCGCCCGGACCCTGGCCGGCGTCTTTGTAGATCGCCGCAAAGAACGCGTTGCCGTCGTTGTCGCTGCCGCGGTAATTCGGCTCGAACACCAGCCAACCGTGTGTGGCCATCAGCTGCGGCAGCAGACTGAAGCGCTGACGTGAGGCGGAGTTGGGGCCACCGTGCACCAGCAGCACCAAGGGATAGCGATGCCCCTGCTGGTAGCCCGCCGGATAGGTCAACACGCCATCGAGTGTGCGGTTACCTGGCCCCTGCCAGCTGACGGTCTCGGTGCGCGCGAGTGTGAGGTCCGCCAGCGCCGCGTTCTCGTGCGTGATCGCGGTCGGCGTATGGCTGCCCGGCGCAAGCAGATACAGCTCGTACGGATCGGTCGGCGTCTGGCCGATGAACGCGATCTGGC
>DATHMN010000065.1:0-4685 GCA_035487135.1 Steroidobacteraceae bacterium | reverse complement strand
ATCGAGGGGCTCCTGCACCAGCAGCACGTCCCCGGGCGGACGCGCGGCTGCCAGGGTCTCGCGCATGAAGTAAGCCAGGATGTTGTCGAGCTCGGCTTCCTTCATGCCCGGGACGTAACCGGGGAAGAAGAACTCCTCCTTAAATTGCCGCGCCGTGTAGCGCACGCCGGCGCTAAGCGCCACCTGCCCGATCTGGCGCGCCACGGCCACACCACGAAAGCGCAGCAGATGGTTCCAGAGCACCTCGAGTCCGGATTTGGGAATCGGGAAGGGGACGCCCCCGGCAGCCCCCGTGACTCCGTTACCGCCGGGCACCAGTTCTGCCGTCGTCGCGATGCGCTGGGTCGCTTGTGCGATGCGCTCCGGCACCGCGGCGCTGCGGTGCGTCGGGTAGACGTCCATCTTGTAATCAGGATAGGTCTCGAGGAGCGCCTTGTGTCCTTGCGTGAGCCTGGCGGCGTACTGCTGCAGGTTCGCCGCGGTGATGGTGAAGAGCGGTGTGTCAGCTGCGTAGGGATCCGGATGATGATCCGAAGGCCGGTAGCTGGGAAAGCCCGCTGCGGCGGCCGACGTGATGCCGCCGCTCCAGGCCGGAATGCTGCCGTCCGCATTGCCCGCCTTCTCGCCGCCGAGCGGGGTGAGTTCCTCGCCCAGCTGCGCAGCCTCCTGCGGCGTTACCGCCCCGAAGGCCAGGGGTGCGAGCAGCACGCCTGCTGCGGCAATCCGCATCAGCGTCCTCATGAGGCCGCCTCCCATTTCAGGCATGCATGATCTGCAGGATGCTGTGGCGCAACTGCTCGCTCAGGACGAACTGTGCGTCCTGCGCCACCTGGGTCAGAACCTCGTCGAACTCGAGTTTGCCGCCGTCGGCGGCACGGATGACGCCGCGCTCGCGCAGCTTGAAGATGAAGTTCTCAAACATGGCGCGATCGAAGAATTCCGGTGAGTTCAGGCCATAGAGTAACGTCATGCGCTGTGCCGTGAGCTGGCAGCGCTCCTCCAGGGTCTGCTGATCGATCGCGCCGCTGCCGGCCTTGACCAGCTGCGCCACCACCATGTAGTAGCGCTCGATGGTCTGCACGGTGGCCTGCGCCAGCAGCGACAGCTGCATGGCCTGGGCGGAGGCCGGTGGTGCACGCGTCCAGCCATCGAGCGAGGGCTCCGGCTCGATGAGGCCGTACTGTGCCATCGCCGAGAGCACCCCTTCGAGTACCTGCGGCAGTTCCTTTTCACTCCAGCGCAGAAACAACTCCGCCGCAATGTAAGGATAGATGCGCGCGGCCAGGCGCTGGATGTCCCAGGTCGACACCTGGGCATTGCTGACGAAGATACAGGCGATGAGCGAGGGCAGCGCGAACAGGTGCAGGATGTTATTGCGGAAGTAAGTCGCGAGCACGGCGCTCGCGTCGCTCATGCGCACGATGTCCCCGAGCGCATGCGCCTCGCGGTAGATCTGTTTCAGGGCGATGCCATGGGCGATCATCTGCGCGCCACTCAGCGGCGTGAGCGTCACCCGATCGCTATAGGGGCAGCTGGCGAGCAGCGCCTGATACAGCTCGAGCTGGCGCACCAGGTCAGCCTCGGGCAGCGCCTGGCGCGGCATGCCGAGCAGCGCCACCGCGATGAGGTTGATGGGCGTCACCGCGGCCGCGGAGTTGATATTGCGCATGATCGATGCGGCGAGAGCCGCGACGGCGTCGGCCACCCAGGGACTGCGGGTATCGTCATCAAAGCGCTGCGCGCGCCAGCTGCCATGGTGCTCATCAAGAAGCGCATCGAGGGCGATCGGCTCGCCGAGATTCACGTAGACCTTGCCGAAACGCTCGCGCAGCACGCGCCAGGACCGCAGCAGTCCAAGCACGCTCTCCTTCTCCTTGGGGCGTCCGGAGAGCTCGCCGATGTAGGTGCGACCTTCCACCAAGCGCTCGTAGCCGAAGTACACCGGTACGAACACCACCGGGCGCACCGGCTGCTGCAGGAAGCTGCGCACCGTCATCGCGAGCATGCCGGTCTTCGGCTGCAGCAGCCGCCCGGTGCGGCTACGGCCGCCCTCAATGAAGTACTCGATCGGATGCCCGCGCGCCATGATGGTCGCGAGATATTTCATGAGCACCACGGCATACAGCGCGTTGCCGCGAAAGCTGCGGCGGATGAAAAACGCGCCGCCCATGCGCAGGAAGCGCCCGATGATCGGCAGGTTGAGGTTCACGCCGGCCGCGGTGTGCGGCACCGCATAGCCCTGCACGTAGATCGCATAGCCGAGCAGCAGGTAGTCCATGTGGCTGCGGTGGCAGGGGACGTAGACGAGCTCGCGCCCTTCCGCGACCGCTGCAAGCGTCGCCGCGTGCCCGAACTCCACGCCATCGTACAGACGGTTCCACAGGCGCGTGAGCGCGTGCTCCATGAAGCGTACGAACGCGTGCGAATAGTTCGCCGCGATCTCCAGCGCATCGGCGCGGGCGCGCAGCACGGCCTTGCGACGCGTCAGCCGTTTGACACGCATTTCCTGGCTGACCGCCGCACGCACGGCCCGCGTACGCAGCACCTCGTTCACGAGGGTGCGCCGATGCGACAGATCCGGCCCGATACGCACCGCCCGGCGGCGCGCGTACAGCGCATGCAGGCTCCGGGCCACGTCTCGCCCGCGCAGTTCGAGGTCCGCCCCCAGCAGTTGCCGCAGGGACAGTGGCTCATCGAACTCCACGAGCGTGTCACGGCCATTGAACAGCACCTGCAGGAACTTGCGCAGGCGCGTGGCGAGCTCCCAGTCCTCCACCAGCAGCAAGCGCACCCAGGAGCCCTCGCGCTGCGGTGCGCGGCCCCAGTACACCGCCGTCGGCACCAGGTGAAAGTCGGCCGCCGGATCGGCGCGCAGCACGCGGGTCATCCGCGCCAGCTCGGGCGGCGGCCGCCGGTCCGGCCGTGTGCTCCAGAAGCCGCGCGCCTGCGTGAGAAAGAAGTAGGAGCGCACGTCCTTGCCCAGGCCGTGCAACACCCGGCCGGGCCGCGGCAGTTTCAGCACCAGACACGCCTGCTGCAGTATCGCGAGGTCGCTGACACTGCGCCGTTCGAGCACGTAGCAGACCGGGTGGCTCCGGCCCGCCAGCAGGGCCGCGGAATTCTCCGGAACCACCCGGAAGCGCACCCACAGCGCGAGCAGTCGCCGCAACAGCCAGTTCATCGTTCTATGATGCGCCCCAGCGCCGCTGCGCGGCGTTCGCAGGAGGCCATGGTTGCAAATGCAGACATTCGCGGGCAAGACCGTGTTGATTACCGGCGCCTCGGAGGGGATCGGGCGTGCGCTGGCGCTGCAGCTTGCGGGCGAGCGCCCTAACCTGGTGCTCAACGCGCGCAACGCGGCGCGCCTGGAGGACACCGCACGCGAGTGCGCGGCACGCGGCGCGGCGGTCACGAGCGTTCCCGGGGACGTCGCGCTGCGCGCCGACTGTGCGCGCTTTGTCGCCCGCGCGGTCGAGCGCTTCGGCGGCGTCGATGTGCTGGTCAACAACGCCGGCGTAACGATGTGGGCGCGCTTTGATGCGGTCAGCGACTTCAGCGTGTATGAGCGCCTGCTGGCGGTGAATTATCTGGGCGCGGTCTACACCACCGCCGCCGCACTTCCCTATCTGCAGGCTTCGCGCGGGCTGGTAGTGGCCGTCGCCAGCATTGCCGGTCTCACCGGGGTTCCCGAGCGCACCGGCTACGCCGCCAGCAAGCACGCGCTGGTGGGATTCTTCGAATCGCTGCGCATCGAGCTCGCCGCCAGCGGGGTCGACGTTACGATCGTGGCGCCGGACTTCGTCGTCAGTCAGATTCACCGCCGCGCCAGCGGGCCGGACGGGCAGCCGCTCGGGCAGACTCCCATGCAGGAAGCACACATCATGACGGCCGAGGAATGCGCCCGCCGCATTGCGCGCGCCATGCACCGCCGCCAGCGCCTGCTGATCACTTCCGCGCGCGGCCGCTTCGTGCGCTGGGCGCGGTTGCTGGTGCCGCGGCGGGTCGACCGCCTGGCCGCGCGCGCGATCCGTGAGCGGCGCTGATGGCTACTCGAAGGCGATCGCGGGCAGGTCGAGCGCGATGAGAAAGTACTCGAACAGGTACTGAATGACGCGCAGCTGGTTGTGCAGCCGATGATCACTCTCGAGCAGGTGCAGCGCCGCCTTGCAGGTCTGCGCGAAGCGCACGCTGTGCTCGTACGGCACGACGTCGTCGCGCCAGCCGTGCACCACGGAGGTCGGGCAGTCGACCACGGCGGAGCGCAGCTCCGGCAGTCCCTGCACGTAGAGCGCGGGCGCCATCAGGAACAGGCCGCGCGCGTGCAGCAGCGAAGCCGAGGCCACGGCGACGTAGCCGCCGAGGCTCGAGCCCACGAGCACCAGATCGCCGCTCAGCTCCTTGCAGAAATCCACCAGTTTGGCGACGCGCGCCCGCGGCTCATCCAGTCCGCGATAGTCGACCGAGTGCGCATCGTACCCTTCCGAGCGCGCAACCTCGGCGAGTGCGGAGATCTTGCGGCCCCACGGCCCGCTTTCCTGGCCGTGGGAGAAGACCACGTGGCGGGACATCACCGGCTCTTGCATGGCGGCACCGCTATCGCTGGGAGCTTCCCTCGCATGCGCGAATAATGCAGGCAATGGAATCGTTAAGCCAATCAGACATGGCGCGGCGACCCGCCGCGGCGG
>DATHMN010000064.1:0-11134 GCA_035487135.1 Steroidobacteraceae bacterium | reverse complement strand
GGTGCTGAGCGCCGAGGGTAACGTCGAGCTGCCGCTGCTGCTCACCAAGCTGTCCGCGGCGCAACGCAAGAAGAACGCCGCCGTGGCGCTGGAAGTGGTGGGCCTCGCTGACCGCGCCAAGCACAAGCCGCGCGAGTTATCGGGTGGTCAGGAACAGCGCGTGGCGATCGCACGCGCGCTCGTGTCTGACCCACAACTGCTGGTGTGCGACGAGCCGACCGGGGATCTCGATCGCGCGACCGCGGATGAGATCCTGGGGCTGCTGCAGGTGCTGAACCGCGAGCACGGCAAGACCATCGTCATGGTGACGCACGACCCCAAAGCCGCCGAGTTCGCCCGCCGCATCCTGCACCTGGAGAAGGGCCGGCTGCTCGAGCAGGCGGCTTGAAGGGGGACAGCGCATGACCAGGGCCGGTTTTGTCATTGCCAACCTGTTCCGCAAGCGCACGCGCACCATCCTGACGTTGCTGTCGGTACTGCTGGCGTTCGTGCTGTTCGGGCTGTTGCAGTCGGTCAACAGTATCTTCAGCGCCGGCGAGAGCTTCGTCGGGGCGACGCGCCTCATGACCCAGGCGCGCGTGTCATTCACCCAGCCGCTGCCGGTGAGCATCGTACCCAAGCTCGAGGCGGTCCCCGGGGTGGCGCGCGTGGCGCACTCAATGTGGTTCGGCGGTATCTGGCAGGAGAACACCCCGCTGTTCGTGTTCGCGGTCGATCCGCTGCGCCAGCGCGACGTCTATCCGGAGTTTGTGATGCCGGAGGCGCAGTGGCAGAGCTTCGCCCACACCCGCACCGGCATCATCGTCGGCAAGCTGCTCGCCGATCAGTACGGCTGGAAGATCGGCCAGAAGATTCCGGTCTCCTCGAACATCTATCCGCAGAAGAATGGCAGCAAGGCCTGGGCGTTTGATGTGGTCGGGATCTTCGACGGCAAGGACGAGGCCTGGCGCAAGCAGACCAACCAGGCCTTCATTCAGGCAGACTACTTCGATGAAGCCAACCAGTTCGGCACCAAGGGTCGTGCCAACTTCTTCATCATCAAGCTGGCCAACGGCAAACAGGCGGAGAGCGTCAGCAAGACCATCGATGCCATGTTCGAGAATTCCCCGGACGAGACCAAAACGCAGACCGAAAAGGATTTCAACCTCGGCTTCGTCAAGCAGATCGGCGACATCGGTCTCATCGTGCACTGGATCCTGTTCGCCGTGTTCTTCACCTTGCTGCTGGTGGTCGGCAACACCATGGCGCAGAGCGTGCGCGAGCGCATTCCGGAGCTGGCGGTGCTGAAGACGCTCGGCTTCAGTGACGGCGCGGTGCTCGGTTTCGTACTGGCCGAAGCGTTCGCGCTCTGCCTGTGCGGTGGCCTCATTGGCCTCGCTATTGCGAGCCTGCTCGGTGCCATGGTCGCCAAGGGTTCCGGCGGACAGTTCCAGCTGGAACTCGACGGACGCATCTGGGCCATCGGCGTGCTCGCCATCATCATCATGAGTCTCGCGGTCGGCCTGCTGCCGGCGCTGCGCGCGCGGCGGCTGCGCATCGTCGATGCGCTCGCCGGGCGCTGAAAGAGGGCGGTCATGTTACGTCAGGTATTCGCCATCACGCGCATCGGCATCGAGAGCATTCCACAGCGCTGGGCGCCGTCCCTGGTTATCGTCATCGGGCTCGCCGGCGTGGTGGGCGTGTTCACCGCGCTACTCGCCATGACGGCCGGTTTCGTCAGTACTCTGAAAGCCACTGGACGGAACGATGCCGCCATCATCATGCGCGGTGGCTCCGATACCGAGCTGAACTCCGCCCTGACGCGCGAACAGAGCGATGTCATCGAACAGCAGCCGGGCATTACCCCGGGCGCGGACGGCAAGCCACAGGCCTCCGCGGAACTGGTGGTGATCGCCGAGCTGATCCGTCGCGACGACGTCAAGAACGGCGCCAACATCACCGTCCGCGGCGTCGAGCCGACGGCGTTTGCGCTGCGGCCGACGTTCCACATCGTCGCCGGACGCAACTTCACCCCGGGGTTGCGCGAGCTCATCGTCGGCCGCGGCGTGGTGCGCCAGTTCCAGGGCGCGGACGTCGGTAAGACCATCCGCATGCGCGGCTCGGACTGGACCGTGGTGGGGGAATTCGAGACCGGTGACTCGCACGAGTCAGAACTGTGGGCCGACGTCAACGTGGCGCGCACCACCTTCGGCCGCAGCGGCTCGAGCTCAGTGCTGGTGGCACTCGATGGGCCAGACGGCCTCAGTAAGCTCAAAGCCGGCATCGGCGCTGAACCGCGTCTGACCGTGGACGCGCTGCGCGAGCAGGAGTACTTCAGCGGCCAGACCAAGCAGTTCCGCGAGCAGATCGGCTTCCTCGCGACACTGGTGACGGTGATCATGGGGCTAGGGGCGATCTTCGCTGCCCTCAACAGCATGTATGCGGCGGTGGCCGCCCGCGGCAAGGAGATCGCCACGCTACGGGCGATCGGCTTCGGTGGGCTGCCGGTGCTGGCATCGGTCATGGTGGAGGCGCTGCTGCTGGCACTCGCCGGCGGCGTGCTCGGGGCCGTGATCGCCTACCTGCTGTTCAACAACCTGTCCGTGTCCACGCTGGGGCAGAACTTCACCCAGGTGGTGTTCAACTTCAAGGTGACGCCGGCGCTGGTGCTGCAGGGACTGATCATCGCGCTGGTGATCGGCATGATCGGCGGCTTTTTGCCGGCGCTGCGCGCGGCACGGCTGCCGGTGACCACGAGCCTGCGCGAGCAGTAGCGGCGGCTGCTACAGCAGCCGCGTCAGCGCCTCGCACAGCGCTGGCACGTCCTCCTCCGGCTGATCCCAGGAGACGACTATTCTTGCCTCGCCGGCGCGCTCGTCCGCCCAGTCGTAGAACTCGAACCCCGCGGCGCGGAGCGCCGCGCGCCGCTCGATTCCCAGCCGCAGGAACACCTCGTTCGCTTCCACGGGGTGCGTGAGGAGCGGGCCTGCGGCCCGCCCGATGCGCTGCGCCTGATGGTTGGTGCGCCGGGCGTTCGTCAGCCACAGATCGTCCTGCAGGTAGGCGAGCAGCTGCGCGGCCACATAACGCGACTTGGACAGCAGATGTCCAGCGCGCTTGCGGCGCAGCTCAAAATCCCGCACCAGCGCGGTGTCGAAGAACACCACCGCCTCGGCGGCCAGCGCGCCGTTCTTGGTGGCGCCGAAGGACAGAACGTCGACGCCGGCGCGCCAGCTGATGTCGGCCGGCTGGCAGTGGAGGAAACTGACCGCATTGGCGAAGCGCGCACCGTCCATGTGCACCTTGAGCCCGTGCTCATGCGCGAGCGTGGCGAGTTCGCGGATCTCATGGGCGCGATAGGCGGTGCCGAGCTCACTCGCCTGAGTGAGCGACAACAGGGCCGGCTGCAGCGTGTGCACGTCCACGCGATGGGCGTGCAGCGCCTGCGCCAGCGTCGCGGCGGCGAGGCGGCCGTGCTCGCCCGGCAGCAGTTGCAGCTGCGCGCCACCGGAGAAGAATCCGGGCGCACCGCACTCGTCGGTGGCGATGTGCGACTCCTGATGGGCGAACACTGCGCCGTAGGGCGGGCTGAGGGTGGCGATGCTGAGCGCATTCGCGGCCGTGCCGGTCGCCACGGCGAAGGCGCGCAGCTCGCGGCCGAACAGCGCCCCGAATGCTGCATCCAGACGCTGCGTCCACTGGTCATCGCCGTAGGCGGCAGTGAGGCCGTGGTTCACGTCGTGGAGCGCGGCCAGCATCTGCGGACAGGCGCTGCTGGTGTTGTCACTGAAGAATCGCACCGGTGACTCCTTGCGTCATGCCTCAGTCGATCCGCCAGCGGAACGACCAGGCGCCGAAGGCGAGAAAGGCGAGGGCGGTAAAACCGAGGAACAGCAGATTGGGCGCAATCTGCGCCAGCCCGGCACCATCGAGCATCACGGCGCGCGCGGCATCGAGCACGTGGGTGAGCGGGAACAGGTGCGCGAGCCACTGCACCCAGCGCGGCGAGCCCTCGAGCGAGAACCAGATGCCCGACAGCAGCATCATCGGCCAGGTGAGCAGATTGAGCATGCCGCCCACCAGCTCCTCGCTGGAGAAGCGCGCCGCCACCGTCAGTCCGAGCGCGATCATCGACAGCGCCCCCAGCACTGCGAGCAGTACCAGCAGCAGCAGGCTGCCGGCGTTGTGGAAGCCAATGATGAGGCTGATGCCGGCGTACAGCACCGCGGTGACGAACACGATCAGAAGCAGGCGCGACAGTACCTGGGCACTCAGGAACTCGAAGGCGGTCAGCGGCGTCGCGTGCAGGCGCTTGAGGAAACCGCTCTTGCGGTAACGCAGCACCACGTAGCCGACGCCGAACAGGCAGCTGAACATCATGTTCATGCCGAGGATTCCGGGAAACAGCCAGTCGACGTAGCGCAGCCCCGCGCCGCTGACCGGCTGGCGTTGCGCATCGGGAGCCGCCGCGAGCAGCAGTTTCTCGGTCATGTAACCCTTGGGCGAGTCGGTGTTGACCCAGTAACGCGGCGGACTGCGCAGCTCGACCAGCAGGTCGATCTGCTGATGGGTGAGCTTGTGGAGCGCGGCGCCCGCGTCGGGCAGCGGCACGAACTGCACGTAGCGCTGACGCAGAAAGGGGTGGCTGGCGGGGTCGATCTGTGTGCTGATCACGCCCACCTTGAACAGCGGCCGCTCCGGGCCGCCGAATACGAAGCCCATGCCGATCACCAGCGCGATCGGCAGCAGCAGTGTGAACAGGAGTGTGCTGCGGTCGCGCAGGAATTCCAGGTTGCGTGCGTGCAGCACCGACAGCAGGCGGCGCATCATGGGCGCAACTCCGTGCCGGTGAGCTCAAGGAACAGGTCCTCGAGGTTGGCCGGGCGGATGCGCAGGTTCTGCAGCGGCACACGCGCATCCAGCAATGTGCGCAGCGTCGTTTCCAGATCATCGGTGGTGATCTCGACGCGATCGCTCGCATCCAGGACTTTGAGCGGCAGCGCGCGCGCGGCCGCCGGGAAGTCCTGGCGCGGCAGCTCGAGCAGCACTTCAGCGAAGTGCTCGTGCAGCAGGCGGCGCGGCGCACCCTGGGCGACGATGCGGCCGCGGTCGAGGATCACGATCTCATCGCACAGCAGCTCGGCTTCCTCCATGTAGTGCGTCGTCAGGATGATGGTCTTGCGGCGCGCCTTGATCGATTCGACCAGCTCCCAGAAATTGCGCCGCGCCTGCGGGTCGAGCCCGGTGGTCGGCTCATCGAGGAACAGCATCTGCGGGTCGTTGACCAGCGCGATCGCCAGCAGCATGCGCTGCTGCTGGCCGCCGGAAAGTTTGCGGCTGTCGCGGTCGGCGAGCTTCTCCAGCGCGCACAGGCGGATGACCTCTTCCACGTCCAGGCCATGGTCGTACAGCCCGCGGAACAGGGCGATACTCTGGCGCACGGTGAGAAAGTCCTGCAGCGCGGTCTTCTGGAACAGGATGCCGGCCTCCTCGCGGAAGCGCGCGCCCAGCGGTGCGCCGCGGTAGCGCACCTCACCGGAGGTGGGCGGCAGGATGCCTTCCATGATCTCGATGGTGGTGGTCTTGCCGGCACCATTCGGGCCGAGCAGGCCGAAGCAGATGCCCGGCGGCACGTTAAACGACACTCCGGCGACCGCGGTGGTCGCCGGATACTGCTTGACCAGATCGTGGACTTCGAGGATCGGGGTGGTCACGGTGCTGTCTGCCCGCTTCGTCTTCCGGCGAGAGCACCGGCCGCGGCGTGAGTGTACCATCAGGCGCATGAGCACCCGTCAATACGACAAGTCCGAGCGCGTCGAACTCGCCGACGAGGCGGTGCACTGGGATCTCGGCAGCTCGCTTTCCTACAGCGAATACCTGCAGCTCGACAAACTGCTGGGCGCACAGCGGCCGCTGTCGCACGAACACAATGAGATGCTGTTCATCATCGTGCACCAGGTGTCGGAGCTGTGGATGCGCCTGATGCTGCACGAGCTGACTGCCGCGCTCGAGTGCATACGGCGTGATGATCTCGGTCCGGCGCTGAAGATGCTGGCACGTATTTCGCGCACCCAGACGCAGCTGATCACGGTGTGGGACGTGCTCTCGACCATGACGCCGTTTGAGTATTCGGCCTTCCGCAATGCGCTCGGACGCTCCTCCGGATTCCAGTCGGTGCAGTACCGGCTGCTGGAGTTCATCTTCGGCAACAAGAACGCCGAGATGCTCACCGTGCACCAGCGCGACCCGCAGGCCTTCGAGCAACTGTCGCGCGCGCTGCACGCGCCGTCGCTCTACGATGAGGTGCTGCGTCTGCTCAGCCGCCGTGGCTACGGCATTGCGGAAGAGTATCTGAGCCGTGATTTCAGCGAGCCCTATCAGGCCAGCAAGCAGGTCGCGGGGGCCTGGCTCGGCGTCTATCACAATGCCGAGCAGGGTTGGGACCTGTACGAACTCGCCGAACGCCTGGTGGACCTCGACCACAACTTCCAGCTGTGGCGTGCGCATCACCTGAAAACGGTGGAGCGCATCATCGGCTACAAGCCCGGTACTGGCGGCACCGGCGGGGTGTCCTACCTCACCAAGGCGCTGGAGCTGAAGTTCTTCCCGGAGCTGTGGCAGATCCGCACGTCGATGTAACGCCGCTGCTAGTGGCTGCTCACCGTGGCCGGGAAGTCGCGGTAGTAGTCGGGGAACAGCTGCTTCAGGTTGTGGATTTTCGGCAGATCGTTGACCACGATGTAAGGATAGTGCGGGTTTTTCAGGTAGAAATCCTGGTGGTAATCCTCCGCGTTGTAGAAACCCTTGAGAGGATCCAGCTGCGTCACGATCGGCTGACGGAAGGCGGCGCTCGTCCCGAGCTGCGCGATGTAGCTCTCGGCAATATGTCGCTGTGAATCGTCGGCGTAGAAGATGGCCGAACGATACTGCGAGCCGGTATCCGGGCCCTGACGATTCAGCTCGGTGGGATCGTGCGCCACCGAGAAGTAAATCTGCAGCAGCTCACCGTAGCTCACCTCAGCCGGATCAAAGCTGATCTGCACCGATTCGGCATGGCCGGTGCGGCCGCTGCCGACCTCCTGATAGACCGCGGTGGTGCGTGCGCCGCCGGAATAGCCGGCCATCACCCTGTGGACGCCGCGCACATGCTCGAACACACCCTGCAGGCCCCAGAAACAGCCGCCGGCCAGCACCGCCGTCTGCAGTGGACCCTTCTGTTTGGGGTTGTCGACCGTCGGAGCCGGGAGCGAGACGGCAGGCTCCGCGCCGCCTGCGAGGGCGAGCCACCCCAGCCCGCCGAGGAGTGCCGCGAGGGCCAGTGCGGCCGCGCTGTTCTTGCCTGACATGCGATGCTCCTTGCGCGGCATCTCAGGCGCGCGCCGTGAAATTGAGGGCCACCGAATTCATGCAGTAGCGCAGTCCGGTCGGCCGCGGCCCGTCGTTGAACACGTGCCCCAGGTGCGCGACGCAGCGCGCACAGGACACGGCGGTGCGCACCATGCCGAGGCTGCGGTCGTCTTGGTCGAGCACGTTGTGGCGCGAGATCGGCGCCCAGAAGCTCGGCCAGCCGGTACCCGAATCAAACTTGGTGCGCGAATCGAACAGCACCGTGCCGCAGCAGATACAGGCGTAGAGTCCATCCGCATGATTCTGATCGTAGGCGCCGCTGAAGGCGCGCTCGGTGTCTTCCTGGCGCGTGACCGAGAAGGCGAGCGCTGAGAGCTGCGCGCGCCACTCGGCCTCGCTCTTGACGACCCGTGGCACGCTCAACGTGCCACGGCTGGTGCCATTGGGCGCGAATTGCTCGATCAGCACTGTGCCTGCCGTCGGCGGGGATCCCAGCGCCGCCCGGCTGCCGCGCACCAGCGTGAGCGCTCCCACCGACAGGCCTCCCAGCAGCAGGGTGCGACGTGTGAGCCGGTCAGGCAGTCCATTCATGGGTCTTCCTTCAGCCAAACGTGAATGAATAGGCTTCCACCCCGCCATCCAGGAATTCGATGGCGAAGGTGTGGTCGGCTCCGGGATGCGTCTCGCGCAGCAACTGATACAGACGCTGCTCGCCGACTTCGCCGCTGCCGTCGGCGGCCACGTCGGCGCCGTGGTCATCGCCAGGCGCATGGCCGTCGAGGGTGACGCGGAAGCGCACCGGATGAGCTGCGGCTCCCGGGCCCAGCACCAGGTGCAGATCGCGCGCGTGAAAGCGGAACACGATGCCGGCCGCGCCAGCGGTTGCCACCGCACGCTCACCCTCCACCTTCCAGGGACCGGTCAGCGCCCACTGGTTGAGCGCGAGCGTCGCGGGCGCCGTGTATTGGTGCGCCTGATCCTCGCGCGCGCCACCAGGGGAGACGAAGCTCGCGGCGCGCTGGTAGCCGATGTAGGTTTCCGGGGACTGGATGTCCTGCTCGTCGGCTGCCGCCTGCGCGCCGCTGCCGCTGGGAGCGCTCGTCGCGGCATCGAGGTGCTGCGCGCCGGCCTCGCTCAGCAGCTGCCGCAGGATCTGCTCGGAGGCGGCGTAGTCGCCTTCACCGAAGTGGTGCCCGCGGATGCGGCCCTGGGCATCGATGAAATAGTGCGCCGGCCAGTACTGGTTGTTGAATGCCTGCCAGACGGCGAGGTTGTTATCGAGCGCCACCGGATAGGTGATGCCGAGGTCGCGCACCGCGCGGCGCACGTTATCGGCATCTTTTTCGAACGCGAACTCCGGCGAGTGCACGCCGATCACCACCAGTCCCTGGTCGCTGTAGCGCGCGTACCAGCTCTTCACGTAGGGCAGCGTGCGTAGGCAGTTGATGCACGAGTAGGTCCAGAAGTCGACCAGCACCACCTTGCCGCGCAGCGCCTCCCGTGTGAGTGGCGGTGAGTTCAGCCAGCCGACGGCACCGCTCAGGGAAGGCATCTCGCCCTCGACCGGCAGACTCGCGTCCGCAGCGGTCGCTGTCACGGCGGTGCTGGCCGCGGCGCTCTGCAGGGCGCCGCCGGCGCGTGCCGGCCTGAACTGCTCGATCAGTGACTGTTCCAGGTGCGCGGTGTTGGCAAGCGACAGGCGCGTCAATACGCCGGTGTCCCAGCCGAGTGCGATCGCCACTACCGCGAGCAGCACCGCGGCACCCAGTGCGCGTCGTACCCATTCACCGGCGCCGAAGGAGCGCTTGAGCGCAGCGATGACGCGGGTGCTGGCGGCGGCCGCGAGTGCGAGCGAGCAGGCAGCACCCAGGGCGTAGGCGAACAGCAGCGCCGTCGTGGCACTGCTCGGACCCCCAAGGGCTGCACCGGTCAGGATCAGCGCCAGGATCGGCCCCGCGCACGGCGCCCACAGAAAGCCGGTCGCAACCCCGAGCAGCAGCGCTCCGGCAATGCCGGCGCGCCCCCCGCCCGCGCTGCCAGCGGACAGGCGCGCGCCCAGTGCGACCAGCGGGCGCGTGATCCAGTCGCCGAAGCGCCGCGACAGCAGCGCGAGCGCGCTCAGCGCCAGCAGTACCAGCGCCAGCAGGCGCCCATAGTTGTTGAAGTGCACTACCCAGGAGCCGCCGACGGCGGCAAGCGTCGACAGTGCCGCAAAGGTACCCGCCATGCCGATCAGCAGCGGCAAGGTGCTGCGCACGAACGGTTGCTCGGTGCGCGCGAAGATGAACGGCAGCACCGGCAGGATGCACGGGCTGAGGATCGTCAGCGCGCCACCGAGGAAGGCCAGAACCGCGAGGGTCATTCAGACTCCAGGAAGAGAAAATTTCCGAGCTTCGACATCGCAGTAGACCCGCACGGGCGGCGATTTATTGCCAGCTCGCGGGCGGCGTCAGTCCGCTTCAGCGCCACCTGAGACACGGAATGCCCAGCCGCGCCGCCGCGGCGCGCGTCGCGCGCGTGCCGTTCACCAGACGCGGGTACTCGGCGAGGGCCAGATGCTCAAGATCACTCGCGGCGTTGGCATAGGCGGTGACGGGCAGCCCATAGCGCCGGCGCAACTCGATCAGGCAGCGTGCCTTCTCCGTCCCCCGACGATTGGGGCTGGCGAGTGCGCCATCAAGACGATCCGCCTGCCAGGCGATCGCCGTGCAGACGGTTGCGGTGAAGCCGAGCGCCTCTCCGAGCGCCGGCACGTACAGGTCAGGACTCGCGCTCAGCAGCACGAGCGCATCGCCTGCCGCGCGATGGGCGGCGATGGCGCTGAGCGCATCCGCGTGCAGGCCGCGGGCGATGAGCGGCGGCACGAACTGCGCCGTCCAGCTTGCCAGCTCCGCGCGGCTGCGCCCGCCCAGCACGGCGCGGATCCAGGCGGACTTGAGCGCCCCCTGATCGCTGTGACCGCTGAGGAAGCGCACCAGTGCCGGCAGCGCGCGCGGCAGGCGCAGCGCACACCCGGGGTGATGCGCGATGAATTCCAGCAGGTAGCGGTTGAGCGTGTCGTGAACGCTGATCGTACCGTCGAGATCGAAGAGGGCCAGCACGCGTCCGGGAGCAGCGGCTGCGCTGCGCCCGGGCACTGCCGGCTCCGCCGCTGCGGTCAGGTCGCGACCGGAGCGGCCAGCTGCCGCAGCACGTACTGCAGGATGCCTCCGTGGCGGTAGTACTCGCGTTCCTTCGGCGTATCGATGCGCAGCCGTGCCTGGAACTTGCGCATCGCGCCCTGCGGCGCAGTCGCGCTCACGGTGACCTCGGTCGCGTCGGGCTGATCGAGGCCGCTGATGTCGAACAGCTCGCGTCCGCTGAGCCCGAGCGATGCGACGTTCTGTCCCGGCAGGAACTGCAGCGGGGCGACCCCCATGCCGATCAGGTTGGAGCGGTGGATGCGCTCGAAGCTCTCGGCGATGACCGCTTTCACCCCGAGCAGCATCGTGCCCTTGGCGGCCCAGTCGCGCGAGGAGCCGGTACCGTACTCGCGTCCGGCGAGCACCACGAGCGGCGTGCCTTCTTTCTGGTAGCGCATGGCGACGTCGTAAATCGAACCCTGCTCGCCGTCCGGCAGGTGCAGGCTCACGCCGCCCTCGGTCCCGGGAACCATGAGATTGCGCAGGCGGATATTGGCAAACGTGCCGCGCATCATCACTTCGTGATTGCCGCGCCGCGCGCCATAAGAGTTGAAGTCCTTGGGCTCGACACCCTGCTCGATGAGATAGCGCGCCGCGGGGCTGCTCTTGGCGATGTTGCCGGCAGG
>DATHMN010000063.1:0-11586 GCA_035487135.1 Steroidobacteraceae bacterium | reverse complement strand
CAGCTGTTTCGGGGCGTCGCCGTGCTGGTGGTGGGCGTTGGAACGGCGATGACCATCGATCTGGTGGATGTGGCGGGCCGTCATCGCGGCGGCGTCATCATCCCGGCCCCGGCGCTGATGGTGAACACGCTTTTGCAGCGGACCCATGGCATCAGGCGCCGCGCACAGGGCGGTTCCAGGCCGCCGCCGGGATTGTTCGGGCGCTCGACGCGCGCGGGCATCGAGCAGGGGACGCGCTACGCCGCCGCCGCGCTCATCGACCGGGCAGTTGCTGAGGCGCGGCTGCTGCTCGGCAGCAAGCCGCTGGTGGTGCTCACCGGCGGGCAGGCGGCGCTCGTGCGGCCGCTGCTGGTGAATGCCTGCGTCACCGTGCCCGACCTGGTGCTGCGCGGGCTGGCCGCGCTTGCGGCATCGGTGCAGTCAACCCGGCGCCGTTGATCTAGAATCCGCGCCGTGCGCAATGCCTTTCTAGCGCTGCTTTTCCTCAATTTCGCGTACTTCGCGTGGGCGCACTGGATCGATGCGCCCAAGCCTGCGCCGGTGAACGAGGCGATCGCAAAGCTCCCCGCCCTCAAGATGATCGACGAGGTCCCGCCCGAGCAGCGCGTGAAGCCGGATGCGGCGAAGGCAGCTCCGGGGCCTGCGACTGCATGCCTGTCGGTGGGCCCGTTCGGAGACGTGGACAACAGTGCGCGCGCGGCCGCACTGCTCAAGGAGAAAGGTTTCGATTCCAGGCAGCGGGCGGAGCCGGGGCAGACCTCCGACGGATACTGGGTGTACGTCTCCGGCATCAAGACACAGGCGGATGCGGACCGTGCGCTCGTGACACTCGAGCACAACGGCATCAAGGATGCGCTCGTCATGCCCGAGACGGCCGATGCCGGGCGACGCTTATCGCTCGGGCTCTACAGTGAGAAGTCACGGGCCGAGCGGCGCGCCCAGGCAGTTCGCGTGAGCGGGCTCGATGCTCAGGTCGCCGAGCGCAAACTTCCCGGCACGCTGTACTGGGTGGACCTGACGCCGCCTCCAGGTGTCACCTCGGTACCCATCCAGGATCTGTTTGCAGAGGGAGTGGGCTCACGAATCGCAGTGCAGCCGTGTGCGCCGGCCGCCCCAGCGGTGCCCGTTGCCGGACCGGCGTCGGTGGCCGCCAGCACGGCGCCAGCTGCTGCGCTCCCCGCCGCAGCACTGCCCACCGCCAACAACCCTGCCGCAGCCACTTCGGGTACACCGAAACTGCCCTGACAAAGCGCGGATGGGTACAATCTGCGACCCCGAACTGGGGCATCGCGCGATGCCGGCTTAGCTCAGTGGTAGAGCAGCGGTTTTGTAAACCGTTGGTCGGGAGTTCAAATCTCTCAGCCGGCAAATCCCGGCCGCAATGCGCGGACGGATCATCACCCTGGCTGTGATTGCAACGCTGCGGAATCGAGTGGCGTCAGCGCGAAGTCCTGCAGATTTCGTCCCTACTGGATGGCGAAGGGATCGTTGTCGGGGTCCTCGCTCCATTGATACTCGAGCGAGTGGGTGAGTTCTCGCGCCTGATCCCGGCCATAGAGGCGCGCCAGAACGCCCAGCGCCATGTCGGTAGCGGCGCTCGGTTCTCAGGTGACTCGGGCGGCGGGGCGATCGCCTGTCGACCCGCGGCACTGGCGGATCAAGCAGGACGGTGTCGGTTCCGTCCGCCCTTGCTCGTACCCCGATTGTTCCCGAGTGATTCGCGGCAACATCGCGATTTGACTGGTGTTTCTGCTGCCCGGTCCGCCGGCGCAGCGCTCAACGCCCGGTCGGGCCAGCCGGATCGCGCGGCCCGCCGGTGCGCGCCTTGCCCGCTCTGCTTGCCGTGCCTCAGAATGCTGCGACAGTGGGGTCCGGCTCCAGAATCATTACGACAATCCAGCTTACGTGGTAACCGATGGGGATCGTTGTCGACGCTACGCATGACGTTTTCGTCAGCTACGCACGCATCAATAACTCTCCCTACGAGGATGCGACTCCCGGGTGGGTGACACGGGTGGTGCGCGTTCTGCGCTCCGACCTTGCGCAACGGCTGGGACGCTCCGACTGCGATATCTATTTCGACCTGGAGAATCATGAGACCGGTCAGCTCGACCGGGCCCTGAACGAGCACGTTTCCGCCGCCGCCTGCTTCGTGTTCGTGCTGTCGCGTGCCTCGGTAAGTTCGCGCACCTGTGTGCGTGAGTTCAACATGTTTCTGGAGTCGCATCCCAGCGATTTTGCCGAGCGTCTGGTCGTGGTGGACATGGACAATCCGCTCGCCTGCCCGGGGTTTCTCGCTGATCTGGTCGAGGAACTCTCCGGCAGCGAGGCCGCTGCCATGCAGCGCGTGCTGGAAGCCTGCCGGCGGCAGATTCGTATCGAATGTTTTCGCGGCGTCGCCGCCGGGCGGGTGACCCCTATCGATCATCCTCCGGAAGCCGCCGGCTCCGAGAGCCGCTGCCTCTTCTATCAGAAGGTGAGCGATGTCGGTGAAGTGCTCACCGAGCGCATCACCGCATTTCGCCGCCGGGCGCGTAGCGGCCGCGCGCCAGTCGCAGTCACGCCCACCGCCACACCGCAAACCAGCGCTGCACCGCTCAGCGTCCAAAGCAGCGCTGACACCAGCACGTCTGCCGTGGCGCGTATTCCGGTGTTTCTCGCGCTCGGAACGATGGCGGCACGCGAGCACCGCGAGGAGATTGCGCGTTTCCTCGCGGAGCAGGAGCAGGTGGAGCTGCGTCCGCTGAACGCCCAGCAGCTGTGGCCCGGACTGCGCCAGGAGGAACAGTTCAAAGCAGCAGTGGAGCCGCTGATCAAGTCGGCGCGGCTGTTCGTGATGCTGCTCGGCGGCCGTCGGCCGGAGGTCGCTATCGACAGCCGCTTCGCCGTCGGCGCTGAGGACCTCCCCAACGGTTATCTCACCGCGCAGCTCACCCTCGCCGAGCAGAACAGCGTCAAGCCACTGCTGTGGTGTTCGCCGGATGTGGCCGACGACACGCTCGAGTCGGCGGAGGCTGCGATCCGCACCAGCCGTTCCGTCGTTGAGGACACTCTCGAATCATTCAAACGCAGCATCGCCAACCAGGTGCAACGCGTCGCGCACGCCATCGCCGCCGCGCAGCGGGCGAAGGCAGCCAGCGCCGGCGCGAGCGCCAGCGTGTTCCTGAATTTTGCCGAGCAGGACCGCGAGCTGGCGGAGCAGCTGGTGCAGCAGTACGCACAGCGGTTCACGCTGTTCACCCCGGCGAGCGATGCCTCCGCCGCGGAGATGCGCGAGCTTACCGACGACTTCTATCGCTCCTGCGATGCCGCGATCTTCCTCGACCGTCAGGCCCCGGGCCGCTGGATGGACGCGCAGCTGATTCAGTTCATCAAGGTGCGTGCCTCGCGCGAGCGCCCCATCCGCGCACTGGCGGCGGTGCGCGCCGCCGCGCGGCCGCGCCCGTCGGTCTCCATTCCTGACCTGCAGCTGCTCACGGTGCCGGGCGCGGGTGATTCGGCCTCGGTTTCCCCAGTCCTCGAGAAAGTGTTCGCGGCAATCGGCGCATGAGTGAGGCCGAGGAGACAATCAGCCCGTACCCGGGGCTGAGGCCTTTCCAACGCCACGAAGCCCACCTATTTTTCGGGCGCGAAGCGGCCGTTGCGCTGATGCTCGAGCGCCTGCGGGTGCACCGCTTTCTGGCGATCACCGGGCCGTCGGGCTGCGGCAAGTCCTCGCTGGTGCGCGCGGGCCTGCTGCACGAGCTCGACTGCGGCGGACTCGGGCGCGAGCACGAGAGCTGGCGCATGGTGGTGTTCAGGCCGGGTCGCAACGCGCTCGGCTCGATGGCACAGGCGCTGGCCGAGGCCCTGGCTCCCGAGCTCGAGCGGCTGCCGCGCGACACCGACGTGGCGGTCGACCAGCAACTGGTCATACAGACACGCATCCAGCGCAGCCAGGGAGGGCTCGTTTCCTGGCTCGCCGATCTGGGGATCGATCCGCACCAGACGATCCTGCTGCTGGTGGACCAGTTCGAGGAGGTGTTCCGCTACGAGGCCGGCAGCGGCGTGAGTCCGCTGGAGTGGCGTAACCAGACCGATCGCTTCATCCAGTCGTTGCTGGAGGCATGCGCGCAGACGCGCCTGCCGATCTTCGTCTGTCTGACGATCCGGCTGGACTTTCTGGGCGATTGCGCCCACTTCGACGGTCTGGCCGAGGCGATCAGCGATGGCCAGTTCCTGGTCCCGAAACTCAGCCGCACCGAGGTCGAACTCGCCATTGGTGAGCCCGCCAAGGTCTACGGCGGCACGGTCGAAGAGCGGCTGATCACCCAGCTGGCGAACGACATCGCGGCGGAGCACCGCGCTGACCTCAGCGCCACCAGCGCTGATCCGGACATGTTGCCGCTCATGCAGCACGTCCTCGCTCAGCTGTGGAAATCTGCCGAGAGCGCCTTCCCGGGCACGGCGCCGCGACTGACGCTGGAGCAGTATGTCGCCGCCGGTGGCGTCGCCGGAGCGCTGTCCGCTCACCTCGATGCGCTCTATGCCGCGCTCACGCCCGCACAGCAGGGCCTGACTGAGAAACTGTTCAAGGCGCTGTGCCAGTCGAGCGCTGATCTGCGTGCACGTGACGTGCGCCGCCCGATCACGATCGGCGAAGCACTGCGCGCGACCGGCACCGACAAGGAAAGTCTCCTGGCGCTGCTCGCGGTGTTCACCGGCGAGGGCAAGAACTTCCTCACCGTGCACGGTCGCGGCACGGATAGCGATGACCTGATCGACATCAGCCACGAAGCACTGATCCGTCAATGGGGACGCCTGCAGACCTGGGTCCGCGAAGAGGGCACGGACGCCAAGGAGTACGCCGCGCTCGAGCGCCAGGCACTCGCCTGGCAGGACGGGCGCGCCGAGCTGCTGTCGGGGCGGGCCGCCGTGACGGCGGCGGAGTGGTGGAACCGGCGCAGTGATGCGGTCGAATGGGCGCGCCGCTATGGTCAGGCGCCGGAGCTGACCGCAAAGTTCGTCAGCGAGAGTGCCGAACAGGAAGCGCGCATCCGCCGGGACAAGGCGCGTGCGCGTCGCAACACGCGCATCTTCTGGAGCGCCGCCGGTCTCGTCGCGCTGGTGATCGGCCTCTACATCCTGATTCAGGCCCGTTCGCGCAATGATCTGATGCTGCAGCAGTCATCGCTGGTGGCGCGTATCGCCCAGGAAAAACTCAAAGCCGGAGATCCCGCGCTGGCAGCCGTCCTCGCCCGCGAGGTGCTCAGCGACAGTGCCGGCGGCACGCATCCGCGGCCCTACAGCCCCAAGGCAGAGGCGGTGCTGTACGCCTCGCTGCGCAAGCTGAACACCGACACGTTGCTCAGCAGTAATCCGGTGCAGTGGATCAGCACCGATCCGGCGCGGCCGCTGTTCGTGACGCTCTCCAAGACCGATCCGGCGCTGCTGGCGCTGTGGAGTCGTCGCCAGAAAGGCACCGAGTGGAAGATCCCCTCGGGTGCGGACGATGTCGTGACGCTGGCGACACCGCCACTGCATGCGGCCGCCAAGGGAACCGCCGAGTCCGAGGACGGCTGGGTCTTCACCGCGGGCGGCTCGCGGCTGTACGTGGCGCGGGTGCGCGGAGTCGATAGTGCTGCACCGACCCTGGACCCGGGCGTGACCTATTACCTGCCCGAGGGCGCCAAGCATGTCAACGCGATGGCGTTCGACATCGCTTCCGGCTGGCTGGCGGTGGCGGGAGTCAAGGATAACAAGCACGCAGTGATCTGGTTGTTCAATACCAGTGAATTCCAGTCCGCCGAAGCCAGTCATGCGGCCGCCGATGCGAAATCGAATCCGCGTGGCGCGGACGATGCAACCAGCACGCAGCAGACGCGGCTGACGCCGGTGGCGACTTACAGCTCCGATGACTGCACGGCACAGAGCGACAAGACGCCGGTCTGCATGGCGCTGCGCTCGCTGCGGTTTCTGCCGCACTCGGACCCGACCTCATTACTGACCGTGGGGACCGACGGCAGCGCGGCGCTGTGGCACATCAGCCGAAACGGTGACGCGACCTCCATGGAGTTCGAGCGGCTGCTGGACAGTGTGAACAGCGTCGCCGTGTCAGCCGACGGCCGCCGCATCTTCACGGGCTCGGACAAAGGCGCCGTGACGCAGTGGGAGCGCCATGGCACTGACCTGGTCAAGCTGCCGGGGAACAATCTGCCGGGCAAGGGCAGCGCCTACGTGCTCGATCCGGTGCTCGCGAATGGCACGGTGCTGGTGGCGGCGTTCCTGGACGATGCCAGTTACGCGCGGCTCTACACCTGGCCGACGCAGAAATTCTGGGGCGAGTTGGTCGGTGTCAACGTGATTCCCAAGATCACGCGCGAGGGCAACGAGGATGCACTGCTCATCGTCAATACAGAAGGAGCCCTGTCGCTGAAGACTCAGGACCACGGCTACCAGGAGATGGACTTCGATTCCTACCTCGACAACCGTGTGGTCATGCTGAGCAGCGGGTTCATGGTCGTCACCCGCCACACCGCCGGCGAGGAGCACCTCGACATGTGGAACCTGCGGACGGCCGAGCGCGTGAGGTCGTGGCAGCCCCCCGAGATCCCCGCTGCCCCCTACGCGGTGCTGGCGGCTTCGGGCAAGAGTGCCTTCGTTGCCGTGGCGCGGACGGCCAAGTTCCCGGGCTCGTGGACTTGCCTGGACCTGGCGAGCCAACAGCGCCATCCTTTGGGGAGCGGTGCAGGCACGGATCCGGAGATCGGTCAGGCCATTCAGGTCGCACGGCTTTCCGATGACGGCGCGCGCGTGTTCGTGCTCGATACCCAGGGCTTGCTGACGGCATGGCAATGTTCCGGTGAGCGCCTCTGGTCCCAAAAAATCGATGCCCACAGCGAGCTGCTCCCTGCCGGCGACGTGCTCGCCATTACGGATGCGAGCGGCCGGATCTACAGCGGGCTGGTCAGTCAGCAGAGCGGCGCGAACGTGATCGAGAATGTGCTGCGGCCGCAGCAGTCCATCGCCGGCGTGTCGGCCGACGGCAGCACGGTGGTTTTCCGCAGCGGCACGCCAGCGACGCCCTACTCAAGGCTGCTGCTGAACGGTTCGCATATCGAGCAGCTGGCGCGCGCGTTCCCCAGAACGAGCCGCCAGCACGGCACAGAATGCGGGCTCGCGCCGGCGCCGGTGGCGCCGCAGGACCTGGTGGCCCTGAGCGACGATGGCCAGGTGTTCGCCGCCGCCCTGCCGGCCGGATCGGCGGCGGTGTGGCAAGGGCGGACGCGGGTCGCGGTAACTCCGGGCGTCTTTCAGGGCATCGATGTAGCGCCGGCGGGCGCACTGGTGACGTTCTTCGGCCCGAGAGACCTCGGCATCCTCGACCTGAATTCGGCGCGCAAAGAGCCACGCGTATTGAAAATGGACAACGAAGAGGCGGATCTGAAGGCCGCCGTCGCTGCCCCAGACGGACGCTCGGTGTTGGCGCTGCAGCCGCGGCAGCTGACGCAGTGGTCCTTGAGCGGCAAACGTCTTGACCGCCTCATGCTGCCCGACTGTGAGGTCGGCACTCTCGCGCGTGTGCCGCACACGGCGCAGGTCATGGTCGGCTGCGGCACTGCCGAGCTCATCATTGTCGAGCTCACTCCTGCGCTCAGAGCGAGCCAGCGCTTCTCCACGGTGGTGGGGGTTGCCGAAGCCAACGCTGCCAAAGGCGCTGTCGGCGCTGGCGCCTTCAAGTTCAACTCCTACTGGATCAAGGCGGGTGATAAAACCATCAACCTGGCGGCACAGCCCGCTGGCCCCATGCAGGCCGCCTACTGGAACATGAGCATCTCATGGCCGGGCAAGCGCTTCATGCTGTGGTCGGCGCTCGGAGACCTGTTTCTGTGGGATGCCGACGGCAGCGAGCCGGTGCGCGTGCAGGCGCCGCAGGCGCCGCTGCTGGACGTGGACGTACGCGAACAGCAGCTGGTGACGCTGTACTTCGGCGGAGAACTCAAGGTCTCCAGCCTGCAGCCGGTCAGACAGACCGGCAGCAAGACGATCAGCGGCTACTCGCAGACCATGGAGGTCACTTCGAACGTGTCGCCGCTGACTGAGCACATCGGTTACTTGGACAGTGGCGCGCATCTCGCCACCATGCCAGGACTGCTGGTCATCGACCCGGCGCACCCGCAGACCCCGGCGTGGACCCTGGGTGCAGACGAGATCCGCCGCGAATACGGCTGGGCCACTTCGGCCGACGGAAAACTGATCGGCATCGTGCTCGATGATGGCTCGCTTGCCTTGATCGACACTCAGTCGTGGCACGAGCGGACTTTCCCCGCGGCCGAGCACTACGAAAAGATCTCCAGTATCTCGGGCAACCTGTTCAGCGACGACGACAGAATGCTGGTGCGGCCGATTTCGGAGCGCCGCCTGTCGTTCCAGTACATCGACAAGTCGGCGAAGCCGTTCGAGCTGCCGGATGTCGGCGATATCGCGGCGTACCGCATGAGTCCGAACGGCGCCTACATTGGCGTGACCTACAGCGATCACACCTTCCGTCTGTGGCACATCGCTTCAGCAACAGCACTGGTGGAGAGTCACTTCACCGGCAGCCGACCGGGGGTGTTCTTCGGCAAGAACAGCGTCGGCATCGTGACGTTCTCCGGCATCATGCGACTGACTTTTCCGACACTCGACTTCGTGGATCCGGAGCACGGCGAACATCTGCTGGGCCCCAGGCCGCTCGATCTGGTGCAGAAGGGCCTCAATCACCGGGCGCTGACGGCCGAGGAGCGCGAGCAGTACCTGCAATAGCTGCGCGCGTCCACAGGAGTTATGTCAACTGCCGGCCATGCGTACGCCAGCGAATGGCTTAATCGGTTGAATTGACCGGAGTTTAGCTGCGCAGGAGGACGCGCCAGGGAGTGACGGTCGCCGCCGCGCGCAGCCAGATGCTTGCGGAAGCAGGGGCTGCGCGGGCATGCTTGCAGCCACTCTGCCGACCCGACAACAACAACCACCAGGGGTACGTCGATGAGATTCCGTGTTGCGTCTGTCTGCACTCTCGCGCTGCTCGCGGCGAGTTACGCGTTGCCCGGTCACGCCCGCGGCATCAGGGTCGATGATGCCATCGCCTGCCCCATGACACCGCTCTCCCAGAGCGGCACGGTGGCGTTGCCGGCATTCGGATCGGCGAGCGCCAACTATGCGAGTTCCGGCATCAGCGGGTTTTATGTCTGGACCTGTACCTACCAACCGTCGCTGGATACGACAACGGCGCCCTCCGATTTTTTCTCGGTGAGTGGCAGCAACAACGTCTTCAACACCTGGATCGATCTGCAGGGTCAGAACCCGTCGGTCGTCTATGCCAACAATCCGCTCTCCAGCCTGCAGGGCTCGGGCTTGGTCAACCTCGTCGGTCAGGTGAATGCTTATCAGCTCACGGGACTGCTGGAAGGCTATCAGGGCAATCTCACTAACGTGGCGGGTGACTACGAAGTGCAGTTCGACTATCCGAACTATGGCGAGTCCAATAGCAGCTGTGCGCAGAATTCTGCCTCCTTCAAGTGGTTCGGGGTCAGCTACTCATTCACCGGCGCAGGTGGTGTGCTGCTGTGCAACGCTTCGAACGACTTCCTGTTCAACGGCAGCGGGCAACTGCTCGGTTACCTCAACGATTCAGGATCGCTGGTCAACGGCGGCGGCCTCGCCGGCAGCGGCTGGTCCAAGGCTACCAGCGCGCCCGAGCCGGACACGCTGCTGCTGCTGGGCCTGACCGGAGTGCCGATGCTGCTGGGGGTCGCTCGGCTCAAGCGCGCCCGCGCCTGAGATTCAACGACCAAGACAGTGGCTGGCGCGCCGCGGCCGCGCGCGGCGCGACTACTGTGCTGCGCTGCTGCGCGCCATCAGGTTGACACCCGCAGCGCGCTGCTCCAGGCGTCGCACGTAGAATCCGTCGGCGCCGAACCGCTTGACCAGCTCCGCGCGCGCATGGGCGAAAGCCGCCTGCGCCTCCGCCGGATGCTGCTGCAGCGCCAGCAGGTTGGCGTTCACCGACTCCCACACCGCGTAGCGCCACTGCGTTGACGGGTCCTTGCCCGGCGGATAGCGCGCCTCCAGCAGCGCGCGTGCCTCGCTCAGCAGCGGCCCGGCATCAGCCGCACGTCCGTCTGCCAGATCGATATCCGCCTGATTGAGCACCACCTGATCCAGCAACTGATGCTTGCGCAGGCGCGCAATCTGCAGCGCACGGCCGATGTCCTGGCGCGCCTGCTGCAGGTCACCCTTGTAGAGATAGGCCATCCCCAAACTGTTGAGCGGCGGCACGAGGTCGTCGTGCGTCGGCCCCTGCAGCTTCTCGGTCATCTGCATTGCCTGGCCGAGCAACGGGATCGCCTCATCCACCTGACCTGCCATCAGCGCCGAGCGACCGAGGTTGTTGAGCAGCGTCGCCATCTCGGGATGCTCGGCGCCGTAGACCTCGCGGTAGACCGGCAGTGCTTCGCGCCACTGGGCTGCGGCTTGCGCATAGCGGCCCTCCTGATAGAGGAGCGATCCCAGATCGTTCATGGAGACCGCGGTGCTGGGATGGCGCAGCCCCAGATACTGCTTACGCAACCGCAGCGCCTCGCGCATCGGCGCTTCGGCCTTGTCCAGCGCGCCGGAGAAATAGTAGGTGCTCGCGAGCATTGCCAGGGTACGTGCCAGCAGCGGCATGCCGTCCGGCCCACGAGTGCGGTCGACGGCGAGCGCCGCCAGACACAGGCGCTCCGCTTCATCGTACTGTTCCAGCTGCACGAGCACGTCTGCGAGTGCGTCACGCGATTCGGACGTGAGTACGCTGTCGGGTGGCAGCACTTTCTGTGCGAGCGCCACAGCCTGACGCAGTTGTGCCTGCGCGGCATCGTAGTCGGCGGACAGATACAACTCCACGCCCGAGGCGATCAGGGTGCGTACCCGCGACTCCGGCGGCACATCGATGCCGCGCTGATCGGTGAGTGCCTGGGAGAGCAGCTTCCGGGCCGGGTCATATAACCCGAGCCCGGTGTAGGCCTCGCCCATGGCGGTGAGCAGGTCGGCGCGGATGCGCGGCTCGCGCGCGAGTCCCTGACCGATCTCGCTCGCGCCGCGGTCGAGCACCTCGCGTACCGTAATCGAGTTGCCGCGATTCTCATCGGGGTCGGCGAGCTTGAACAGATCCACCATGAAACGCGAGGTGCGATCGGCGGTCGCAGCTTCCGCGCGCGCACGGTTGCGCTGCTGCAGGGCGATGAAGCCGGCGATGACCGAGAGGATGAGCAGCGCGCAGATGCTGCCGATGGCGCCCTGGCGCAGCAGGCGATTGCGGCGTGCGCGGCCGCGTGAGCGCTCGGCGTATTCCTGCGCGGGTCCTGCAGGCAACAGGCCTTCCTGCTCGAGCCGCTCGATCGCTGTGAGCTTTTCGGCAGCGGTACCGAGATAGCCGCTGGAGCGGGCGTGGGTTTCCCAGTTATGGGCATCCTGCTGCAGTTCATCGCGCAGCCGCAGCAGCGCTGCCTCCTGCTGCAACCACTGTTGCGCCCGCGGCCACGACTGCAGCAGCGCCTCGTGGGCCAGACACACTACTGGCTCGATGCC
>DATHMN010000062.1:0-18311 GCA_035487135.1 Steroidobacteraceae bacterium | reverse complement strand
GGCGGCACGGTCGCGATCCAGTCGAGTCCGTAGAAAACGGTGAACACGGACAGAGCGTGCCCCTGCGACAGCAGCGCGTACGGCAGATACATGAGCGCAAGGCCTCTCAGACCATAGTAGATGAACAGCAGCAGGCGGTTGTCGATGCGGTCGGAGAGCCAGCCGGAAGCGGTGGTGCCGACCAGATCGAAGATTCCCATGACCGCGAGCAGGCCCGCGGCCTGCACCTCGGGCATACCGTGGTCCATGCAGGCCGGCACCAGATGGGTGCCGATGAGCCCATTGGTACTTGCGCCACAGATAAAAAAGCTGCCCGCCAGGATCCAGAACTGGCGCGAAGCGCTCGCCTCGCGCAGGGCGCTCACCGCCGCCAGCAGCGGGTTCTGTGGCGCGCTCTCAGGCGCCGGGTCAGCGCCACTGAGCCCGAGCGCGACCAGGCCCTTGTCGCGGGGACGGTCGCGCACCAGGGCGAACGCCAGCGGCGCGATCGCCAGGGCCGCGATCGCCATGGTGGCAACTGCGCTACGCCAGCCGTAGCGAACTACCAGGTGTGCGAGCGCCGGGAGAAACACCAGCTGCCCGGTGGCCGTGCTGGCGGTCAGCAGCCCGAGCGCCAGTCCCCGATGGACGTGGAACCAGCGCTGCACGATCGTTGCGCCGAGCACGATCGCGATCAGACCAGTACCAGCACCCACCACCCCTCCCCAAAGCACGAACAGCTCCCAGGGGCGCGTGATGAAGATGGTCAGCAGCGTGCCGAGCGCCATCAGTATCGCCGCCAGCGTCAACACTCGCCGCGGCCCGTAGCGGTTGATAAAGCCCGCGGCGAACGGGCCGATGAACCCGTAGAACAGCAGGTTGACGGAGATGGCGAGCGAGATCGTCGCCCGCGACCAGCCGAACTCGCGCTCCAGCGGCACGATCAGCACGCTCGGAGTTGCCCGGGTCGCCGCCGAAACCAGCAGACAGACGAAGGTGACGCCCAGGACGATCCAGGCATAGTGGGGGCGTTTCACGCGGGCAATTCTAGCGGGCACGGCGGCTGGCCGAAATGACAAGTAACCAACCAAAACTGCCAGATCGTTATACTGCGAGTCGATGACTCCGGCCGTGAAAAATATCGTCATGCTGTGCATTCCGCCGGCGCAGGGCGTGGATGTGATCGGGCCGCTGGAGGCATTCGCGATGGCGAACACCGTGCTGGGCGAATCCGCGCGCCCGGCTGGCTATGCGATCCGCGTCGTGACCAATGCTGCCGATCTATCGCTGCCGACCAGCAGCGGCGTGCGCCTGCTGGCGCACGGGCACTACCGTGAAGTGCGCGGCAAGACCGACACCTTGCTGATTGCCGGCGGCCGTGGCGCGCGCGAGGCCGACGACCCGGCGCTGCGCGCGTGGCTGCAACGCACGGCGCCGCGCGTCCGGCGCCTGTGCTCGGTGTGCACCGGCGCGTTCGTGCTCGCCAGTGCGGGCTTGCTCGACGGCAAGCGCGCCACCAGCCACTGGATGCGGGTGGAATCGCTGCAGCGGCGCTTTCCGGCGGTGCACTGGGACCCCAACCCGATCTGGGTGCAGGACGGTGCCATCTACACTTCCGCCGGCGTCAGTGCCGGCATGGATCTGGCGCTGGCGCTGATCGAGGAGGATTTCGGCAGCGGGCTCGCGTTGACCGTGGCGCGGCGCATGGTGATTTACCTGCGCCGCCCGGGCAGCCAGGCGCAGTTCAGCGTGGCACTTTCGGCCCAGGCTGCCGAGAAACGACCGCTGCAGGAGCTGCAGGTGTGGATCGCGGAAAACCTCGTGCGCGACCTGTCGGTGGAAATACTGGCGAAACACTCCGCCATGAGCGTGCGCAACTTCGCGCGCGTGTTTGCGCGCGAGCTCGGCACGACCCCTGCGCGTTACGTCGAGCGGGTGCGGATCGAGGCGGCGCGCCGCCAGTTGGAAGCGACCGACCACGACGTCGATGCGATCGCGGGGCGTTGCGGGTTCTCCAGCGCTGAGCTGCTGCGGCGCTCATTCATGCGACAATTGCGGGTGGCTCCGAGTGCCTACCGCCGCTACTTCCGCACGCAGTCGGCGCGTTGACTGACACGCTCCTGGCAGCCGTGGCAAGCAATCTCTCATCTCCGGCGCTCACCGCGGTAGCGGCCCACTCGCCGGCCGCGCAGGCCGCTGCCGGCAGCGACGCGGCGCAAGCGCCGCCGAGCCTGCGCACTTCACTGAAGCTGCGGCTGAGTCTCCTGATCACTGCGCTGCTCGCCGTGGTGACTCTCGCCGGCGCTGTGTACGTGGTGCGCAGCGCGCGCGACGACATCCAGGCCGAGGTGCGATCGACGCTCAACCTGACCAGTCATTTCCTCGACGCGCAGCTGGCGCTGCTGCGCGAACGGAGTCCCTTGGCGGCGGGCGTGCTGCCGGATTTCCGTTTACGTGAATTGAGCGGTGTGCGCCACCTGAGCGTGCAGTTCTACGACAACCAGGGTCGCCTGCTGGACAGCAATACCGCGGCGGCGCAGCTGCTGCCGCGCGCACCGCGCTGGTTCGTGCGCTTGATCCGCACCGGGGTACCGCCGATGGCGGCTGAAACCCGCAGCGTATCGGTGAACGGCAGCACGGTCGGCCGCCTGGTCATCTCGCCCGATCCGACCTCCGAAACCGAGGAGATGTGGTCGACATCGCGCGGCCTGTTCGAACTGCTGCTGCTGTTCTTCGTGCTGGTGAACGGCCTGGTGTGGTGGGCGGTAGCACGCGCCATGCGTCCGATCGAGCATATCCTGCGGGCACTGGGCGAGTTGCAGCACGGCAAGCTCAGCGCACGCCTGCCGCAGTTCGCCGAACCCGAGATGTCGCGCATCAGCGTCGGCTTCAACCACATGGCCGAGACCCTCGCCAGCAGCGTGCACGAAAACCGCCGCCTCACGCGCCGCCTGTTGCAGACCCAGGAGGAGGAGCGCACGCGGCTGGCGCGCGAGCTGCACGATGAGATCGGCCAATGCGTCAGTGCGATCCATGCGGATGCCGCCGCCATCCGCAACCGCGGCACCGATCAGGTGCGCGAGAGCGCTGAGGCGATTGTGGAAGTGACCGCGCAGATCAAGCAGATCGTGCGCAGTATGCTCTACCGCTTGCGACCGCCGGCCCTGGAAAGCGTCGGGCTCGCCGCCGCGCTGCGTGAGCTGGTGGCAGCTTTTCAGCAGCGCAATCCGCAGGTCAGTTGCGCGCTGCGCTGCACCGATGAGCTGATCCAGGTGAATTCCGAGGCGGGTACCGCGCTCTATCGTGTGGTGCAGGAGTGCCTCACCAACATCGCACTGCACGCGAATGCGCGCCACGCAGTCATCGAGGTCGTGCTGCCGGCGCGCGCTGCCGATGCGGTGCGTGCGGCTGGCGCGTCACTGATCCGCGTGACCGCTGCCGATGACGGCGTCGGTTTCGCGCCGCCCGCAGGCCATCGCGGCTTCGGCCTCATCGGCATCCGCGAGCGCGCCAGCGCTCTGGGGGGCACCTGCACGATCGAGAGCCAACCCGGGTGCGGTACGCGCGTGGTCGTGGAGATTCCGCTGGCACTCGGATCGGCGGACGAATCGTAGGCCGAGAGTTCTGCAGCCTGGGCGGGCCGCCCCTGCCCCTGATCAGACGGCTTGGAGCTGCGCCGACGGGCGCCCGCGGTGAGGCGCAGCAGTAGCTCGCCGTCAGCGTCGCTCGGAGCGCGCTGCGGGCGCGCGCGGGCCGGCGTCGCGCGAGCGCCAGGTTGCCGCAATCAGGTAAACGGCGAACAGCGCACCCACAATCGAAAAAACGACGCTCAGGTTACTCATGGCCACCACGGTTGCTCAGCGTGAAGGCGCGCAGGCTACCGGCCGGCGGGTTAACCCGGCATTAACAAATCGCATCGGGCCGGCCGTGTTCAGGGCGCGAGGAATCCCTGCCGCACCATCTCCTTGGCGGTTGCGTCGGCGACTTCGTTGATTAGGGTGTCGAGGTTGGAAGGATTGGCGGTGCGGCTGGTACTCGCCCACACGAGCTTGTCCTGCTGCAGCGAATACACCAGCGTCTCGACCGAGACATAGGTATCGGTGCGCAGACTGCCAGGATCATAGACCGCTCCCCAGCCGTAGCCCCAGTAGGGACCGAAGCCGCCGTAATACGCCGGCGCCACATAGCCGGGCGTGTAGGTCACCTCCTGGTCCTTGCCGACGACGCGCATGACCACGGCCGCGGTGCAACCGGCCTGCTTCAGCCGCTCGAACGCCGCCTGCGAGTCCTGCGGATGAGGAGTGGGCAGGATCGTGTACGAGGCGACGCCGTGGGCGCCGCGCGTGGTGAGGTCCGCGACCAGCGCATCCTCGCCGGCGCGCCGGCGGCTCTCCTCGCGTGACATGAAGACCACGCCGATGGTCTTACCGACCGGGCTCAGGCCCTGCGCCTGCGGCGCCTTCCAAGTCGAGGTGAACGTCGTGGTCGTGCACGCGACCAGAAATGCTACCAACAGGACAAACGCCGGCGCCTGCATGCCTCTGGTGATCATGTTTGCTCCCTCCCCTTGACCTAAGGTTAACCCGCCGCGCGCGCAGCGCCAATCGTCTGCTCGGTCTAGCCGTGTCGACCGCATGTCACCACGTCACCCATTTTCCAGCCTGCAGTCTTGTCTTGCACCTGGTATTCGACCGAGTAGCCACCGGGTGCCGTCCGATAGAGGAATCGCTCCTGACGTACCGGCGGCCCCAGCAGCGGTCGTTCCTCGAAAGTCAGCACCGCTTGCTGCCAACCGGGACTGACGAACAGTCGCTGGCCGCCAAAATTGTCATAGATCGTGAGGGTAAAGCTGTGCAGCTCTTCGCTCCAGCCCCACAACGCATGCGCACTGTAGTTGAAGGGCGGGTTGTCGCGATGGTCCTCGATCAGCCAGTGGCCGTTGAGCGCTCGCACAAACGACTCAGAAGAGGTGATGAGCTTGCCGTTGGCGAAATGGCCGCTGCACTGCCAGCTGCCAGCGAACGGGCCGGCGATTGCCTCGAGCGCCGCATCGGTCGCGGCCGCCGCGCCAGTGGCGTACGCCGTGAACGCTGCTGCGGACAGCATCAGCCGGCGCAGCGTGCCGCCGATCAGGAGCCACGAGCTCAGGCTTTTGCGCATGATGTTGCTTCGAGGTGCGGGTCGGTGACGAATTGTCGCATGTCGCGCGCCAAGGATGGGCTGCCGCCGGGGGCTGAGAGTAGAATGAGCGGCGTGCAAAACCTCATTTTCGCCTGCGTCTTCTTCCTGCTGATCCATTTCGGCGTATCCGGCACGCGGCTGCGTGCGGCGCTGATCGCCCGGCTCGGGAACGGCGCCTATCAGGGTGTGTTTTCGCTCGCCTCACTCGCAGGCCTGATCTGGATGATCTACGGGTATCGGCATGCACCGACGCTACCGCTGTGGATGCCGCCGTCGGCGTTGCGACCGCTCGCCTACCTGCTGGTGTTCGTCGGCTTCCTGCTTGCCGTGATCGGTCTCACGACGCCGAGCCCGACGCAGGCCGGTGGCGAATCGCGGCTCGCCGCAGGCGTCGACCCGGTGCGCGGCATCCTGCGCATCACGCGTCATCCGTTCCTCTGGGGCGTGACCCTATGGGCACTGGCGCACGTAGTCATGAACGGCGATCTGGCTTCGCTCATCCTGTTTGGGTCGTTGCTGCTGCTGTCGCTCGGCGGACCGCTGTCGATCGATGCCAAACGTCGCCGCACCCTGGGCGAGCGCTGGCTGGCGTTCGCCCAGGCCACTTCTGGGGTGCCCTTCGCCGCGGTGCTCGGCGGTCGCAACAGCGTGTACGCCGCGATCAGTGAGATCGGCTTCGTGCGGCCTCTGGTGGCAATCGCCGTGTTCGCATTGCTGTTCTACTTCCACGGCCGCTTTTTCGGATCCACACTATGAATGCCCGTCGCACTGCAATCAGACGTGATGCCGGCTATGCCGGCCTGACCGAGCCGGTAGCCACGCTGCCGGCCTCCTATTACTTCGACCCGCAGCATTACGAACTCGAGCTGCAGCGAATCTGGTACCGCAACTGGCTCTACGCCTGCCGCGGGAGCGAACTCGGGGCAGCGCGCAGTTTCCGCACCCTGCAGGTCGGCAACCAGTCGGTGCTGATCGTGCGCGGCGAGGATGGCGTGGCGCGCGCCTTCCACAACACCTGCCGGCATCGCGGCGCCGCCCTGTGCCGGACGAACCAGGGCCGTTTTCCACCCGCCGGCATCGTCTGTCCCTATCACAGCTGGCGCTACAGTCTGCAGGGCGAGCTGCTGCAGACTTCCTCGGTGCAGCCCGGCGATGGCTTCGAGACGGGCGACCACCCGCTCTACAGCCTGCCGCTCACCGAGTGGAACGGGTTCATTTTCATTGCCTTGAGCTCCAATCCGCCGCCGTTTGCGGCCAGTTTTGACCTGCCGCTCAACCGCCTGGACGACTGGCAGCTCGGCACGCTCGCGCTCGGCCACAGTCTGCGCAAGACCATCGAGTGCAACTGGAAGGTGTTCTGGGAGAACTACAACGAGTGCCTGCATTGCCCCGGCGTGCACCCGCGCCTGGCGCAGCTGGTACCGATATTCGGGCGCGCGCTGCTCGAGCGGCGCGATGACCCGCGCTGGCAGGACCATGCCCAGGATGACGACCCGCGCTACGGCGGCGGCCTGCGCCGCGGCGCTGAGTCGTGGTCGATGGATGGCAAGCCGGTCGGGGTGCCCTTCCCCGGGGTCAGCGAGGAGGATCGCAAACTCGGCCACATCTACCTGACTTCGGTTCCCTCCGTGTTCATCGTGGCGCACGTGGACTACGTACGCGTGGTGCGCCTGCTGCCGCTGGGACCGGAACGCACCGAGATGAGCATCGAGTTCCTCTTCCTGCCGGAAACCCTCGCCGACCGGGCACGTGACATCCAGGGTGCGGTGGAATTCACCGACATCGTCATGAGCGAGGACGCCGATGTGTGCGAGCTCAATCAGCGCGGCCTGCACGCGCTGGCGCACGACCACGGGGTACTGATGCCCGAGGAGTACGCGATCCGGCAGTTCCAGGACTGGGTCAGGGCCGAGCTGGCCCGTAGCTAGTGGCGGGACTGCCTGGCGCCGCGCGGCCGGAAGTCTCCCGGGGCGGCTGGCGTAGTTACCTGTGCATCATCGGCCTGACCGCGCTCGCGCTGGCCTCTTGCGGCAAGGCCGCACCCGGGCCGGCGCCGCAGCGGCAAACCCGACCCGCAGCGCCCGAAGAAGCGGTGCTGCACGTCCTCAACTGGGATGACTACATTGGTAAGGACACGGTCGCGCAGTTCGAGCGCACGACCGGCATCCGCGTCATCTATGACCTGATGGACTCGAACGAGGAGCTGGAGGCAAAGCTGCTGGTGGGCGACTCGGGCTACGACATCGTCAGCACCGACACTGCCTACTATGCGCGCCAGCTGCGTTCCGGACTTTACGAGCCACTCGACAAGTCGCAGCTGCCCAACTGGAAAAACCTCGACCCGCAGGTGCTGGCCACGCAGGCGGTAGCCGATCCCGGTAACCGCTATGCGGCACCCTATCTGCATGCGATGAATGGCTTCGCCTACAACCGCGAGCTGGTGCGCGCGCGCCTGCCCAACGCGCCGCTCGACAGTCTCGACATGCTGTTCAAGCCAGAGGTGGTCGCGCACTTCGCCGACTGCGGTGTGAGTTTTCTCGACTCGCCGGATGACGTGCTGCAGCTGGCGCTGCAGTACCTGCACCTGGATCCCAATTCGCGCAGCACCGCGGATCTTGCGGCTGCGGAGCAGCTGGTCATGGGCGTGCGCCGCTTCATCCGCGTTTTTGATTCGAGCGACTACGTCAATCAGCTGGCGACCCATGAGCTGTGCGTCGCCATGGCCTGGTCGAGCGACTACTGGCAGGCCGTGCGCAAGGCGCGCAGTGTCGGTGTCGACCTGCAGCTGCGGTTCACCCTGCCACGCGAGGGGTCGAACATCACCTACAATGCCTTTCTCATTCCGGCAGGTGCGCCGCATCCGCACGCCGCGCATCAGTTCATCAATTTCATTCTCGATCCGCACGTCATCGCCGCGGTCACCAACGATACCTACTATGGCAACGATAACCTCGCCGCGCGGCCCTATATCAGCGCGGAGATCCTCGATGACCCGGCCATCTACCCCCCGCCGCAGGTGCGCGCGCGCCTGTTCCTGCCGACCGAATTCGACGCCAACTACCAGCGTCTGCGCACGCGCGCCTGGACGCGAATCAAGAGCGGGCTGTAGTGAAGCGGAGCGTGCGGCAGCGATGGCGGTAAGCTCGCAGGGCATTGCCGGAGCCGCGTCATGGAACGCATCGCGCAGCGGGTAGAAGCTTTTTGCCGGCGCTTTCAGCTGCAGCTGCCGGTGCTGCTCGCGCCGATGGCCGGCGTACCGGCGCCGCGCCTCTCGATTGCAGTGGCGCAGGCGGGCGGACTCGGCGCCTGCGGCGTACTGCTGCTCACGCCCGAGGAGATCACCGCCTGGACAGCCGACGTGCGTCCGCACGGCGGCTTTCAGCTCAACAACTGGATTCCCGAACCGCCGGCAGCGCGCGATGCGGCACGCGAAGCCGCCGTGCGCGCCTTCCTCGCCGACTGGGGGCCGGCCATCGCGGCAGATGCCGGCGCGGCGCCGCCTGCGGATTTTTCCGCACAGTGCGCGGCGATGCTGGCGGCGCAACCGCGCGTCATCTCCTCGATCATGGGCCTGTTTGCGGCGTCCTACGTGCGGCAGATGCGCGCACGCGGCATTGCCTGGTTCGCCACCGTCGCGAGCGTTGCCGAGGCGCGCGCGGCCGCAGCCGCCGGTGCAGATGCCATCATCGCTCAGGGGAGTGAAGCCGGCGGGCACCGGGCGAACTTCGATGCCGCCGAGGCGGAGCGCCGTCAGGTCGGCCTGCTGGCGCTCCTGCCCGCCGTCGTCGATGCCGTGCGCGTGCCGGTGGTCGCCGCCGGCGGGATCGCGGACGCGCGCGGGGTGGCTGCCGCGCTCCTTCTCGGCGCGAGCGCGGTACAGATCGGCAGCGCCTACCTGCGCTGCCCGGAGGCGGGGATTCATCCGGCCTGGGCCGCGGCGCTGGGACGCGCCGCTCCTGAAGACACGCTCGTCACACGGGCGTTCAGCGGGCGCCCCGGACGCAGTCTCGCAACGGATTACGTGCTGGCCGCGACAGCGCCCTCGGCGCCCGCGCCGGCCCCCTACCCAGTGCAGCGCGGCCTGACGGCGGCGATGCGCAAGTCAGCCCAGGAGAGCGGTGATGTGCAGCGCATGCAGGCGTGGGCCGGACAATCGTCCGCGCTCGCCCGTGTGGGGCCGGCCGCTGAGGTGACGCGCGAGCTGTGGCAGGACGCACGCAAACTGCTGGCGGCCGCTGCGGTCGAAACCTGACACCTCAGACGGAGGGGCCGTGAAGCCCGCGCAAACGCTCACACTCGGCGCCATGAGCCTTGGCTATGGTGTGGTCCAGCTGGACGTCACCATCGTCAACACGGCGCTGCAAAGCATCGGCGCAGAGCTACACGGCGGTATCGCCGGGCTGCAGTGGATTGTCAGCACCTACACCATCGCCTTCGCCGCTTTGATCCTGACCGCCGGAGCCTTGGGCGACCGGCTCGGCGCCAGGCGGGTCTTCATGGCGGGATTCGCGATCTTCACGCTCGCCTCACTCGCTTGTGCACTAGCGCCGACGATGGGCGCGCTGATCGGTGCTCGCGCGCTGCAGGGAATCGGTGCCGCGGTCCTGGTGCCCAATTCGCTGGCGCTGCTCAATCATGCTTATCCGGATGCGCGCGAGCGCGGCCGTGCGGTGGCGATCTGGGCCGCCGGCGCCAGCGCGGCGCTCACCGCGGGCCCGCTGGCCGGCGGCGTCCTGGTCGCACTAGCCGGCTGGCGCAGCATCTTCCTGGTCAATCTGCCGATCGGTCTGGGCGCACTGTGGCTCAGTTGGCGCTATGCGCCGGAGACGCCGCGTTCGCCCGGCCGGCAGCTGGATCTGACGGGCCAGGTCCTGGCGGTCGCTGCGCTTGCCGGCATTGCCGCTGCCATCATTGAAGGGGGCGCCCGCGGCTGGGGCAATGCGCTGGTGCTCAGCGGCTTCGCGCTCGCGCTGGCGCTCGGCGTACTGTTCGTGCTGCAGGAGTCGCGTGTCGCGCAACCGATGCTGCCGCTCGCGCTCTTCCGGCAACGCTTGTTCTCCTTGATGTCGGCGGGCGGCCTGCTGGTCAACATTGCCTTTTATGGACTGATCTTCGTGCTGAGCCTGTACTTCCAGCAGGTCAACCATCTGTCGCCGCTCGCCACCGGGCTCGCATTCCTGCCGCTGATGGGCGCGGTGCTGCCGCTCAATCTGCTGGCACCGCGTGTCAGTGAGCGCCTCGGCGCCCTGCGGACCATCGCCATCGGCGCCAGCGTCACTGCCCTGGGCTGCCTGGCGCTCTTGATCATCGAGCCCGGCACGCCCTACCGGATGCTGTGCGCTCAGCTGTTCGTCATGGGTGCGGGCCTGGGCCTGTTAGTGCCGCCACTCACCTCGGAGCTGCTGGGCAGCGTGGAAAAGAACCGCTCGGGACTTGCCGCCGCGGTACTGAATTCCGCGCGACAGACCGGCAGCGTACTCGGGGTCGCGCTGTTCGGATCCCTGTTGGGCGGCAGCGGCGCCTTCGTGGCCGGCGCTCGAACCGCGCTGGCCATTGCCGCCGCGCTGCTGCTGCTCACCGCGGCCGGGACCGTGCTGCTTGGAGGCGCAGCCGCCCCTAGCGCAGTCCGACCAGGCCCTGCACGGAATCGATGAGCATCTGCGGGTCGTAGCCGATGCCGTCCTTGAACACGGTCTCGACTTTCTCGATGTCGTCGATGCGCGTGGCCGGGTCTCCCGCGATCACCACGAGATCGGCCGCTTTGCCCGCCGCAACCGTGCCGATGAGTGCATCCCTGCCGAGAAACTGCGCGCCGTTCTGTGTGGCGATGTGCACCGCCTGCGCCACACTGAAGCCTGCCTCGACCAGCAGCTCGAGATTGCGCTGGTCCGCGTAGCCCGGCAACACGCCGCCAAACGAGGTGGGATCACAGCCTGACATCAACAGGCCGCCCGCCTCCACAAAAGCGCGCTCGAACTGCATCTCTTTGCGCAACAGCGCAGCAGGCCGGGGCGAGTTCTGCTCGGCCTGCTCAGCGCGGATGCGCAGATACGTCGTCCACCCCTGCGGTGTCAGCGCGCGTTGCAGACGAGCCTGGGCGGCGAGCGGCGGGCGGTTGGGGACCGAAACTTCAAACACCGCGAGCGTCGAAGTCACGGCGACGTGGTGCGCCACCAGATCGCGGATCATCTCCTGCACCGGCGGACTGTCGATCTCGACCCGGTCGGCCAGATCCGCGGCGGCTTCGCGCGCCGCACAGACCCCCGGCTGCTTGCCGGGGTAGAACTCGGTGTCCACCACGATCCCGTGTTCGAGGTTGTCGATGCCGAGCGCTGCGGCTTCGCGGAAACCGACGGCGCACAAGTGCCCGGTGAGCTTCAGTCCGTGCGCATGGGCGTGCTCGATGGCGGCCTGGAGCTCATCGGGTTTGATGGCCATGTAGGCCTTGAATGACGTGACTCCCTGTTCGGCCCAGTAGTCCACCATGCGCCCGGCGTCCGCGGCACCGCTGAGCGGATGCATCTGCGGTGCCAAACCGAGGAAATCGCCGATGTACGGCCCGGTGATGTCAAATTTCGGTCCCGGCACATCGCCGCCATCGACGCGCCGCTTGATGGCGAGATCGGTGTACGGCTCCATGCTGCCGGCGGTGCGTGCGGTGGTGACCCCGCCCGCCAGATACAGACGCGGCGCGCTGTCGATCATCTCACCCCAATATCTGAGTCCGTCGGCCGGCCGCCCCGGCGCCGGATAAAAAAGGTGCTCGTGCATGCCGACCAGGCCCGGCAGCACGGTCCTGCCGCTCAGATCCAGCACCTTGGCGTTGGCGGGAAAGGCGTTGCGCAAACGCGCACTCTGCACGCGGGTAATGCGCCCGCCCTCAATGTCGATGCGCTGGTCTTGCAACACGCTGGCACCAGTGCCATCGATCAGACGCACGTGGTTGAGCACCAGCACCGGCGCATCTTCCTTGACATAGGGGCTGCGTGCCGGCGGCATCCCGGCAGCTACGGCTGCCGCGGCGATGAAGGCCAGCAGCGCAGCCACCGCCGGCCGCCGGACGTACCGCTGTGGGCCGTCGGTCACGTCGTCAGGGCGGTGCCGGCGCGGTGTAGCGCGGATCGTGCGGAGCACGCGCAAAGATCTGCCGCACCAGCGGTTCGAAGAATGCGATGCCTTCGCTGCGATAGTCCGGATCGAACGAACATTGATCCCAGGCGGCGCAGAAATGCGCGCAGTTGTCGTACCAGGGATGGTTACGCAGGCGCTCGCGGGCGTTGCGGTCACCGCCGAGGTGATGAACGTAATAATAGTTCTGGAACAGCCCGTGTTGCGCCACGATCCAGGTGACCTCGGGACGCACATACGGGCGCAGAATGCCGGCGGCGATCTCCGTGTGATTATAGGGCGCGAGTTCGTCACCGATGTCATGCAGCAACGCACCCACGATCAGCTCCTCGTCGGCGCCACTTCGCGCAGCACGGGTCGCGGTCTGCAGGCAGTGCTGCAGGCGGCTGAGCGGATAGCCTTCGAGCGAATGATCCAGACGCCGCAGACTCTCCAGCACCCGGTCGGCGAGTCCGACCGCGTAGCGCCGCTCGGACTCATCCAGCAGCAGGTAATCCTCGCGCGTGCCGTCCTCCATGCGCCGGAAACTGACCGTGCGGCTCATGCGCTGCGCCTTGCGTCCTGAGTGCTGCCCAGACGGCGGCGCAGCACGCGGTAGAGACTGCGCGGGCCGTCGATATCAATGTAACAGCCCTGCAGATGGCGCAGGCCCTCGGCCGGATCGAAGCCGCTGCGGCCGTGCAGCAGGCGGCAGTTGTCGAACATGACCAGATCGCCGGCGCGCAGCAGGAAGCGGATCTCGAAATCAGGCGCGCGCAGCCGGTGATCGAATTGCTGCCGCGCGCGGTAGTAGGCGTCGAGCTGCGCGGGCGGGAACAGCGGCACGAAATCGAGCCGCGGGCTGAAGTGAATCGCCCGCAGCTCGCCGCTCACGTCGAGCTCGATCGGCGGCGCACTGGCGGTGAGCTCGGTGCCCGCGTCGATGTACTTGAAGCGCACCGGTGTGCTGGCGAGGATGGCGAACGCCGGCGCAGCCTCTTGCCGCAGCGCCTGCGCCACCGCAAAACCATCCACCAATGTCGACAGACCGCCGCGGGTCTCGTTCACCAGACAATGCAGCAGCTGGATGCCGGGCACCGGCGAGCGGTACGGGTTATCGGTGTGCGGATCGAGCGCCATCGCGGTATAGGCGAGATCGGTGGCCTCGGGAGTCGAGCGCACGTCGAACAGAGCGCCGAAGTTGGTCTCACGCGTGAAGCCGAACATCGATCCGACCGTGAGCACCGCACCCGGATTGCTGGGCACGCCTTCGAAGATCACAAAGCCGAGCGTCAGGAAGGCCTCCAGCCAGGTGAGCAGCTCGGCGGCATTGGCATCCGGGTGCCAGCGCATGCGCGGCAATTCGCCGAGCGAGCCGTCCCACAGGCGCGGCGCCGGACACTCGTGGCTGTGGGGCGCGAGCGCGGCCTCGGCCAACAGTTCCGCGGTGCTGAAACTGGCCTCGTGGCCGTCGCTGAAGCTCACCCGCAGGCAACCGGGACTCGGCTGCGACACGGCCAGCAGGCGCAGGTTCAGATCGAAGTCGGACGGGTCCTGCAGCCGCTGTTGGGTCTTCAGGTCCATGCTGACAGCATCGCGGCAGCGCTCACGCAGCCACAGCGGGTGCACGGCATGCTCGCTGCCGTCTGCCCGAAGCAGCAGCAGCTCGGCAGTGCCACCGATCCTGAAAGCCGGCGTGGTGCGGGAGACGGGCGTCACCGTTTGAGTCTAGCGTCGCCGGCGCGGCGGTGTCCACGCGGCGCGGCGCGGCAGGATCCGCCAGGCGCCTTATGAAAAACTCATGCGCTCGGCGCCCGGCGGATCAAGCCCCTTGGCAGTGAAGTTACGCGCCAGGGCCGACACCAGCTTCGAGTGCAGCGCATCGCGATCGCTGCCAGGCTCGACGCGCACCCGCAACTCGAGCAGCGCGCCGCTGGCATTCACCTTGGTCAGTAGGCACCCCAGCACCGCGCTCTGATCAACCACTTCCGCAGCAGTGCTGAGCGCCAGCTGGCGCGCCGTTTCGACATCCGCCTGCCGGGTGACGCGAATGGTGATCGGCAGCGGGGCGGGGTTGTAGCGATCGCCGAGATTGATGGTGACCGAGCTGGCCGCGACGTTGTTGGGCAGCACCACGAGGCGACCATCCGGCGTCTTGATCGTGGTGTAGCCGAGCGAAATCAGCTCCACCGTTCCGGTTTCAGTGCCCGTCGGTGCCGTCACCTGCAGGGTGTCGCCCAGGCGGAACGGCCGATAGAGCGTAATTGCGACGCCGGCGATCAGGTTGCCGAGCGTACTCTGCGCCGCGAGGCCAATCACGACCGAGGCGATGCTGGCGCCCGCGAGGATGGCGGTCCCCATGGCGCGCAGCACCGGGATCAGGTGCGCGTACAGGATCAGCATGATGACCCAGATGGCGGCGGTGCCGATCTGCTGCAGGAAGCTGATGGTGGTGCGATCGACGTGTCCCTTGCCCGTCAGCCGCGTATGCAACGCGGCGCGCAGCACGCGCGACAGCACCATGGCCAGTAACACGAATATCAGCAGATAGACCGCTGCACCGACAAAGCTGTCGGGCCGCAGGTAACTGAACAGATCCTGTTCGCCTCGTTGGATTTCGTGCATGGCGGCTCGTTTCCGGAACCGGGCGGCAGACCTTAACATAGCAACGGCCCGCGCCTCGCCGCGCCGCAGGGTCGCACCGGCCAGTCCGGTGTATCTTCAGCGCGGCCGCAGCGGAGTCGCCCACCATGAGCCTGAGCCGTCGCGAATTGCTGAGCGCTTCAGCGCTGTTGCTGGCAGGCCCACGCGCTGCGCTGGCAGCAGCATCGGCGGCACCCGCGGCGGGCCGGCGACCCCTGCTACTGTGTTGGAACGAGAATCCCTATGGACCCTCGCCGGCGGCTCGCGCCGCCGTGAGCCATGCCATCACGAGCGGTTGCCGCTACGTGTCAGAGCAGGAGATCGAGGGGCTGGTGAGCGCGCTCGCAGCGCACGAGGGTGTCAGCGCGGACCACATCGTCACCGGCAGTGGCTCGGGCGAGCTTCTGTGTGCCCTCGCGCTGCTGTACGCAGCCGATGGCGGTGAGATCCTGGCAGCCCAGCCCAGTTATGCCGAGCTGGCCGAGTACGCGCAGCGTCGCGGCGCGCGGCTCAGGTTCGTGCCGGTGGATGCGCAACTGCGCCACGACCTGCCGGCACTGCACGCCGCCGTCTCGAGCCGCACGCGTGCCGTCTACCTGTGCAATCCCAACAATCCCACCGGCACCACCGTGGCAAGTAGCCAGCTGCGCGAGTTCGTGCGCACGCTGCCGCCGGCGGTCGTGGCGATCGTCGACGAGGCGTACCTGGACTTCGCGACCGCTGAGGTGGAGACGGTCACCGATCTGGTGGCCGCGCACCGCGTGGTGGTGCTGCGCACGTTTTCCAAGATCCACGGCATGGCGTTGGGGTAGCTCATGCGGGCGGCGGCGAGCTGGGCGGCGATGTCCGCGGGCGCAATCGCGTAGCCGCAGCGTCCGAGCGCGACATCCTCGTCGGCCGGCAATTCGCGCCGTTCGACAGCTGGTGCCGCATCACCATCGGCACCGAAGCGCAGGTCGCGACGTTCCTGCGCGTGCTGCCGGCGATCAGCGCGCAGGCCTAAGTCCGCTCACTCCACCAGGACGCTCAGGCAGGTGAGCGCGGCTTCGGCCTTGTGCAACTCGGTGACCTCGAGCTCCAGGGTGCGGATGCCGGCGGCCACCAGTCGGCGCCGCGTCAGCGGATAGGCACTGCTCACCAGCGTGGTGCCGCTGAGACTCAGAGTGTTGGCGGCGTAGGGTTCGCGCTCATCCACTTCGATCATCGTGCGCGCATCGAGTGCCGCCGCATCGATCCACTGCGGGTTGAGCACCACGGTGTCCGGCGGGATCAAGGTGACCGCGCTCTTCAGGTGCAGGCAACCGCGCAGAGCGACGGAGCGCACGCGGTAGCCGTACGGTGCGAGCAGCCGTGCAAGCTGCTCGATTCCCTGCGGATTGCTGCGCGCCGAGGCGCCCACGTAGTACGTTTTGCCGATGCGCAGCACATCGCCGCCCTCGAGACTGCCGGGCGCTGTGATGTGTGCCAGAGGCCGGTGGCCGGCCAGCGCGGCAGCGACGCTCGCCGTCTCGCCGCGGCGCGATTCGACCCCGGGGCGCGTGATGACCGCCAGCTCCGCCATCACCAGCGCGGTATCCTCGACGAATACACCGTCGGCGTGTTGTGGCAGTGGTGCCAGCCACTCGAGTTGGCAGCCGAGCTGCTGCAGGGCAGTGGTGTAGGCGCGGTGCTGTTGCTGGGCGCACGCCGGGTCGATGCGCGCGCGCTCGAGGAAACTCAGTTCGCAGTGCGCGAGCTGCGCACTGACTTCACGCACCAGAGCAAGCATCACGCAAGTATAGCCAACCGCCCGCCCGGGCTGCGCTCGACAGCGCTGCCGCGCGTCTCTATCGTAGCTACATGCTGCCCGTGCCGCACATGCCTGCAGTCGACGTGGCGCTGTCGATCGCACTGGGAGTCGCTCTGGCAGCGGCGGTGGGCTTCCGCGTGTTCCTGCCGATGCTGGTGATGAGCGTGGCAGCCTACAGCGGCCACCTGGCGCTAAGCGGCGGTTTTGCCTGGCTGGCGAGTGCGCCGGCGCTGCTGATGCTGAGCGTCGCCACGCTGGTGGAGATTCTCGCCTATTACATCCCTGGCGTGGATAACCTGCTCGACACCATCGCCACGCCCGCGGCACTCATTGCCGGAACGATCGTCTCGGCCGCGGTGATGACCGATCTGCCGCCGCTGGTGAAATGGACCACCGCGGTCATCGCCGGGGGCGGGGCCGCCGGCCTCACTCAGGGCCTGACCTCGCTGCTGCGCGCCAAGTCGACCCTGCTGACCGCGGGATTCGGCAACCACGTGGTCGCCTCGGGCGAGCTGGCAGGAGCGCTGCTCGTGTCGCTGCTCGCGCTGGTAGCACCGCTCGCCGCAGTCGCCGTGGTGGCGCTGTTCTGCTGGTGCGCCCTGCGCCTGGCACGCCGGCTATTCCGGCAAGCGCGCGCCGACCACGCAGGACCACCCTCCTCGCTGCCGCGCCACAGCGGCTGAGCAGCCGCGGCCGGCACCAGCGGGCTACAGTTTGGGCGTGGGTACCGCCCGCGCTGCGACGCGCAGGCATTCCAGCAGCGCGTTGGCCGCGGGCGGCAGGCTGCCGGGAGCGCGCAGAATCGCCCCGACGGGACTGTCGATCGAGCGCAGCTTCACCGGCAGGATCGACAACAGCTCGTGCTCGACGTCGTCCAGCGCCACGTGATACGGCATGATGCCGATGCAGTCGGATTTGCGCAGCAGCACCCGGTTGGTGAGTATCGAAACCGACTCGATGATGTTGCGCGGCAGCGGCGCATTCGCCTCGAGGAAGGCGCGCTCGATCTGTCTGCGCAGCGTCGTCTCGGGCAGCGGCAGCAGCCACGCTTCGTTCACCAGCTCGCGCAGTCCGATGCGTCGCTTGCGCGCGAGCGGATGCCCGCGGCGCACCACCAGGCAGATCGGCTCGGCGTAGAATTCTTCGTACACCAGCGCCCGGCTGCGGCCCTGTTCCGGCAGCCGTCCGAGCACCATATCCAGATCGCCCACCAGGAGCGATGGCACCAGAATGTCGTGGGTGCCGACCACGACGCTGATCGCGACCCCCGGGCGCTCCTTTTTGAGCAGCGCGATGGCCTCCGGCAAGATGCTCGCCGAGGCGGCGAGCAGCGTCCCTACGGTCACTTTGCCGCTGTAGCCCGCGCGCAGGTTCTCCAGCTCTTCGGCCGCATGGCGCAGCTGCGCGAGCACGATCTTGCAGTGCCGCGCGAAAATCTCACCGTAGGGTGTCGGTTCCAGTCCGCGGTTGTTGCGGGTGAACAGCGCCACCCCGAGCGTTGATTCGACGTCCTGCAGCGCCCGGGTGACGGTCGGCTGGGTGAGACTCAGGCGCTTGGACGCCTTGAGGATGCTGCGTGAGTCGAACAGCTCGGCGATCAGCTCGAGGTGGC
>DATHMN010000061.1:0-3871 GCA_035487135.1 Steroidobacteraceae bacterium | reverse complement strand
TCCGGATGCAGGTTCGCCAGATTGCTGACCCAGCACTCATCGAACACCGAGCAGTAACACACGTTCCAGCGGATCTCGCGCATCGCCAGGTGCAGGCGCCCTCGGAGCGCATCGTGCAGCTCGTCTTCGGGAAACTCGACGATCTTGCGCACCTCGGCCGCCCGCAGCACGCTGCCCATCAGCGTGCTGGTCTCGAATTCCGGCTCGTTGGCTTCGCTGCCGTTCTCGCAGCACAGGCGCACCAGCTCGCGCACACTCGCCACCGGCTGGCCCTTCCAGGTCACCTCGACCGCTTCCACCTTGGCAGGTCCGACGCCGTTGTTCACCACGTTGAGCGAATACACCTTCGACCCGGGGACGGGGCCAGTGTCCGACTGGTAACGCTGCAGCACCGGCCAGGAATTTGCCTGCACCAATTTGGCGTTGGCCTCGGCCATGCGCTCCATGGAGCGGCCGTGTCTCATGGCGACGAACAGCGAGGTGACCGAGACGACCAGTGCACAGCCGGCCACGCTGATGTCGATCCAGCGGTGCCCGCTCTTGGGAATCTCGTGGTGTGCTTCCTCAGGAGTCACGATTGCGGCCCCGGCGATGCGCGCTCGCGTCGGCGACACGGGAGCGATCGGCCTTAGTCTTGAGGCGCACGATAGCATGGTCGCAGGTCAGCTTCAGAGCGCCCGCGCGGCTGGGCGCAGCGCACGGCGAGCCGCTAGAATCCCCCGCCTAAGAATCTTTTGCAGGGGGATTGCGTGAGCAACTTGAAGCGACCGGCGCAGTGCGCTCTCGACCTTGCGGCTCTGCTCTGCTGCGCGCTCGGCTGCGCAGCGCCTGCGGCGCGGGCGCAGGACTCCGCCGTGGCAGCTGCACCGGCGGCCGCCCCGCAGGTCAGCGAAAGCAAGGACGGCTTCCTCTCCAGCCTGAGACAGGCCTTTGGCGAGGACCTGAATAAGGAAGTGGTGCGCGGCCACTTTGACGTCGGCGCGGCACCCAACAGCCACCGCTATTACTGTCTGGTCAATCCGAAGTCCGGTAAGCCCGAGCCGAACGGTGTTTCGGGAGATCTGGTCAAACGCCGGGACGGCATGACCGGCATCAAGAATGCGGCGGTCACGCCACTGAATTGCGCGGACGCCGAACAGAAAGGTCTGCTTGTCACCGCCGGCTACACCGTGCCCGCCAACGCGGCGCAGGCGCGCGCAGCGGTTTCTGCACCGGCACCAGCCGCAGCAGCCCCGGCCGTAGCACCCCCGGCCGCAGCACCCCCGGTCGTGGCAGCGCCGGCCGTCGCGACGCCGATGCCTGCCCCGGCCCCCGTCGTCACAACCCCCGTGCCCACGCCGGTGGTGGCGCCGCGGGTGTCCGCGCCGGTGGCCGTCGCGCCGGCGGACGGCGCCACCCAGGGTGAGATACAGGCCGTGTTCAGTCGCTTCATCAGTGCGCAGAACGCCCGCGACCGCACGGCAGTGGGCGCGGTACTGCTGGATTCGCCGGACTTCGTCTGGGCGCAGTACCGCGGCAACTCGGTCTTTGGCTTCTCCCAGGCGCTCGATGCGTTCGAGCAGGCATGGTCCGGAGCCTGGCGGCTCGATCCGCAGTCGCGCGAGCTGCGTATTGGCAGTCTCGCGCCCAACACCGCGATCCTGGTCACGCCGCTGCTGCTGACTGAAGGTCTCACCACCGTGCCCGTGCGCTGGGGCGGGGTATTCGTACGCACCAAATCCGGCTGGCGCATCGCCTCCATCTTTATCACGCCGTTCAGCGACTGGCGCCCGGCCAATCGCTGAGGCCGGCTTTCTCACCTGGCTAGGTGCGGCTGCCTCGCATGGCGAGTGTTCGCCGCACTGATTCCTCTGCGCAAGAAGACGCTGAAGTAGCGCCGCAGGATGCGCCAAAAGCTTCCTCATCGCCTGGGTCGCCAGCCACGGCTGGCATGTAGACGAGCGGCCGGCGCGCATCCTGGCGAACATCGAGCGCAAGCTCGATCCGCAGGATGCGGCCGCGTTCCGCGGCGTCATGCAGCGCCCGGAGCCGCGGCTGGCAGTGGCCGCATAACAGTCACCGATGCACGGCGTGGCCTGCGGGAACAGCTGCGCGCGAATCCCTATGACCCCGCAGCCGCCAAGCGGGCTCTCGCGACTTGGCGCGCGGCTGGCAACCAGTTCCTGAACGAATTCGGCGATGCCGTGATCGATGCGCTCGGACGAGTCTCCGCGGAAGGGCGGCGCAAGGTGGTGTCGAACCGGAGCGGCTCGTAGCGGCCGACGCCAAATTCAACGGGGTGCGTCCGTCGGGCGCGCCGCAGATCAGTCGCTACCGGCAGGCAGGAGGGTCCCTTATGTCATCTGCGTCTACGCTGCGCTCGCCAAGCGTAATAGTAGCGAAAACAATAATTTAGAAATGCAATGCGTGGCCGCGGGGATCTATATTCCTGGCGGCTAACAGGTTTCCCAATTGACTGGTGAGCGCCGGCTGCACCGCGAGTAGCATTCCTCGTCGGGTCAGTACCGCCAACACCCATAGCAAAAACGAGCGCCATGACCCCCCGTGCATTGCTGCTGACACGCTTAGCTGCGCCGGTGGACCCTCACACCGGGACCAGGCGGGCGACCCCGATAACCGCTGCGCTCAGTCTGCGACTTCTGGACGGCACGGTTGCCGCGGTGGTGGCTGATTGAAAGAGACTGAAGGTGCCTCGCCGGCGTCCGACACGCCGCTGCGGGATCTGAGCCTCGCAGAATACCCGCGACTCTCGCAGCTGCTGGACCAGGCGCTCGACCTGCCACCTGCCGAGCGCGCTGCGTGGCTGCGCGATCTCGCGCGCAGTGAGCCGAAATCAGCGGCGGTGTTGCGCGAGCTGTTTGCCTCGCAGGCGGCAGCGCAGGCGAGCGGACTTCTCGAGGACCGGGAGCTGTTGACGCGCTTCTTGGAGTCAACGATCGAGGCCGAGCCGGCACTGATCGGCAAGCAGATCGGCCCCTACCGAGTCCTGGCACTGCTCGGACACGGCGGCATGGGCAGCGTCTGGCTCGCTGAGCGCATCGGCGGCTCATTTCAGCGCCAGGTGGCGCTGAAGCTGATACATCCGGCGCTCGCCGGACAAGTGATGACCGCACGCCTGGGGCGCGAACGCGAGATCCTCGCGAGCCTGCATCATCCGCACATCGCGCGGCTGTTCGACGCCGGGGTCGCCGAGGACGGTCAATCCTATCTGGCACTCGAGTACGTCGCCGGCACCTCACTCACCAGCTACTGCGACAGTCACCGTCTGCCGATCCGCGAGCGTCTGCAGCTCTTTCAGCAAGTGCTGGGCGCCGTGCAATATGCCCACGCCCATCTGGTCATTCATCGCGATCTCAAACCCTCGAACATTCTCGTCACTGAGGAGGGCCAGGTTCAGCTGTTGGATTTTGGGATCGCCAAGCTGCTGACCGAGGGCGAGGGCAAGGAGACGCAGCTCACGCAGCTTGGCGGCCGCGCCCTGACGCCTGACTATGCCGCACCGGAGCAGATCGCCGGTGCGCCGATCACTATCGCCGCGGATGTCTACGCGCTGGGTGTGATGCTCTATGAGCTGTTGAGCGGCGAGCGGCCCTACCGGCTCAAGCGCGACTCGCGCGGCGCACTGGAGGAGGCGATTTTGCAGGGGGACGTGGCCCCGCCCAGTCAGGTCCGCCCGAGCGAGAGCGCGCTACAGGCGCGTGCCACGACGGGCCGCAAGCTGGCGAAGACGCTGCGCGGTGATCTCGACACCATCACTCTCAAGGCGCTAAAGAAGTCGCCGGCCGAGCGCTACCCGACCGCCAACGCATTCGGCGAGGATATCGCGCGCTTCCTGCGCGGTGATGTGGTGTTGGCTCAGCCGGACAGTTTT
>DATHMN010000060.1:0-5706 GCA_035487135.1 Steroidobacteraceae bacterium | reverse complement strand
GCGCCAGAGTTTTCTCGGTTCGGGAAAGATTGATCTGCGCGACCCGCCGCCCAGCCTGCAAATCTCCGACCGCGGTATAACAGGTGCCGAGCATCGCACCTGAATTCAGGTCAGTCTCCATAAGACTCATCGACTTCTCGTAATAGCGGATGGCCTCGTCCAGTTGTTGCTGTCGGAACGCCAAATACGCGGCCGCCCTGTTGACCTCATAGGAGTCGGAATCCAAACGCAGGGCGACATCGATTTCGGCGGCCGCTTCAGCGTGTCGACCATGCTGGGCCAAAATTCTCGCCTTCACTGCGTGCGCCTCCGCCAGATTAGCGTCCAGTGCCAGCGCGCGCTCGGCCGCCTCCAGACCATCATCGCCTTTCCTGCCGTGGACGAAGCGCAAGTTCATTTGTCCAATGGCCATGAGCGCCCAGGCGCGCGAATACCTTGGATCGATTTCGGTGGCGCGTTTGCACAGGCGGACGATTGCTTCCACTCGGCGGGCATCGCCCTCGTGGCCCGTGATATAGGATTGTCGTGCCATGAGGTAGAGGTTGTAGGCCTCGACATTGTCGGTGCCGCGCTGCTCGATCGCCCTCTTCTCTTCGGGCAGCAGCTTGAGTCTGAGTGCCCTGACGATGGCCTCGGAGATTTCGGCCTGCAGGGCGAAGATGTCATTCAGGTCGCGATCGTAGCGCTCGGCCCATACATGACCGTTGCTCGAACCGTCGACCAGCTGGGCGGTAATCCGCACCCGACCACCCGCCTTGCGCACGCTGCCTTCCAAAACGTGGCCGACCTTGAGCTCGCGTGCCAGTTTCAAAATATCAACATGCTTGCCCTTGTACTGAAAGGCACTGTTGCGCGAAACCACGGCCAGTGCCGAAACCTTGCTCAGGTCGGTGATAATGTCCTCGGTGATGCCGTCGCTGAAATACTCCTGCTCCTGATCGCCGCTCATGTTGACGAAGGGCAGCACGCAGACCGCGACCCGAGGAGCAGGGACGGCGGATGCAGCTGGCGCCGAGCCGGTCGCCGACTTCGTCGATTGACGCGCGCGTTGCCGTTTGATGACGGCCCCGAGCGATCGAAGCAGGTCCTGGAACGACGTGCTGGCGGGGTCCTCTCCCCATTTGTCGAGGTCGGTCGTTTGAATCGCCCGCGCGTCGATGGGCAGGCGTGCGTCTTCGAATCGCACCGGCACCAGGATGCCGCGCTCGGCAGCATCGCGCGCCTCGCCGCGTACCCAGCGGGAGGTCACCGATGTCGGTGTCCACACCACCACGACGGCACTGGCTGCCTGGAGTTCCGCATCAATCTGATCGTCGAACTGCTGGCCGGCATCAATCGCCGGATCCCACCAGACCGACCAGCCCTGCGCCTCAATCGCCGTCACGAGCGGCGCGACGCGTGCCTTGTCGCCGCGGGCGTAGGAAACGAAGACATCGGCCATGCCGCTGCACCTCAAACTGGGGTGGTCACCGCAAGTCAACTGCAGCGCCCATAGGTTAACCGGGCCGTGGCGTCCGGGCCGCGCCCTGAATCGTTCTTGTTCCTCGATCTTAGGGGGAGAGCGAGTTGCAGCGCAACGTGCTGGCGCAACGGTCTACCGGACACCACCTGTGGCCGCCGCATAACCGGACTGGCGCGCGAGGCACGCGGTGGTTCCGCATAGGGTACGCCGCAGGTCTCACCGACGACCGACGAGCGTGAGACCTGGCAGACTGAGTACTCGGCGCCTCAGTTGGCGGGGGGCGTGCTCGAGTAGAAGGAGGCGATGCTGCCGCTTGCCAGGATATGACCCTCACGGCCCGCGCGTATGAGGGAATGGTAAAGAGCTTCTGCGCCGGCCGGAAAATTCGGCGGCGCACCCTCCACAGTCAGCTCGGTGTCGAGGGCATACACGGTGAACACGTAGTGGTGCGCATCCGGTGCGACACCGGCCGGTGGACAGGGTCCGTCGTAGCTGAGATCACCAAAGTCGTTGCTGATCTGAGTGCCAAAACGGCTGTCTGTGGTACCGGCGTTCTTGGGTAACGCCCTGACGTCGCGCGCGATGTTGTACATGCCCCAGTGCGTGAAGGAGGCGGTCGTGTCGTACAGCACCACCACAAAGCTGCGCGTGTGATCCGGCACATGCGTCCACGCGAGCTGCGGCGACTGATCACCACCCATCGCGCCATCTGCGGTACAGACGTTCACGCCATTCGTGACTGCGTTATAGATCATGCTCGGCGGAAAAGCGCCGCCATCGGTGAAGGTCGTGCTGGCGACTTCCAGTTTGCCGTCGCCACCGGACCACAATGGCTCATCGGCGTGCACCGCGCTCAGAGTGAGTCCGGCTGTGGCCACGACAACTGCGAGGGCGCCGCGCCCGCGCGGATTCGACTTGTGGCATCTCATTGTGTGACGCTCCCGGTTGTAGGATTTCGAGTGAGCTGTTGGACCCTGGGTGACCCTAGCCGTCCAGCGTGACGTTACTGCGAGGGCTGCGACGTGTCGATCCCTTGCGCCTACCGATGCTGTATCGCAGCACGCCATCACTCTCGCCCTAGCCGGCACAAACGCGCATCGCCCGGCGAACAGGCCAGGCGCTCCAGCGAGACTTGCGAACCCAGGTGATGGATCCCGGCCTGCGCGCCTACGCCGGCCGCTGAAGTGCAGTCACAAACGCACGAGCGCGCGGTCTTTTTTTAGGCGGTACGGGTCTGCCACGCTCGCGCCCGCGACGAGCGCAACGGCGGCCTGATCAGTCGCGCCATGAGAGCAGGCGCTCCCACTGAGCGGGTGGCGGCGCGTAGCGCTGGCGCACGCCGTCATAGACCCGGGCGACTTCCTGCATCATTCCCTGCTGCGCAAGCAGGCGCGCGAGCGAGGCCCGTCGGTAGCGCCAATTTCTCCAGACATCGTCCGGCCAGACTTCGATACGGGCCCGTTCGGCGGCCGCGGCGTAATACTCAAGCGCGCGGGTGAGAGATGCGTTTTGGTCCGCGGCTTTTTTTGCCGCAAATGCCGCGTCATCGTCCGCCTCGGCAAAACGTGCCAGAGCATCCGGCTGCCCTGCCTCGGCTGCCTTTCGATACCAAGACCATGCCTGCGACTCATCCGGCGCTAGCCAGTAGCCGCCCTGGTTGCCGCCCCGGTTGCCGCCCTGTGCGATACCGTGCTCGTAGAGATCGCCCAGGTCGAAAGCCGCAATCGTTACTCCATCTTTCCAGGCTTGTTGATACAGCCGGACTGCGCGCGGGACATCCAGCATGCCGGTCGCCGGCCGCGATAACAGCCGCGCCAGATCGATGGCCGCGCTGCGGTAGCCGTGAGCGAGGGCGTCTTCAAAATCGCGCCGGGCCGCAGGCACGCTGCCGTTCGCCACCAGGGCGCGGCCGCGCTGATAGTCCAAACGTGCCGTACCGTCAGCGCCCGTGGAGCCTTCAGCACAGACCCGCAGCGCGATGTCCGTCACAATTTGCTCCGTTGTGACACCCGCAGCGCGCCGGTCAGGATCGTAGGGTGCCGCGGCAACTTCATCGCATTTCGTGCTGGCAGCCGGCCAGCGGTGAGCATCCGCCGGCGCTGCCAGCCCGAGCTGAAAGCGCTCCGCGCTCGATAACGGATCAAATTGCGCAGCCTGCGCCCAGCCGATCTGAGTCTCGAGTGACGGCACGCGCACCTCCCAGATACGGGCGGTCTGGTCGTACGAGGCCGTGATGACGCGCCGCCCGTCGGGCGAAAACGCTGCCGACTCCACGTTTCCCCCCGTGTGGCCGTTCAGCATCATGAGTTCCCGTCCGGTCACCGCGTCCCAGATGCGGGCGCTGCGGTCGTCCGATGCCGTCGCAATGCGGGTGCCGTCCGGTGAGAACGCGGCGCTCTCCACGATGTCGGTGTGCCCGCTCAGCTGCAGCGTCGCGCGCCCGCTGGCGGCATCCCAGATGCGTGCGGTCTTGTCGGCCGACGCGGTGACCACGCGTTGGCCGTCGGCAGAGAATGCGGCCGAGTTCACCGCATCGGTGTGTCCACTTAACAGCAACAGTTGTTGTCCCGTCGCGGCGTCCCAGATGCGCGCAGTCTTGTCGTATGCCGCAGTGACGATGCGCCGGCCGTCGGGCGCGAACGCTGCCGCGGTGACCAGATCGGTATGGCCGCCGAGGAGCAGAAGCTGTCGGCCGGTGACGGCATCCCAGACGCGTGCGGTCTTGTCGTAACCCGCGGTGACCACACGGCGGCCGTCGGGCGAGAAGGCGGCGCAGTTCACCGTCTGCGTGTGTCCGCTCAGCAGCAGCAGTTCGCGACCCGTCAACGCATCCCAGATGCGCGCAGTCCGATCGAGCGAGGCGGTGACGACACGGCGACCGTCAGGCGAGAACGCGGCCGAGCTCACTGCCTGTGTATGTCCGCTCAGCAGCAGCAGTTCCCGACCCGTAGCGGCATCCCAGATGCGCGCAGTCTTGTCGGCCGACGCCGTGACCGCGCGCCGGCCGTCGGCCGAGAACGCCGCCGCGATGACCCAGCTCGTGTGCCCGCCCAGCAGCAGCATCTCGCGACCGCTCGCGGCATCCCAGACGCGCGCCGTGCGGTCGAGTGATGCGGTGACGACGTGCCGGTTGTCGGGCGAGAACGCTGCCGCGATCAACGCATCGGTGTGCCCGCTCAGCAGCAGAATTTGTTGCCCGGTCGCGGCATCCCAGATCCGCGCGGTCTTATCGAGTGACGCCGTGACGATGCGCCGGTCATCGGGAGAGAACACGGCCGAGAACAGCGCATTGGTGTGGCCACTCAGCAGGCGCAGCTCCTGACCGCTCGCGGCGTCCCAGACACGCGCGGTCTGGTCGTTGGAGGCGGTCACGATGCGCCGGCCGTCATGCGAATAGGCCGCCGAGAACAGCACGTCCGTGTGGCCGCGCAGCCGCCGGATCTCGCGTCCGCTCGCGGCGTCCCAGATGCCGGCGGTCTTGTCGTACGACGCTGTAACGACCCGTGCGCCGTCCGGCGAGAAGGCCGCCGTGCGTACCACGTCCGTATGGCCATCCAGCAGCAGCAGCTGCTGGCCGCTGTCGGCATCCCAGATGCGGACGGTCTTGTCGTTTGAGGCGGTCACGATGCGCCGGCCGTCCGGCGAGAAGGCCGCCCAGGTCACCGCACCCGTGTGGCCGCGCAACTGGCGGATCTCGCCTCCGCTGGCGGCATCCCACAGGCGCGCGGTCCGATCGTAAGAAGCCGTGACGATGCGCGCGCCGTCGGGTGAGAACGCGGCAGCGACCACCCAATCCGTGTGGCCGCGCAGCTGGCGGATCTCGCGGCCCGTGAGCGCATCCCAGATGCGCGCGGTCCGATCGTAGGAGGCGGTCACGATGCGGGCGCCGTCGGGTGAAAAGGCGGCGGTGCGCACCCGGTCTTCGTGCCCGGTGATGGCAAACAACTGGGCGTCGGTGGCACGGGCCTGCTGAAACACGCTCAGCGCTTCAGCGGTGTACGCCCGGCGCTCGCCCGGTTGTGGCAGCACATTGAGAATGATGTTCAATGCTCCGGCAACATCCGCATCTTTCAGGCGTGCCGCGGCGGTTTGCGTCAGCGAGCGCAGTTGCGCCTGCCGCGCGGCATCGCGCTGTACGGAGGCGACCCTTGCCTCGTAGCTCGTTGCCGCAAGACCGCCGGCCAGGGTCAGCACCAAGGCGCACGCGACCGCGATGGCAATCAGGTGGCGTCGGACAAACTTGA
>DATHMN010000059.1:0-14413 GCA_035487135.1 Steroidobacteraceae bacterium | reverse complement strand
ATTGTCGGCCGAGCGCCCGATGGTGCCGCCCTCGACAGAGAAAATGGCGCTGCTGCGCTCGGCCAGCGAACGCCGCTGATCACTGACGATTCGCAGCCTGAGCATGGTCCCCCGACTCAAAGAGTCATCCGTCCGTAGGCGAATTGCCGAAGCCAAAGTTCCCCGCGGGCGCGGCGGCGCCCGGACATATAATGTCAGCGTCCAAACTAGCAGCAGCCCTGAAAGCCGCCATGGCAACCAGTCACATTTTCCGGATTATGTTCGTGAATCAGGGCAAGGTTTATGAGGTGTACGCGCGCCGCGTCAGTCACGGCGAGTTGTTCGGCTTCATCGAGGTCGAAGAGCTTATGTTTGGTGAGCGTTCCAGCGTGGTGCTCGACCCCGCCGAAGAGCGCGTCAAGGGCGAGTTCGCCGGAGTCAAGCGCACCTTTCTGCCGATGCATTCGATCCTGCGGATCGACGAGGTGAAGAAGCACGGCATCAGCAAGATCAGTGCGCTGGAGAGCGGCGCGAACGTCGCGCAGTTTCCCATGCCGATGTACTCGACACCGCCGAGTGAGAAGAAGTGATGCGCGTTTGACCATGCTGCAGATGCGCGGCTCGGCCGCACTCTCTGCGTTCCGTCTCGCCAAACTGCTCGAGCGGGTAACTGCGCTCGAGCCTGCGGTGAGCGCACTTACTGCGCACTTCATCCACTTCGTCGATCTCGCTGAGCCGCTCGGCGAGCAGGCGCGCGCCGTGCTGGAGACGCTGCTTGAGTACGGGCCGCGCGGCGCAGCGCCGGCCAGCATGCACGGTGAGACGCTGCTGACGGTGCCGCGCATCGGCACCATCTCACCCTGGTCGAGTAAAGCGAGCGACATCGCGCACGTGTGCGGCCTGAGCGCGGTGCGACGCATCGAGCGCGGCATCGGCTATACGCTCACCGCAGCGCGGCCGCTCGGCAGCGAGCGCCTGCTGCGCCTGGCGCCGCTGCTGCACGATCGTATGACCGAAACCGTACTGCTCGACCCGACCGATGCTGCGCGCCTGTTTGAGCAGACGGCGCCGCAGCCGTTCACGCGCATTGCGCTCGCCGGCGGGCGCGCGGCGCTCGCCGCGGCCGATCAGCGCCTGGGACTGGCCTTGTCGGCCGACGAGATGGATTACCTGCTGGCGAGCTTCGCGCGCCTCGGGCGCGATCCGACCGACGCCGAACTCATGATGTTCGCGCAGGCGAACTCCGAGCACTGCCGCCACAAGATCTTCAATGCCCACTGGAGCATCGACGGGCAGCCGCAGCCGGAATCGCTGTTCGCGATGATCCGCCACACCCACGCCGCCAGTCCGAGCGGCGTACTGTCGGCTTACCGGGACAACGCCGCGGTGATCGTCGGCTGCCAGGGGGGACGTTACTTCCCTGATCCGCTGAGTGGCATCTACCGCGCCAGCCGCGAGCCGATCGACATCCTCATGAAGGTCGAGACGCATAACCATCCGACCGCGATCTCGCCGTTTGCCGGCGCCGCGACCGGCTCGGGCGGGGAGATTCGCGATGAGGGCGCCACCGGCCGCGGCGCGAAGCCCAAGGCAGGTCTCACCGGCTTCAGCGTTTCCAACCTGCGCATCCCCGGCTACCAGCGGCCCTGGGAGCACGAGTTCGGCGCCCCGGGACGCATTGCCTCACCGCTCGACATCATGCTCGAGGCGCCGATCGGTGCAGCCTCGTTCAACAATGAGTTCGGCCGGCCGGCCATCTGCGGCTATTTCCGCACCTTCGAGCAGCACGTGACCGGTGACCCGCGCGGGCGTGTGCGCGGCTATCACAAGCCGATCATGATCGCCGGCGGCCTCGGCAACGTGCGCCGTGCCCACGTGCACAAGGCGCCGGTACCGGTCGGCGCGCGGGTAGCGATCCTCGGCGGTCCGGCGATGCTCATTGGTCTGGGGGGCGGCGCCGCCTCATCGCTGGGCAGCGGTAGTTCGAGCCAGGATCTGGATTTCGCCTCGGTACAGCGCGGCAACGCCGAGATGCAGCGCCGCGCGCAGGAGGTCATCGATCACTGCTGGGCGCTCGGCGAGGAAAATCCGATTCTGCTCATTCACGATGTCGGCGCCGGCGGACTCTCGAACGCGGTGCCCGAGGCGGTAGCGCACGGCGAGCGTGGCGCGCGCATTGACCTGCGCAGCATCCCGAGCGCCGAAGCCGGCATGTCGCCGATGGAACTGTGGTGCAACGAGGCACAGGAGCGCTACGTGCTGGTGGTCGAGGCCGCGGCGGTGGTGCAGCTGCAGGCCATTGCCGCGCGCGAACGCTGCCCGCTCGCTGTCATCGGCACGATCGACGACAGCGGACAGCTGCGCGTCCACGACCCGCTGTTCCACGACGAGCCGGTCGACATGCCGCTCGACGTGCTGCTCGGCAAGCCGCCGCGTCTGACGCGCGAGGCGCTGAGCCGCCCGACAGCGCGCCGCCCCTTCGACAGCGCGCGCCTGGATTTGCGCGAGGCGGCCTATCGCGTGCTGCGGCTGCCGGCGGTCGCTGACAAGGGCTTTCTGATCACCATCGGCGATCGCAACGTCGGCGGACTGGTGAGTCGCGATCAGCTGGTTGGTCCCTGGCAGGTGCCGGTGAGCGACGTGGCGGTTACTCTGGTCGACTTCCAGGGCGCGGCCGGGGAGGCCATGGCGATGGGGGAGCGCACGCCGGTGGCGCTGCTGGATGCGCCCGCCTCGGGACGCCTCGCGGTCGGCGAAGCACTCACCAACCTCTTGGCCGCCGATATCGGTGCACTCAGCAACGTGCGTCTGTCGGCCAACTGGATGGCAGCGAGCGGCGAGCCCGGCGAGGACGCCGCGCTCTATGCCACGGTGCGCGCGGTCGCTAAGGAGTTGTGCCCGCAGCTCGGCCTCGCCATTCCGGTCGGCAAGGATTCGCTCTCGATGAAGACCGCCTGGTCCGAGGGCGGCGCTAGCAAGAGCGTGGTGGCCCCGGTGTCGCTCATCGTGTCCGCCTTCGCGCCGGTCAAGGACGTGCGCCGCACGCTCACCCCGGCGCTGGAACTGGAGGAGCGCCCGAGCTCGCTGTGGCTCATCGACCTGGCCGCTGGCCGCAACCGTCTGGGCGGATCGGCGCTGGCGCAGGTTTACGCTGAGCTGGGCGAGGAGCCGGCGGATCTGGATGACCCACAGCGCCTGCGGCAGCTGGCGGCAGCGCTCGCTGAGCTGCGCGATGCCGGCATGCTGCGCGCCTATCACGACCGTTCCGATGGCGGGCTGCTGGTGACCCTGCTGGAGATGGCGTTCGCCGGCCACTGCGGGCTCGATATCGCGCTGCCGGCGGCGCGCGGCAACGCGCTGGCGCAGCTGTTCGCCGAGGAACTCGGCGTGGTGGTGCAGATTCTGGCGGGCGATGAGCCCGCATTCGCCGAAGTACTCGCGCGCCATGGTCTGGGCGGCGCCGCGCTTTACCTCGGCGCTCCGGTGAGCGAGCTGCGGGTGCAGATCCGCGTCGGCGATGTGCAGTTCGATGAGCGCTGGGCTGATCTGCGCGCCGCCTGGTCGGAGACCTCATGGCGCCTGCGGCGGTTGCGCGACGACCCGCAGTCTGCCGATGAGGAGTTCGCCGCGCAGACCGCCGAGGATGCTGCGGGGCTCACCGTGGCACTGACCTTCGATCCGCAGGAGGACGTGGCGGCGCCTTACATCGTGCGCGGGGTACGGCCGGCGATCGCCATTCTGCGCGAGCAGGGCGTCAACAGCCAGATCGAGACGGCGGCGGTGTTCGATGCCTGCGGTTTCAGCGCGCACGACGTACACATGACCGATCTGCTGAGCGGGCGGCGCGGCCTGGGCGAGTTCAAGGGCCTGGTGGCCTGCGGAGGTTTCTCCTACGGCGATGTGCTCGGGGCCGGTGAGGGCTGGGCCAAGTCGGTGCTGTTTCATGCGGCGGTGCGCGCCGAGTTCGCGCGCTTCTTCGCGCGCACCGACACCTTCGCCTTTGGTATCTGTAACGGCTGCCAGATGTTTGCCGCGCTCAGGGAGCTCATTCCTGGCACCGCTCACTGGCCGCGTTTCGTGCGCAACAAGAGCGAGCAGCACGAGGCGCGCTTCACGCAGGTCGAGATTCTGCCGTCGCCGTCAGTGTTGTTCGCCGGCATGCACGGCTCGCTGCTGCCGATCGCGCTGTCGCACGGTGAGGGGCGTGCGGAATTCGCCAGCGCAGCGGCTGCGGATGCCTGCCTGGCGAGTGGTTTGGTGGGACTGCGCTACGCACACGCCGATCGGCGCGTTGCGCTCACCTATCCGGCCAATCCGAGCGGCACGCCGCACGGCATCGCGGCGCTGTGCAACAGCGACGGTCGCGTGACAGTCACCATGCCGCACCCGGAGCGCTCATTCCGCTATCTGCAGAATTCCTGGCACCCGCCGGGCGTGGGCGAGTACAGCGGCTGGATGCGGCTGTTCCGCAACGCGCGCCGCTTCGTTGGCTAAGGCGTGTCGGCGGGGATGAACGGCGCCACGTGGCTGCCGGTCTCATCGAGGAAGAAGCGCCGCACCATGATCGCCTGCTGCAGCTTGCCCTTACGCACGTAGGCCTCGTAGAGCAGGTCCTTCACGACTTCGAGCATGATGCCTGCCTCGTAGCCATCGAGCAGCGGCAGCCCGGAGCGCGCCACGCCCTCGGCGCCGAACAGCACGCTCTTCATCTTGGTGAAGATCTCCGGCGAGATGTTGGCCAGTTCGCGCACCGCATTCAGCTCATCGAACAGCCGCAGCTTGCCGGCTTCGCCCAGGTCGGCAAACATGCTCTGGGCGGTGCGCCGGCACATGGAGGCAAACGCATTGAAAGCGCCCTGCGAGTAGCAGGCGAGCGCTTCGCGGAACAGCAGCTCCACGTCTTCCGGGATGTAGGTGAAAGTGAACTTCTCGCGCGCGCGTTCCACCTCGGTGAACTGTGGTGACAGCTCCACGCGGGTGGCGCCATACACGCGCACGGTGAAGCGCAGGAAGATCGGCATGTGGCAGGCATCGCACAGGTACACCAGGCCCACCTGCCGCGGCCGGTAGAGCTGCAGATCCTCGAAGCGTGGCACGGCACTCGGGGTGATGTGCGCCACCGCCTGGCAATGCGGACAGGTCACGACCAGATTCTTGTCTAGGTCGTGATGCAGGTGGCTGCTTGAGTCGATATACAAGGACATGGCCGCCGCGGCTCATGTTGTTGTGTGCGCCGCCGGAGCATGTTAACCCAGCGCAGCGCCCGTCAGCGGTCAGGCTGTACCGCGGCCGCATCCGCCGCCACGTTATGTCACAGGGCGGGGGCTGCGGGCAAAGGCCAGGATGCGAGCGGCGAGTCGCGCATAGTCGCCGCTGAAGTGGTGCCCATGGCCGATCTGTTCGCGCACGATGGCCCCCGGCGGCAGGCCCGGACAGATCGAATCGGTCTCGCCCTCGCCATAGATGCACAATACCGGCAGCTGGCCGAGCCCGGTCACCTCGGGCTCGGTCGCAGGACCTGTGGCCCCATTCCCGACCCAGTCGGCGATGCTGATCTCGAAGGAGGCGTGTGCGTCGATCCCCAGCAGGCTGACGCTCGCAATGTGCGCGCGCAGCTCCGCCGGTAACCGCTTGACCACGAAAGGCAACACGTCGGCGCCGAACGAGTAGCCGACCAGCAGCACCTTCTGCTTGTTCCAGGCGCTCAGGTAGTAGCGCAGCACCCGTGCCACGTCGCGCGCGGTCTCATCGGGCGAGCGCTCGGTCCAGAAGTACTTGAGCGAGTTCAGTCCCACCGTCGCCACCCCGCTGGCCGCGAGCCGCGCGGCCAGCTCCTGGTCGAGTCCGGCCCAGCCGCCATCGCCCGTGAGCAGCAGCGCGAACTCCTCGCTGTCGCCCTCGGCACGCACCTCCTGCAGCGGCAGGTCGCTGATATCGCTGGGCCGCGTGGCCGCGGCGGCTGGCGCGGGCGCACTCAGGCGCGCGTACGCGGCGCGGAACTGCGGCATCCAGTTGCGCTCGACCGAGAAGCCGTGACCGACCAGTGGCAGCTGCACGCTGGCGCCGTTATGCACCTGGGCGGCGAAGTCCTGCGCCGCCTTGGCGTTGCACACCTGGTCCTGCTGTCCCTGCAACGCGAGCCAGGGCTGCCGCAGTGTCGTGGCAGGTGCGAACACCAGCTCGTGGTGTGCGTTCGCTGCGTAGCGTAGTCCGGCACCGGGACACAGCTGCGCGCCGCCAAAATCCTGATCGGCGCAGAAGCCGAGACTGAGAGCGCCGGCGAATGTGCCCGGTGGTGACTGCACCAGTGCCGCATAGACCACGGTCGCACCGGAGGAATAGCCGACCAAGAACGGCACGTGGTACTCGCTCATGCCGATCTCTTTCTGCACCTGGTGACTGAGCGCCTCGAAGTCCGCAGCGATCATCTGACAGGGTGCATCGGCACGCTGCGTGGCCTTCCTCAACGAGGCGAAGTACTGGCGCACATCGACGCCGATGACGACCGCGCCCAGATCGCTCAGGGCCTGCGCCATGCTGCGTACTCCGAGTTCCCAGCCGCCGTCGCCGGAGACGAACAGCGCCACGCTGCGCGGCTGACCCTCGGGAATATAGACAGTGGCCGTCCCGAAGCGCCCGGCGGGCAGGTGCGTGGCGTAGTGGTCGTCGGCGTCAGCGCGGGCGGCCGGCGCCGGCGTGCGCGTGAGGGCGCTGGGCGCGCTGGCCACGGGCGCTGCGAGCACTAGCAGCGCGCAGCCGGCGAGCGCAGCGCGCAGCAGTCGCGGGTGTGGGTTCATCGGGCAAACAACTCCTTGACGCCGCCGGCGATCAGCACCGACACATCGATGAGCACCCGCGGCAGGGCGATGCCGCCGCGCGCCACCAGATAGCGCGGTTCCCACACCGGATCGAACTTGCTCTTGTAGCGGCGCAGACCTTCGAAGTTATAGAAGTGCTCACCGTGGCGGAAGATGAAATTGCCCACGCGGTGCCAGGCCGGCGCGAGCGGATGGGCTTCCAGGCCCGACAGCGGCGCCATGCCGAGGTTGAACCAGCGATAGCCCTGCGCCCGACCCCACAGCATCAGCTCGATGAACAGGTAGTCCATCGAGCCGCGCGGGGCATCGGCTCCGAAGCGCATCAGATCGACCGACAGCTCGGCCTTGGTAGCGGTGGTCCACAGATTGGCGAACGCCGTCGGCCGCCCCTCGGAGCGCACGACGGCCACCGGGAACTGCCGCAGATACCCGGGCGTGAAGGCGCCGACCGAGAAGCGCTTCTCGCTCGTCGACTTGGAGGCGAGCCAGGCATCGGAGATGCGCTGCAGCTCGGGCATGAGCGCCTCGAGCTGCTCTACGGGCACCAGCTCGAAACTGGCGCCGTCGCGCTGCGCCCGGCGGTGCGCCTGGCGCAGCTCGGCGCGCGCAGCGCCCTCGAGCGAGAAATCCGCGAGCAGCACACGTGCCTCCTCGCCGATCTTGAGCGCCGCCAGCCCCAGGTCCACGTACAACGCCAGGCGGTCGGTGCACACCTGGTAGAACACGGTCTGCCCGCCGTGGTGATCGGAGATCTCGCGCAGCCGCCACACCAGCTCCTCGGCTCCCTCGCCCGAGCCGATTGGGTCGCCGAGCGCGATCCAGCTATGCCCGGCGATCTGATACATGATGAAGCTGTCACCGGCGTCGCTGAACAGCAGCCGCTTGTCGCCGGTGAGCGCGGCGTTCGCCAGCGTCAGGTCACAGGCCGCGATCAGCGGTCGCGCGCGTTCGAGTTCTTCGGCACCAGCGACCGCCGGTTCCGGACGCGCCGGACGCAACATGTTGAGGAGCAGATAGGCGGTGCCGAGCACGATCACGGCGAGCGTGGCGCGCAGCATGCGCGGCGCGTTGCCATCGAGCGCGAAGGTCCACCACAGCTCGTGCGAATAGCTGACGTGCCGGTAGGAAACGATGCCGATCCACATCGCCATGGCGACCACGCCGACAATGCTCGCCACCCATGCCGGCGTGAAGCGCTCGGCCAGGATGGCGGTCGGCCGGTAGAACGCCCGCCGCCCGAGCGTGAGCACCGCGAGCACCAGCACCAGCAGGCTCGCTTCCTCAAAATCCAGCCCCTTCAGCAGCGACGCGAAGATGCCGGCGAGCAACAGCCACACGGCGATGTGGTAGGCCGCCTGGACGCGGCGGAACAGTGCGCGCGACAACACCAGCAGCGCGAGCCCCACCACGCTGCCGACCAGGTGCGACACCTCGAGCACCGCGAGCGGCAGGAACCGGTCAAGAAACGCCAGACGTTCATCGACCGCCGGCGTCGCGCCGGAGAACAACAGCAGCGCACCGGCGAGGAAGGTAAGCGCACCGGCAATCTGCGGCACCACCGGGGCGATATACAGACTCGCCAGCTCCTGCGCCCAAACGAAGCGCTGGCGCTGCGCCGCGAGCTCCTTGGAGCCAAACAACAGTGTGCCGAATACCAGCGGCACGACGTAATACACCGCACGGTAGGCGAGCAGCGAGCCGAGCAACGCATCGGTCGGCACGCCCGGCAGTGTGAACAGGATGACCGCTTCGAACACGCCCACACCGCCCGGCACGTGGCTCACGATCCCGACGATCACCGCCGCGGCGTACACCCCGAGGAAACTGACGAAGCCGATGTGGGCGCTCGCCGGCAGCAGCGACCACAGCACCGCGGAGGACAGCGACAGATCGCCGACCGACAGCGCGAGCTGCGTGAGTCCGATCAGCGGTCCGGGCGCACGCAGCGCCCAGCCACGGATTTCGAGTGTCGTGCGCGCCAAGCACGCCCACAGTACGTAGGCGCCCACCACCAGCAGCAGCAGCGTGCCGACCAGCAGCGACCAGTTGTGATGCAGGCGCAGCACGGCCGCGGCATGGCCCGGCTCCAGCAGCAGCGACACACCCGACACGGTCGCCAGCCCGATACCGAGCGACAGGCTGCAGAAAGCGGTGACGGTCGCGACATCGATGGCACTGATGCCCGCCGTCGCATACAGGCGGAAACGGATCGCTGCGCCGGTGAAGGCGGCGAAACCGAGCGTGTGACCGAACGAGTAGGCGATGAAGGAGGTGAACAGCACGCGCGTGTAGGGGATCGCGCGTCGCAGGTAGGCGAGCGCCACCACCTCGTAGGTGGTCAGCAGCCAGTAGCTGAGCGCGGTGAAGGCCAGGGCGGCCAACACCTGGTGCCGCGGGATCGCGTGCAAGTGGGCGAGCACGCTCTTGACGTGCAGATGCGCCAGCTGGTGATGCAGCACCACCACCACGGCGGCGAAGATCACCAGCGCGGCGAGCGGTCCCGCCCAGCGCCACAGTGTGCTCTCATCGCCCGCTGCGGACTGTTCCGTGCTCATCGAGTCGGGGCGGCGCGCTCCGTCAACGCGTCAGCGGCTTGTACCTGATGCGGTGCGGCTGCGCCGCATCCTCGCCCTTGCGCCGTTTGAAGTCCTCGACGTATTCCTGGTAATTGCCCTCGAACCACACCACCTGCGACTCGCCTTCGAAGGCGAGAATGTGGCTGGCGATGCGGTCCAGGAACCAGCGATCGTGCGAGATGACCACCGCGCAGCCGGGGAAGTTGAGCAGTGCTTCCTCGAGCGCGCGCAGCGTCTCGACGTCCAGGTCGTTGGTCGGCTCATCGAGCAGCAGCACGTTGCCGCCGGCGCGCAGCACCTTGGCGAGGTGCACGCGGTTGCGCTCACCGCCGGACAGTTCGCCGATCAGCTGCTGCTGCTGCGTACCCTTGAAGTTGAAACGGCCCACGTAGCCGCGCGAAGGCGTCTCGTAGCTGCCGACCTTGATCAGGTCGAGGCCGCCGGAGATCTCCTGCCACACGGTCTTCTTGTCATCGAGCGTCTGGCGCGACTGGTCCACATAGGCGAGTTTGACCGTGGGCCCAATGCGCACTGCGCCGGCGTCGGGCGGCTCGGCCCCGGTGAGCATGCGAAACAGCGTGGTCTTGCCGGCACCGTTCGGGCCGATGATGCCGACGATGCCGCCGCGCGGTAGATTGAAGCTGAGGTTGTCGATCAGCAGCCGGTCACCGTAACCCTTGCGCAGGCCCTCGGCCGCGATCACCAGCTCGCCGAGCCGCTCACCGGGCGGGATGTAGATCTCGTTGGTCTCGTTGCGCTCCTGAAACTCGCGCGAGGCCAGCTCCTCGTAGCGTTGCAGGCGCGCCTTGCTCTTGGCCTGACGGGCCTTCGGATTCTGGCGCACCCACTCGAGCTCGTGCGCGAGTGTCTTGCGCAGCGCTTCGCGCTCCCGCTCCTCGAGCGCCAGGCGCTGTTCTTTCTGCTCGAGCCAGGACGAATAGTTGCCATGCCAGGGAATGCCATAACCGCGATCGAGCTCGAGAATCCAGCCGGCGACGTTGTCGAGGAAGTAGCGATCGTGGGTGACGGCGATGACCGTGCTCGGATAGTTCTCCAGATAGCGCTCGAGCCAGGCGATCGACTCGGCGTCGAGGTGGTTGGTCGGCTCATCCAGCAGCAGCATGTCCGGCGCCGACAGCAGCAGACGGCACAACGCGACGCGGCGTTTCTCGCCGCCGGACAGCATGCCGATGCCGGCATCCCAGGGCGGCAGCCGCAGCGCGTCGGCGGCGATCTCGAGCTTGCGCTCGAGCTCCCAGCCGCCGGCCGCATCGATCGCGTCCTGCAGCTGCGCCTGACGCGCCAGCAGCTCGTTCATGGCATCGTCGTCCATGGGCTCGGCGAACTTCTCGCTGATCTGGTTGAACTCCTCGAGCTGCCGGAAGGTCTCGCCCAGGCCCTCCATCACGGTGGTGCGCACGTCCTTGTCCGGATCGAGCTGCGGCTCCTGTGGCAGGAAGCCGATGCGGATGCCGCTCTGCGGGCGCGCCTCGCCGTCGAAGCCGCTGTCCAGGCCGGCCATGATCTTGAGCAGCGAGGATTTGCCCGAGCCATTCAGACCCAGCACGCCAATTTTGGCGCCCGGAAAGAATGACAGGCTGATGTCTCGGAGGATGACGCGCTTGGGCGGCACCAGCTTCGAGACGCGATTCATAGTGTAGATGTATTGAGCCATGGGCCTTCGACTGTAAAGAAATGCAAGGCCAATTATAGAGGCGCCGCGGTCGCTGCGGGCGATGCTGCTTGCCCCTGCGCGGCGACGCCACTGTGTTAGGCTGGCGCGCCCTTCGCGGGTGCCCAGGAGTATTCGTCCAAAAAACCGCCATGAGCAGCGTTGCAGTGGTCGTCAGTGAACGCCTCGCGCGCTATGGCTTCGGCGACGGTCATCCATTTGGTCCCGATCGGCTGGCGGCTTTCATGCGCGAGTTTTCCGCGCGCGGGCTGGCTTCCAGGGTGCAGCTGCTCGACCCACGCAGCGCCAGTGACGAGGAACTGCGCTCGTTCCACACCGGCGAGTATCTGGAGTTCGTGCGCGAGCGCTCGGCGAGCGGTTCGGGGCTGCTCGACGGCGGCGACACGCCGGCATTCAAGGGAGTGTACGAGGCGGCCGCCGGTGTGGTCGGCGCCACCCTCGGCAGCATGCGCGCGATCATGAACGGGGAATGCCGGCGCGCCTTCGTGCCGATTGCCGGCCTCCATCACGCCGCCCGCAACCGCGCCGCCGGATTCTGCGTCTTCAACGACTGCGGCGTGGCCATCGAGCAGCTCAAGCGCGCCGGGCTTGCCAGCATCGCTTACGTCGACATCGACGCGCACCACGGTGACGGGGTGTTCTACGCCTTCGAGGACGACGCTGCGGTGGTGTTCGCCGATCTGCACGAGGACGGGCGCTACCTCTACCCCGGCACCGGCACGGCCGCGGAAACCGGCCGCGGCAACGCGGTCGGCATGAAGCTGAACGTGCCGCTGCCGCCCGGGGCGGACGACGCCCTATTTGGCAAGGTCTGGCCGCAGGTGCTGACGCATCTCGAGCGCTTCGCGCCCGAGTTCATCATCCTGCAGTGCGGCGCCGACAGCCTCGAGGGCGACCCGATCACGCACCTGCGCTTCTCCCGCGAGGCTCACGGCCGGGCCGCGCGTGATCTGGCGACGCTCGCGGACTCGCTCGGTCACGGGCGGGTGTTGGCGCTCGGCGGCGGGGGCTACAACCGCAGCAACGTCGCGCAGGCCTGGACCGCCGTGGTCGAGAACCTGCTGCCGGCTTAAGACCCCCGCCAGGCGCTTTTAAGGACCTGTCGCGAGCCTTCCGTCCCCGCGGCACCCCGCGACCGGGCGGCTGCCGGGTCGTTCCGGTACAATTCGCGCCCCCAAAAGGCGCGCGTAACCGCAAAGAACGGCTCATGTTTCGCAGCACCATGACGATCGAAGGCTTCGATCCGCAGCTGGCCGAGGCGCTGGCCGGCGAACGTCGTCGCCAGGAAGACCACGTTGAACTGATCGCGTCCGAGAACTACGCCAGTCCGCGGGTGCTCGAGGCGCAGGGCTCGGTGCTCACCAATAAGTACGCGGAAGGCTATCCGGGCAAGCGCTACTACGGCGGCTGTGAGTACGTCGACGTGGTGGAGCAGCTGGCGATCGATCGAGCCAAGAAACTCTTCAGCGCCGACTTCGCCAATGTGCAGCCGCACTCGGGCTCGCAGGCGAACGCCGCGGCCTACCTCGCCCTGGTACAGCCCGGCGATCCGATTCTCGGCATGAGCCTCGACCACGGTGGACACCTGACGCATGGAGCCAAGGTCAACTTCTCCGGCAAGTTCTTTCGTGCCGCGCAATACGGTATCCGCCCCGACAGCGGTGAGATCGACTACGAGCAGGTGCAGCGCCTGGCCGAGGAGCACCGTCCGCGCCTGATCATTGCCGGCTTCTCCGCCTACTCGCGCGTCATCGACTGGGCGCGCTTCGCGGTGATCGCCAAGAGCGTCGGCGCCTATTTCGTGGTCGACATGGCGCACGTGGCGGGGTTGGTGGCGGCCGGTATCTATCCGAACCCGGTGCCCCACGCCGACGTCGTCACCACCACGACCCACAAGACGCTGCGCGGGCCGCGCGGCGGACTGATTCTGGCGCGTGCCAACGACGAGATCACCAAGAAGCTCAACTCGCTGGTGTTCCCCGGAACGCAGGGTGGCCCGCTGATGCACGTCATCGCCGCCAAGGCGGTTGCATTGCTCGAGGCGCTGCAGCCGGAGTTCCGCGACTACCAGCGCCAGGTGCTCGCCAACGCGCGCGCCATGGCGGCGCGGCTTACGGCGCGCGGCTATCAGATCGTCTCCGGTGGCACTGACAACCACCTGTTCCTCATGAGCCTGGCGGATCGCAACATCACCGGCAAGGAGGCTGATGCCGCTCTCGGGCGCGCCAACATCACCGTTAACAAGAACGCCGTGCCCAACGACCCGCGCCCACCGATGGTGACGAGCGGGCTGCGCATCGGCACTCCGGCTTCCACCACCCGGGGCTTCCAGCAGCCGCAGGTTGAACAGGTGGCCGACTTCATTGCGCAGATCCTCGATGCCGAGGGTGCGGCAGAGGTGATCGAGCGCGTGCGCCCGCAGGTGGTCGAACTGTGCCGACGCTTCCCGGTGTACGGTCCGTAGGCGTGTTGGCTTAGGACACCGCGCCGCATGCACTGTCCGTTCTGCGGCCACGAAGAGACCAAGGTCAACGACTCGCGTCTGGCCGGCGAGGGGCGCCAGATCCGCCGTCGCCGTGAGTGCCTGCGCTGCGGTGAGCGCTTCACCACCTTCGAGACCGCTGAGCTGGTGATGCCGCAGGTCATCAAGGGTGACCGCGCGCGCCAGGCTTTCGATGAGAACAAGCTGCGCGCCGGCATGGAGAAGGCCCTGGAGAAGCGCCCGGTGCCGCGCGAGCAGATCGATGAAGCGGTGAGCCGCATCGTGCACAAGGTGCGCAGTCTCGGCGACCGCGAAGTGACCGCGCGCGCCGTGGGTGAGCTGGTGATGGAGGAATTGCGCCACTTGGACGAAGTCGCTTACGTGCGCTTCGCTTCCGTCTACCGCCACTTCGAGGACGTCGAGGCCTTCCACGACGAGATCCAGCGACTGCGCAACAAGCGCGCCGCCGCGCCGGCGCATCCAGCGGCCTCCGCCCGCGCGCACAAGCGCGAGGGCGTGCGTTCCGCCAACCGCGACCAGCTGCCGCTGCTGCCGGCAGATCCTGCTGCCAACGATGCGGACGCCACTACCGACAAGAAATGAGCTGATGGCCGGCACGTTTTCCGATTTTGATCGCTTTGCCATGCAGCGCGCCCTGACCCTCGCCGCGCGCGGGCTGGAGAGCACCGACCCCAATCCGCGCGTCGGCTGCGTCGTCGCCCAGCGCGGTCGCATCGTCGGTGAGGGCTGGCACGAACGCGCCGGGGAGGCGCACGCGGAGGTCGTGGCGCTGCGTGCCGCCGGCTCTCAGGCCGCCGGCGCGACCGTGTACGTGACGCTCGAGCCGTGCAGTCATCACGGCCGC
>DATHMN010000058.1:0-55446 GCA_035487135.1 Steroidobacteraceae bacterium | reverse complement strand
GGCAGAGCCGCGGATGCCAACGGTGCGGCATTCCCCGCCACCAGCCGTTTCGTGAGCCAATTGTTCGGTGCCGAAGGCATCTTCGCGTACCTGCCCGACTTCGCCGCGCCGGTGACGTTCCGCACGATCGACCTGCCGGTCTCGGCAGCCGCCGCGCAAGAACCCCGCACCCTCGTCAACGCCGCGGGCCTCGTGATCCGCTCCATCGCAGGCCACCACGGCGATGCACCGGCGATTGCCTACCGGGTGGAATATCAGACGCACAGTGTCGTCTTCAGCGGAGACATCGATGCGCAGGGGTTACCCGCACTCACGACGCTCGCGGCGAACGCCGAGCTGTTGGTCTTTCACGCGGTGGTGCTGGATCCGCCGGGCTCACCGGCCATCCTCTACACGCTGCACACGCCGCCCGCAGCGATCGGCACGCTCGCAGGGCGCTGTCGCGTCCACGCGCTGCTGCTCAGTCATCTGTCGCCGGCGGTGGAATCCGCAACCGCGGCGGTCACCGCCTCCATCCGCAAACACTACACAGGACCGGTGACGTTTGCTGCGGACGGCATGCACTGGCATCCATAGCGGCGCGCGACTCGCTCGCGGCCTCATTCATACATCCTGGGCGCGCCCTTTCCAGCTCCCGCCGCGGCCCCGCGCATATTGCAGCGCCGAATGCACCACGGCAGCGGTATAAAAAGTTGCGATCAGTGGCAGACACAGGCACCAGAACGGCGCCAGCCGATAGAACCGTACCATCGGCCAATAGCATGCGCTCATGAGCAGCAGCGCGCCGACTGCGCACGCCGTGGTGAGCGGATTGCCGACGAACAGCAGCGTCACGGGTAAAAGGTAAGTGACGAACATACCGGCCAGGGTCAGCCCCAGCAGCAGGTAGGAATGGCCGAGCTGGGCGAACGCGGTGCGCGAGATCATGGCACCGATCTCCGCTGCGGACGCGTAGCGACGCAGGCTACGGGTCTCGCCGGCGAGCGCCAGACTGATGCGCCCGCCGCGGTGCTTGACCGCGCGCGCCAGGGCGCAGTCGTCGATGATCTGCGAACGGATGGTCGCGAGGCCACCCAGGCGCTCGAGCGCCTCAGGCCGAATGAGAATGCAGCCGCCGGCGGCCGCGGCAACCCGTCGTCGCGGGGCTGCGACCCACGCCGGCGGATAAAGTTTGAAAAAGAAGAACACGAACGCCGGAATCAATAGCCGTTCGGCAGGCCCGGCGGTGGAGAGCCTGACCATGCGGGATACCAGGTCGCGACCGTTCACTTCGGCATCCGCAACCAGTGAGCCGACGCTGGCAGGGCCATGCTCGATGTCGGCGTCGGTGAACAGCAGGAAATCCGGTTGCAGCTCGCGGGCAGCCGCCACTCCCTGCGCCTGCGCCCACAGCTTGCCGGTCCAACCGCGCGGCAGCGGCTCGCCGCGGATCACCCTGACCGCCAGCACGCCACTTGCTCGCGCGGCGGCCGCAGCCGCCTCGGCGGTGCCGTCGGTACTGCCGTCGTCGACCACGATGCACTCGATGGCGCCGGCAAAGTTCTGGCGCGCGAGCGAAGTGATCGTTGCTCCGATCAGCGCCGCCTCGTTCCGGGCCGGGATCACCACGATGACCCGCTTGCCCCCAGGCACCGCGACGGTCGCCCGTTCTGCCGGGTCCGCCCGCCAGAACCGGCCCCGGCACGCGAGCAGGTAAAGCCAGATCAGCACTGGCAGCGCAGCGATGACCGCGATCATGAGCGCATCCACGCGCTGCTTGATCTCACGGTCCGCAAACAGACTCGCCCCGGCCGCTCCCGGCAGCCGGCGCCGCCGGGCCGCTATCTTGCCGACTCATGCACGTCACACTTCCGTCGTTCGACTGTCGGCATCTTATGTGATCCACCCGACTTGCAAACTGCGACCCGCCGGCAGCAGCGGCCGCGCCTGCGGGACTTCGGTCGGCCGGCGACCGCTTCGGGTAATCTCCGGCAGAGGCACTGCTCAGTCTGGGGACGACTCGCGCTTGGCAACGCCGGCATTCGACTTCCTGATTATCGGCGCGGGTATCGCCGGCGTCAGTCTTGCGGATGCGCTCGCACCCTTCGGCCGCATCGCGCTCATCGAGGCTGAACGGCATCCCGGCTACCACTCCAGCGGGCGCTCGGCGGCTTTGTTCGCGTCCAACTACGGCAGCGACGCGTTTCGCGCCCTGGCGCGCGCCAGCAGAGCTTTCCTGAGCGCACCTCCAGCGGGCTTCGCCGCGCAACCGCTGGTGAGTGCGCGTGGCGCACTCAACATCGCCCGCGCCGATCAGCGCACGCGCCTGGAGCAGGCTGCGGACGAGATCCGCGCACGTGGCGGCCTCATCGAGAGTCTCTCGCCCACGGCCGCGCGCGCGAAGGTACCGCTGCTGCGCGGGCCATATCTGGCCGCCGCCAGTTACGAAGCCGGCGTACTTGATATCGACGTTCACGGATTGCTGCAGGGATTTTTGCGGCGGGCGCGCACGCGCGGCGCGCAGCTGCTGTTTGGCGCACGCCTCGATGCGGCGCAGCGCAGCCACGGCTGCTGGGAGGTGCGGTTGCAGGACCAGTCGCTACGCGCACGGGTGCTGTTGAATGCGGCCGGCGCCTGGAGCGACCAGGTCGCGGCGCGCTGCGGCGTCAGGCCGCTCGGACTGCAGCCGCTGCGTCGCACGGCCGCGCTCATCGAAGCCCGCGGCGGAGGCGCGATCAGCACCTGGCCGGCGGTATTCGACATCGATGAGCAGTTCTATCTGAAACCCGACGCCGGCCGGCTACTCATCTCTGCGGCGGAGGAGGAGCTCACGCCGCCCTGCGATGCGCATGCCGAGGACCTCAACGTCGCCATCGCCGTCGACCGCATCCAGAGGGCGCTCGATCTGGAGGTGCAGCGCGTCACGCACCGCTGGGCGGGATTGCGCACCTTTGCGCCGGACCGCAACCCCGTCGTGGGCTTCGATCCCGCCGCAGAGGATTTCTTCTGGTGCTGCGGTCAGGGCGGCTACGGGATCCAGACCTGTGCCGCGCTGTCGCAGCTCGCCGGCGCGCTTGCCCGTCGCTGCCCGGTGCCTGATGCGCTCACGGCCGAGGGGGTGACGGCGGCGGCCGTCGCGCCCGGGCGCCTTCGCGCCGGCGGAATTTAAGCGTGGAAGCTATGCCCGCCGGAAGCGCATCCGTCACGGCTCCCGATCGGCGAGCGCTGCTGATCTACGACGGCGACTGTCGCTTCTGCGATTACTGGGTGCGCTACTGGCAGCTGCTGACCGGAGAGCAGATCTCCTATCGGCCGTTTCAGCAGGTGGCCGCGCAGCATCCGCAGATTGCGCCGGCCGACTTTGAGCACGCCATTCAGTATCTGGGTGCCGACGGTCAGCGCGCCGCGGGCGCCGAAGCCAGCTTTCTCATCTTGAGTCACGCCCCGGGCAAGGGCATTTGGCTGTGGCTGTACCGCACGCTGCCGGGCTTTGCGCCCTTGAGCGAGTGGGCCTACCGTATCGCCGCCGCGCACCGCGGTGGCGCTTATCGCATCAGCCTGTGGCTGTGGGGGCGCAACCACCGCCCGCCGCAATACACGCTGACCGCGTTCCTGTTCCTGCGTCTCTTCGGCCTGATTTATCTCTGCGCCTTTGTCTCCTTCGCAGTGCAGGCGCAGGGCCTGATTGGCAGTCACGGGATCCTGCCGGTCGCCGATCTGGTGAGCACGCTGAATCACAGTGCAGGCGCCGAGCGCTTCAGGCAGCTGCCGATGGTGTTCTGGTTGAATTCCAGCGACCGCGCGCTTGACGCGGTCTGCTGGGGTGGGGCCGTGCTGGCACTGCTGCTGGTCTGCAATGTGCTGCCGCGGCTGTGTCTGCCGCTGTTGTTCCTGCTGTATCTGTCGCTGCTCAACGCCGGTCAGGAATTCATGACGTACCAGTGGGATGTGTTCCTGCTGGAGGCGGGGTTCCTTGCGCTCGTCATGACGTTCGCGCGCACTACCGGCGTGTGGCTGCTGCGTTGGCTGCTATTCCGCTTCCTGTTCATGTCCGGCATGGTGAAGCTGCTGAGTGGCGATGCGAACTGGTGGAATCTCTCGGCGCTCGCCTACCATTTCGTGACGCAGCCGTTGCCGACCCCGCTCGCCTGGTATGCGGCACAGCTGCCTGCTGCGCTGCTGCGCGTGGCCACGGGCTGCATGCTCGTGATCGAGCTGCTGCTGCCGTTGCTGATCTTCGCTCCGCGGCGCCTGCGCTTCGCCGCCGCGTGGGGCATTCTGCTGTTGCAGACCTGCATTCTGCTCACCGGAAACTACAACTGGTTCAATTTGCAGACGATGCTGCTGTGTCTGCTGCTGTTCGACGACGCGGCCCTGCGCCGCATCCTGCCGGCACGCCTCGGCCGCTGGCCCGGCAGCGACGCGCCGCGCACGCCGTCACGTGCCGGGCGGGTCGCTCTGGGCGTGCTGGCCATGCTGTTGGTGGTCTGCAGCCTCACGCAGATGGCAGAGCGTTTCGGCACGCAGCCACCGGCAGCGGCCGAGCGTCTGCTGGCATGGGTCGAGCCGCTGCACGTGGTGAGCGGCTACGGCCTGTTCGCGGTCATGACCACCGAACGTGATGAGATCGTCATCGAAGGCTCGAGCGATGGCATCTCCTGGTCCGCGTACGAATTTCGCTACAAACCGGGTGATCTCGGGCGCCGGCCGCCCTGGAATATCCCGCACCAGCCGCGTCTCGACTGGCAGATGTGGTTCGCAGCGCTCGAGGACCCGCGTCGTCTGCGCTGGTTCTGGCGTTTCCTGCAGAAAATCCTGGAGAACGATCCGGTAGTGATGGGATTACTGCAGAGCAATCCCTTTCCCCATCAGCCGCCCACGTACGTGCGCGCGCTCTTCTACGCCTACACTTACAGTCAACCGCAGCAGAAGGCGCAGGGTCTGTGGTGGCAGCGCCGGCTGCTGGGGTCCTACACGCCAGTCGTACAGCTGCAGCGCGCGGACACGGCGCAGTGAAGCCACTGAGGCTCGCACCGCGCGTGTGGGGCGCATCGACGCTGCGTCGTCATTGCCGCGCGCCGGTCTGCTGCGGCGATTCGCTCCCACCGCATTGACCCTGCCGTTCGCCCGGGGCTCTGCTCGAAGTGACTTCGACGTGACGGGTGCTCAGCGGTGTCCAGCCGACTCACCGCGCGACGTACCGGACTCCAGCCACTGCTGCTGCGGCGCACCCGCGAGCGTTTGACGAAAGTACCGATCCAGCTCCGTGACGAAAGCCCGCGTGTCGGTGGGAGGATCGAAGCGCCGCCCGAGGCGAAAGCGGTAACCCATGGGCATCGTCTGCGGGCGCAGCAGCGGCGAGCCTTTGCTGCCGAACGGCGAATCGCTCTCAATGATGAGGGTCTGCACCGGGACACCGGCCTGCTTGGCAATGATGCCGACCCCGGCCTGCAGCGCGTTGATCGGCGCACGCGTGGTGCGCGTGCCTTCCGGAAACAACAGCACGATGCCGCCGCGCTCGAGTTCAGCCACTGCGCTGCGGATCATGGAGCGTGGCGGGTCATGGCGGATGTAGCGTGCGAGGCGCGCGCCCGCACCCAGCAGCGGGTTGTTGAGCAACGAGGATTTCAGCACGCAGGCGACCCGCGGCACGTAGGCGATGATGAGCAATGCGTCGAGAAAGCCCGGATGATTGGGTGCCAGCACCACTGGTGGCCCATCGCACAACGCCAGCAGCGCGCGGGCGTCGATGCGCATGATTCCGCACAGGCCGGCCCAGGAAAACAACAGACGGAATCCCGCAAAGATACCCAGCCGTCCGCAGCGGCGCCCCCAGCGCAGCGGCAGCAGCATCAGCGGCAGAGCGATGACGCTCCACACGAGGCACAGCACGGCGAAGAAGCCGAGGCCCACCGAAAGCAGCACGCTTTCCAGGAGGCGCCGTGCCTGCGGAGCGAGCGTTTGCGCCGGTTCCGTGTGCGACTTCTGCAACTCTGCTACCCCTTGCCTGCGCCGCAAAGCTCCGCCCGGCCGAAGCACCAGCGTGCGAAGCAGCAGCATGGCAGAAAACCGATTTGCCGCACACTCGTGCCCTTCAAGCACTGCAGGGCATGCCACCCACCCTGCACCTCTCGTATGACGGTCACACGGTTCTGCAAGAACTCTCTGCGCTTGCGCTGATGCGCACCCCTATGTAGACTTACGATTATGGGTCGAAAGCCAGAGCGGCCGTTGCGCATATCACTGCAGACACTGCGCGTGCTCGAGCCGTTTCTTGAGAATCCCACCGACGAACTCTCGGGCGCGGACCTGCAGAAGCGCAGTCGCATCGCCTCGGGAACGTTGTATCCGATCCTGCTGCGCCTCGAATCCGCCGGCTGGTTCACCAGCCGCTGGGAGTCAGTGGATCCGGCCAGCGTAGGCCGCCCGCGCCGGCGCCTCTACCGTCTCACTGCGAGCGGACTGGCGCGCGCGAGCGAACTGTTCGCCAGCTTTGGCCGCGGGGTGCTCGCATGAGCTCGCAGCGAGATGCTCGGGGGCGCGCCACGACGCCGGACCGCCTACAGCCCGACAGCCGCAGCGCCGCCGTGGCGCGCCACCTGATACGGCGCGCAGCGCAGCAGGTGCCGGCCGCTGTGAGTGCACGGCTCGAGGAGGAGTGGCTCGCGGATCTCGCCACACGCACTGGTTCGCTGTCGCGTCTGCGGCTGGCGCTGGGCTGCTGCTGGGCCGCAAGGGTGATTGGCGCTGAACATGCCGCGTGGGGGGTCGTTGCGGCAGGAACGACCAGCCCGAAAGTCCTCACCGCCCGCGCCCCGGTCGATCTTTCCTTTGTGTCCGGGCGGACGCTCGCGCTGCTCACGATCGCCTGTATCCACATTGCCGTGTTGTATAGCCTGGCGACCGGCCTGATGCAGCGAACCATCACTCCCGAGCCTGCAATGCAGGTGAGCTTTCCGACCGAGATCGAAGTCGCACCACGGGCACCAGCTGCGAATAACGCTCCCAGCCACGCGCACCCGCGCCTGCGATCCCCCGCGCCGAAGGTGGACATCGAGCCGCCGGTAAGCGCGGAGTTGCCGCCACCGCCTGCGGTAGCGCCGCAGGCCGCGGATCGCAACAGTGTGCCGCCACCGCCGGCGAGTACGCGAGTTCTCGGCGGGCCGGGCGTCGGATTTCCGGCGACCGAAGACTTCTACCCCGCTGCCGCCCGCCGCCTGGGGGAAAAGGGCGCTGCTACCGTGCAGGTGTGTGTGGACGTCACCGGTCAGCTGAATGCAGCGCCGCTGCTGGCAGCCTCCTCCGGCAGCGCGCGCCTCGATGAAGGTGCGCTCCGGCTCGCTCGTGCTGGCAGCGGCCACTATCGTCCCACCATCGAGGACGGGCGCGCGGTCAACTCCTGCTACCCGATCCGGGTCCGGTTCGAACTGCGCAACTGAGGCGGCGTCAGCCGTCGCTGGCGCGCCAGGCTCGCCCTGCGGCAGTTGCATCGGTGCAGCGCTCATCGATACGCTCGGCCGCGGCTGCGCACAACCGCGGCCCGCGGGTCAACACCAGCACAGGGCGCCGCAGCTGCAGGAGTTCTCACATGAACACATCAGCGATCCCGGGCGCGGGTCCTCCCCACAATGTGGACGAGCGTCTGCGGGCGGCCATCGCCGCGCAGCGTCCCGGCCATGCGCTCAGCCAGGCCTTCTACTGCGACCCTGAGTTCTATCAACGCGAGTTGCAGCGCGTACTGCTGCGTCACTGGCACTGCGTCGGACATCACAGCCAGATTCGTGGCCCGGGGGAATTCTTTACCACTGAAACATGCGGTGAATCGCTCATCATCGTCCGCGGGCAGGACCAGGCGGTCCGTGCGCTGCTCAACGTCTGCCGCCATCGCGGCTCGCGCATCTGCACCGAAGCCGCCGGCAACGCCCGCGCCGGCCTGGTGTGTCCTTATCACGCCTGGACCTACGAACTGGACGGCCGGCTGCGTGCCGCCAGCCAGATGGACGAACACTTCGAGCGCTCGGCGTACTCACTCAGGTCACTGCATACGCGGGTCATCGAGGGATTGATATTCGTCTCTTTCGCGGCGCAGCCGCTCGGTCTTGCACACGTCGAGGAGATGCTCGCCGGCTCGGCGCGCATCTACGGCTGGGCCGACGCTCGCGTCGCGCATCGGGAAACCTATACGGTCAACGCCAATTGGAAGCTCGCGGTGGAGAACTACATGGAGTGCTACCACTGCGCGCCCGCGCACCGCGAATACTCGCGCTTTCATCTGTATGCCCGTCCCGCGGCACTCAACCGCGAAGCCGACGAGCGCTTGCGTCAGCGCACACGCGCGCAGCATCTCGATATCCGCGAGTCCGACTACTGGGGCATGAACGCCGCGCCGGGCCAGGAGGCCGCCGGCAGTCTGCGCTCGGCGCTCGCAGAGGGCAGCGTGAGTGGCAGCGAAGATGGTCGGGCACTCGCACCGCTCATGGGTGAGTTCACCGACTTCGACGGCGGAGTGACCTTCTTCGACGTGGGCCTGACGAATGACTTCCTCGCCTATCCGGACCACGGGGTGATTTACCGGTTCATTCCGCGCGGCTTTGACTGCACCGACATGGAGGTTATCTGGCTGGTGCACGGCGCAGCACGTGCCGGCACCGACTATGACCCTGAGCGCCTCACCTGGCTCTGGCGAGTCACCAGCGCCGCGGATAAGCGCATCATCGAGCTCAACCAGCAGGGCATCCGGTCCCGCTATTACCAGGGGGGGCCCTACTCCACCATGGAGCGCCACACGCAGCTGCTGGTCGGCTGGATCCTGCGGGAACTGACGGATTGAGGCGCCGTGAGCCGATTTTTTTCCATGACATTTAGACAGATACGAGGGTTTCCCAGACCCTTTCTACCAGCCTGACGGCGGGGAACTTTCTGCCCTTCTCCGGCTCGCCTTACGCGAGCCGCCCGGGACGGGTATCCTTGCCACCCACATTCCCTGAGAGGCCTTTAAGTGGTGCCGAACGCAGCGCTGTCGAGTCGTAATTCCCTGCAATCTGAGGACTCGGTGATCGCATCACTTGCCAGGGCGACGCATACCTCGCACGAGGTCGTGAAGAACCTCTATGACGAAGAGGTGGCCAAGCTTCACGCCCACTCCACCGTCAAGAATTTCATCGGCGTCATCGCCGGACGCCGGGTCAAACAGCGTCTGACGCGACGCGCGGCTGTCGTCTAACCCGCTCCCGTGATGGGCGGTCGCAAGCGCCACCAGCGGTGACTGAGCCGGTCGCGCCGGCTGCGCCGCAGCCCGGGCTCAGCGGACTCGAGCAACTCCGAGCCTATATCGTCGCTGGCCGACGGCCTGGCATCGCCGTCGCGCTCGACTTCAACCTGAGCGAGATCAGCGAGGGTCGTGCGGTATTTACCGGTAAACCCGGACTGCACGCCTACAATCCAATCGGCTCCGTGCACGGCGGCTATGCGGCGACACTGCTCGACTCGGCCTGCGGTTGCGCCGTGCACTCGAAACTCGGCGCCACGCAGGCCTACACCACCTTGGAGCTCAAGGTCGCTTACCACAAGCCGATCACGGCGGCGACCGGTGAACTGCGGGCGGAGGGCCGCGTGGTGACCTTGGGCAAGCGGGCCGGGTTTGCCGAAGCGACGCTCACCGATGCGGACGGCCGCCTCTACGCCTCCGCCACTTCTACGCTGCTGATCATGGAGCGCGAACGGCCAGATTGACTCCTGCCACGCCTCAGCCGGGCGCGGCGGCCATGCGCTTCATGCGCACTTCATTGTATTTGTGCAGCTCGCGTACCTCGGTGACCGCCCCGCCGCGGTCGCGCACGAACACCATAATGTGGATGCTGCCCTGCTGATAGAACACCAGCGGCGCAAGCGGAATCAGCTGCGTCGCGCTGTTCGCATCCCGGCCACCGAACAGTTTGCCGTCACGCAGAAACACCCGGTAGCGCGACTTCGCCCGCTCATCGTAGCCGTACTCCCCGAGCAGTGTCGGCCAGCCGGAACGATCGACATCGACCGCCTCCAGATCGCGCGGCACCACCGTCACCTGCATGGCGACCGCCTTCCAGTCGGCGCCACTGCGCCGGTAGGTATCGGTCTCCACATACACGGTCTTGAGCTGCTGACCAAAGATGTCCTCCGACTCGTCCAGCCAGTAATGCACCACCGCAGCGCCACTCAGCGTGCGCACGGTGAGTCCGCGAACCTTGATCTGCCCGCTGAATCCCTTGGGCAGGGGCCGCAGCGTGTCGAGAAACTTCACGCGGTCGAACACGTTTCCATCCTCGTCCGTGACCATGCAGTCGCGGTCGAGAACCGCGTCCCACACTTTCGGGTCGCCCGCAGTCACCGCATCGTAGAGCCGCTGGGTGGTCGCCTGAAACCACGCGCTGGGATCGTCCGCCGCCTGTGTCGCGCCAGCCATCAGCAGCACAGTCCCGCATAGCAGGGCGCAGCATCGTTCGGTCATACCAATCTCCGGTTAGCGCGGAAAGCGACCTACAGCGTGCCACGCTGACGCTGAGCTAACTTGAACGGATTTGTACGGCGACTGCCGCGCCGGTCGCCGCGCGCCAACGGCTGGGCGCATGACCGGTGAAGTCGCGGATGCTGCGACTCATATGGGCAAGGTCGGCGAACTCGTGGTCCTGGGCGATGCGCGTCAGCGGCTGATCGGAGCACAGCACCGCATTCCAGGCACGGCGCGTGCGGGCTTCGAGGCGGAAGCGCTTGGGCGATACGCCGAAATGCCGCTGGAAACCGCGCGACACTTCCTCCGCGCGCAGCCCGCGTGCCTCGCCCCATGGACGCAGCGCCAGCGGGTCGCCGCTGGCAAGCTCTGCCGCGAGCGTATGGCTCCAATGCGACTGGCGCGCAGACACTCCCGCGGTAAGCGCAGCCGCGAGTTCGGCTGCCGCGGCGCGCGGATCGCGCTCGCTCAGGCGGGCGAGCCGATCAGGGTCGTGCACCCGGAAGTGGCCCTCGAGCGGCTCATCCCAGGGCAGGCGCAGGATCTGGATCCGACCTCGTCCGAGGGACCAGTTGGCGTGACAATCGAGCGCCGCGTGCAGCAGCACCTCACCGGGGCCAGCGATGCTGCGTCCGGCGAAGCTCGATTCCACGAACGACCCGCTCAGCACCACCGTGGCGTAACCGGCGCCATGCTGGTGCCTCGGGCGCACGGCGTTTGGCGATGCCAGCGTCTCCACGCCGAAGCGCACCGTGCGGAAAGCACTCGGCCACATCAGCGTGTCAGGGCGCCCAGCCGCGAGGTGCCGCAGGGCATGTGGCGGGGTGCCCCCCGGAGCGACGCCCCATTGAAATCCGCACGGGCGTGTCCATAAATCACTGGTCCCACGCGCCTGCCTCCGGGGCCTTTGACCCAAGTACCTGAGTCCATGAGTGAATCTGCTATCTGCACCGTTTCCATGAGCTGCGTCCGCATCGCAACCGATCTGATCGTCCGCCGCGCGGTGGACGCTGGCGGTGGACCGCTGCGGAACCGCGCCGCGCAATTATACTTTGGGACCAGGCACGCGGACGCGCTGCGAAGCCGAGCAAAGGCCCAACCATGAGCACCGAGCGACAGTACGGCTGGATGTGGCTGCAGGCGTTGGAACTTGCCGACGAGGCAGAACGTCTGCAGCGGCGATTCCTGCGCTACCTCGGGCCCGGGGTCGACGCCGTCAACTGGGAGCCCCCGGTGGATATCCACGAAACTGACGAGGGACTGGTGCTGCTGTTCGCACTGCCCGGCGTCGCCGCTGAGGACATCGAGGTCCGTCTCGATCCGAGTGCGCTGACGGTGAGTGCCGTGCGGCGTCTGCCCTCCCCGCGCGATGCGCTCATCCGCCGCCTCGAGATTCCGCACGGCCGATTCGTGCGGCAGATTGCCCTGTCCGGTGGCGAGCTCAGGGTCGGGGCCTCCAACTATCAGAATGGCTGTCTGGAAGTGCGCCTGGTGCGCGCTGCAAGCGGCGAGTCATCATGACCGACACCCCGGAAACTGAAGCAAAGCCCCGTACTCCATTGCCGCCGCTGCCGGCAGGGGTGGTGCCCATCGTGCCGATCCGCGTGGTGGCGCTGTTCCCCGGTGCCGTCATGCCGATCACGCTCGGTCGCGAGCAGAGCATCGCCGCCGCGCAGGAAGCGGTGCGCACCGGCCACAAGGTCGCACTGTTGGCGCAGCGCGATCCAGCCACTGAGAAGCCCACCGCGGCCGATCTCTACCCGCTCGGGGTACTCGCGACGGTGATCCGCTACGTCACAACCCCGGAGGGTGCCCATCATCTGGTCTGCCAGGGCGACAGTCGCTTCCGCGTACTCGAGATGGTGCGCGAGACCCCGTTCTTTGCCGCGCACATCGAGGTCATTGCCGAGCCCACCACCAGCGGCCCGGATATTGAGGCGCGCTTCACGCTGCTGAAGCAGCGCGCCAGCGAGGCGCTCGAGTTGCTGCCGCAGACCCCGCCTGAGTTCCTGCGCGTGCTGTCCGGGATCGAGTCACCCGCCCAGCTCGCTGATCTGATCGTCAGCGTCATGGATCTCAAGCCCGCCGAGAAGCAGGAAATGCTGGAGACGCTCGATCTCAAGGAGCGTCTCGATAAGGTGCTGAAGCTGCTCTCGCATCGGATCGAAGTGCTGAAGATCAGCAAGGACATCAGTGAGCAGACGCAGGCGGCACTGGGCGAGCGCCAGCGCCAGGCGGTGCTGCGTGAACAGCTGCATCAGTTACAGAAGGAGCTGGGCGAGAGCGACGAAAGTCAGGGCGAACTCACGGAACTCGAGCAGCAGATCAGCGCCGCCGGCATGCCTGCCGAGGTCGAGGAACACGCCAAGAAGGAGCTGAAGCGCCTGCAGCGCATGCAGGAGGCCAGTCCCGAGTACGGCATGCTGCGCAGTTATCTCGACTGGCTCGTAGCCCTGCCGTGGAGCAAGTCCGACGTCGAAGACATCGACATCGAGCGCGCACGACAGGTACTGGACGAGGACCATTACGGACTCGAGAAGGTCAAGCGGCGCATCCTTGAGTACCTCGCAGTGCGCAAGCTGAACCCGCAGGGTCGCAGTCCGATCCTTTGTTTCGTCGGGCCGCCCGGGGTCGGCAAGACCTCGCTCGGTCAGAGCATCGCGCGCGCGCTCGGACTGAAGTTCGTGCGCGTCAGCCTGGGCGGCGTGCACGACGAGGCGGAGATCCGCGGTCACCGCCGCACCTACATCGGCGCGCTGCCCGGCAACATCATCCAGGCGCTGCGCAAAGCCGGTACGCGCAACCCCGTGTGCATGCTCGATGAGATCGACAAGCTCTCGGCCAGCCATCAGGGCGATCCCAGCTCGGCACTGCTCGAGGTGCTCGACCCGGAGCAGAACTCGACCTTCCGCGACAACTACATCGCGCAGCCCTTCGATCTCAGCCACGTGCTGTTCATCGCCACCGCCAACGTCCTCGACACGGTGGCCGGTCCGCTGCGTGATCGCATGGAGATCATCGAGTTGAGCGGCTACACCGAGGAGGAGAAGGTACAGATCGCCAAACGCTACCTGGTACCGCGTCAGCTCAAGGCCAACGGCCTGGATGGCGAGAAGGTCACCGTGAGCGATGCAGCACTGCGCCGGGTGATCAGCGAGTACACGCGTGAGGCCGGCTGCCGCAGCCTCGAGCGCCAGATCGGTGCCCTGCTGCGCAATGCCGCAATGCGCATCGCCGAGGGCAAGACGACGAGCGTGACGTTTGACGCGGCCGACGTAGAGTCGGTGCTCGGCGCAACGCGCTTCGAGAACGAGATCGCGCAGCGCACCAGCGTTCCAGGTGTTGCCACCGGACTCGCCTGGACCCCGGTCGGCGGTGACATCCTGTTCATCGAATCGGCATTGCTACCGGGTAACGGCAAATTGATCCTCACCGGGCAGCTGGGCGATGTCATGAAGGAAAGCGCCCAGGCAGCGCTCAGCCTGGTCAAATCGCAAGCCGCCGAGCTCGGCATTGACCCGAAGATCTTCGAAGGCAGTGACATCCACGTGCACGTTCCCGCCGGCGCGATCCCCAAAGACGGGCCGAGCGCGGGCGTGGCGATGTTCGTCTCGCTCGCTTCACTGCTGCGACGTGAGCCGGTGCAGCCGGACGTGGCCATGACCGGAGAGATCAGTCTGCGCGGACTGGTGCTGCCGGTCGGTGGCATCAAGGAAAAGACCATCGCGGCGGCACGTGCCGGCATCAAGCGGGTGATTCTGCCCGCGCGCAACCGGCGCGATCTCGAGGACATTCCGCAGAGTACCCGTGACGCGCTCGAGTTCGTCTGGGTGGAGCGCGTATCGCAGGCACTGGAGGTCGCCCTGGAAGGGTCCGCGGCGCCGGTCGCCACCACTTCGGGCGAAGGTGCCGCGGAGGTTGAGCGCATCGGTCCGCGGCGCCGTAAACGCGAACCACGCGGTCACGAAGCCACGCTACGCCCGCGTCAGTGAGCCCCGGCTAGCTGCCCAAGCGCTGCCTGCGCATGGGTCGTGGGCTATCCGCCCAGCGGCATCGGCGCCCGGCCGCTGCTGTTGCACGGCCGCACGTCAATTCAGACAATAGCGCTTCGGTTCCGCGGGCCTGCCAGTGGATGAGTCCCTGGAGGGTGCCCGGCTTCGCTGCCGCCAACAACAACGCAGGAGACTCGCATGAAGCAGGTAGATCAATCGCGCCGACGACTGCTGAGAAACGTGGCGATGGGAGTCGCCCTGGTACCGCTGGCCAGCCTGCGGCAAGCGCGCGCCGCCGGAGCACCTCTCGTCACGACCGATGACCCCACGGCCAAGACGCTGAAATACGTCAGCGATGCCAGTAAGTCCCCTGACGCCAAGCCCGGCAGCCACTGCGGAACCTGCCAGCTGTATCAGGGTGCCGCCGGCTCTACTCAGGGCCCGTGCCTGCTGTTCCCGGGCAAAGAGGTGATGGCGACCGGCTGGTGTCAGTCCTGGACCGCTAAAGCGTCCTAGACGTAAGAATTCCAGGAATGCATCTGCGGAGCCATGCGATCGTGGGCCCTCATGGTCGCGCAGAGTCTTCCGCGCTGGCCTAAGCGCGTGCCGCGCGTCGACTGCGAAATGTGATCGAGTAGCGCAGCTCCTTCGTTTCCGAGATAGCGTGTTGCCAGTTCCAGCGTACCGCACCACGCAGCAGATAGATCGAGCGGGGTTCGAGTTCGATTGCGAACGAGGTACGCCTGCCCTTCTCGTGCGGATAAGGCCGGAAACGCATGCGTGCATGGCCGCCGAGCGATACGCCGATGACCAGTTCGAATTGCGGCACGTCGCGGTGCCAGCCCAGTGGCGTGTCCGGCGGGTATTCAGCGACCGTCGCGTGGCTCAGTGACTCCGTCGACACCTCGGCCCATTCGGCCGCCCGCTGCCGCAGCGGCTCGAGGAATGCGGGAATCGGCGCGGCGGGCTCGAGCACGTTGCGGTTGTAGTCATAGCGGCCGCCGAAGCTGACGATGCGCCGGCGCGCTGTCCATTCCTTGTAGCGGGCGGCCTGGAAAGGCAGTGCGGCAATGCTCCGCAGCAGTGCGGCTTCCTCCGCCAGGCCAAGGAATTCGCTCTGGTAGCGCCAGCCGTCCGGCATCACCCACCGCGGCTGCGCCAACCCTCCGCTCTGCTGCTGCACGCCTGTGACGTCCCGGAGCTCGCTGCTGTCATAAGCTTGCGCCCGCGCGCTGCGCAACGCGAGCTGGCACCCACCCGCCTGCGTTGCAGCCGGCGGTGCACTTTCAGGTTATGCTTTGTCGACCTATGGGATCCGCCAGCCGCCAGTACGGGCATTCGGGCATCGACCGCCACCGCAGCGCTCGCGGCTACGGCCGCGCCTGGTGGCTGCTCGCCCTCATCCCGACGCTCGCACTCGCCGACACGGAGGCGCCCGCCAACGGCGCCTGGCAGCTGATGCGTGGCCAGCTATACGGCACGCGTGACATCGGTGAAAGCGGCGACCAACTGATGACAATCGAGGCGCCCGCCAGCACCCCCGACCCGACTGCGACGCCCCTGGTGGTGCGCTTCGGCGCGGATCTGGTCGGCAAGGTCAGGCAGGTGCGGGTGGTGATCGACAACAATCCCTCGCCACTGGCTGCCACGCTGAATCTGACCGCCGCGCTCCCGGTCGATGAGATCGATCTGCGAGTGCGGATCGACCGCTTCACCTCGGTACGCGCCATCGCAGAGACCGCTGGCGGGCGGCTGGAGATGCGCAGCACCTGGGTGAATGCCAGCGGCGGCTGCTCTGCCCCGCCGAGCGCCGCCGAAGGCGGCGTCCTCGGTCAGATCCGCTTTCGCGCCGCCGATGACAATCGCGCACTGCAGTTCAGCATCCGTCACCCGAACAACTCGGGATTTCAGGTCGACCCGCGCACCGGGGACTTCATTGCGCCACATTTCATTTCGCACATCCGCCTGCTTGCCGGCGGCCAGACGGTGCTGGACGCTGACACCGGGATCTCGCTGAGCGAGAACCCGACGCTGCGGATTGCGACGCGCCAGCCGCTCAGCGCCCCACTGACTGTCGAGGCCAGCGATCTGCCGACGCAGACGCAGTACCGCGGAACCTGGCAGGGCACCGCCACGGCGGCGAACTGAGCGGCGGCCGGCGCCGACTGACGCGGCCGGCCCCCCGGTGACATGAATTCGCGCGGAGGCCGGCCGGCGTGCCTGGCGGCGCTGCTACTGCTCGCAAGCGCGGCGACGGCGCGCGCCGCCGACGGCTTCGCGGTCACGCAGATCGCGAGTGGCGTGTACGTCCATTCCGGCCAGCCAGTGGCGCTCGATGCTGCCGGCCACGATGACATCGCCAACATCGGGTTCATCGTTGGCAGCCGCTGCGTGGCGGTAATCGATACCGGCGGGTCGGTGCGCATCGGCCGTGCACTGCGCCAGGCCGTACTCGCACGCACCGCCCTGCCGGTGTGCTATGTCATCAATACCCATGTACACGTCGATCACCTGCTGGGCAATGCAGCCTTTCTGCCCGACCGGCCGCAATTCGTCGGGCACGCGCGCCTGGACGCTGCGCTCGAGCGCAGTCGCGCATTCTTCCTCAAAACCTATGGCGCCGATCTGCAATCGCCGGCGACCGCCGCACAAATCGTCGGACCGGATCGGACTGTGGCGCTCGATGGCGAGCTCGCGCTCGATCTCGGCGGGCGCACGCTCACGCTGCGCGCCTGGCCGACCGCGCACACCGATTGTGACCTGACCGTGTTCGATAGCGCGACGCGGACGCTCTGGACGGGCGACTTGTTATTTGTGCGCCGCACGCCGGCGCTCGATGGCAGCATCAAGGGCTGGCTCCAGGCACTGGACCAACTCGGCTCCCTGTCCGCGCAACACGTCATCGCAGGTCATGGAGATGCCAGCGCCGGACTGCCCGCCGCGCTCGCCCCGGAGCGCGCCTACCTGCAGGGGCTGCTTGCGCAGGTGCGTGCGGAACTCGCGCACGGCATATCACTGCAGGAGGCGCTGCGACAAGCACCAGCCACCGACCGCTCGCAGTGGCTGCTGTGGGACGAGACCCACCCGCGCAATGTAGCCCGGGTCTATCAGGAGCTCGAGTGGGAGTGATGCGGCGCCGGCAGTTCCTGGCCCTGAGTGCCCTCACTGGCCTGAGCCTCGCGCGTCGCGGCAGCGGCGCGCCGGCCGCGCGCGTCGTGATCGTCGGCGGTGGCTTTGCCGGTGGCTGCTGCGCATTGGAACTGCGCAGGCTGCGCCCGCACACCGATATCACGCTGATCGATGCGGCTGCGAGCTACGTCACCTGTCCGATGAGCAACGCCGTGCTCGTGGGTCTGCGTGACCTGCGCTCCATCACCGTCGAGCGCGATGGCATCGCGCGTGCCGGCATCCGTTATGTGCGCGCCCGCGTGACCGCTGTCGATGCAACCCAGCGGCGGGTGCGGCTCGCCTCCGGCGAGCGCCTGCCGTATGACCGCCTCGTGGTGGCTCCCGGGATCCGTTTCCGCTTCGGCACCCCGGAGGGCTATGACGAGGCTGCGACCGCGCTGCTGCCGCACGCCTGGCAGGCCGGCGCGCAGACCGAGCTGCTGGCAGCGCAGCTGCGCTCCATGCCCGATGGCGGCAGCGTCGCGATCAGCGTTCCGAGCGGTCTGATGCGCTGCCCGCCAGGCCCGTACGAGCGCGCCGGACTGATCGCGAACTGGCTTAGAATTCATCGACCGCGCGCGAAGGTCCTGATTTTCGATGCCAACAATCATTTTCCGCGTCAGGACGTGTTCGAGCTCGCCTGGCGCGAGCACTACCCGGGGATGATCGAGTGGATACCGCCAAGCGCAGGGGGAGAGGTGAGGCGCATCGACGCCGCCTCGCGCACGCTGTTCACCTCCGCTGGCGCCCAGCGCGTGGCGGTCGCCAACGTCATTCCGCCGCAGGCGCCTGCGCAGCTCGCCCTCACCGCCGGTCTGGCCACGGGCCACGGCTGGTGCCCGGTGAGGATGGACACTTTCGAATCGCAACTGGTGGAACACATCCACGTGATCGGCGATGCCTGCATCGCCGGGGCAATGCCCAAGTCCGCTTCCGCGGCCGCCAGCCAGGCACGGCAGTGCGCCGCTGCCATTGCGGCGCTCCTCGATGGGCGCGCACCTCCGCTCGCGGCACTCGACAGCGTCTGCTACAGCTTGCTCACTCCGGACTCGGCGTTCGCCATCCGCGGCCAGTTCATGCTGACCGACGGCGAGATACGCGCGCGCGCAAACTCCGGCGAGTCCGCCGACAGCGGCCCGAGTGCACGCCAGGTCGCGGACGCCAGCGCCTGGTACGCCGATCTGCGCCGACGCTGCTTCGGCGAGGCGCTCTGAGCGCCGTGATACCGACACGCAGCGAGGCGCGCCCCTGACATGAGCGCCCTGCAGACGTTTCAGCTCATTCTCGGCTTGGTGGCGGCGGCGCTGATGCTGACGATCGCGACCCGGCGGCTGCCGATCCCGTCGGCGGCGGCGTTGGTGCTCGGTGGCATGTGCCTGGCAGTCATTCCCACGCGGCACGCATTCGAGCTCGATCCGGAGCTGATCATGGTGCTGTTCCTGCCGCCGCTGCTGCTGTCCGGCGCCATCGGCACCGTGCTCAGCGACTTCCGCGCGCAGTTGCGCCCGATCGTGCTGCTCGCCGTAGGCGCGGTCGCGTTCACCGCACTGCTGGTCGGCTGCGCCGCCAAGTGGGTCGCCCCCACTCTGCCGTGGGCCGTGTGCTTCGCGCTCGGCGCAATCGTCTCGCCGCCGGATGCGGTCTCTGCCAAAGCAGTGCTGCGCACGTTGCCGTTGTCGCGCCGCCTGGTGACGATCATCGAGGGCGAGAGTTTGATGAACGATGCGGTGGGACTGCTGCTCTATCGGTTCGCAGTCGCCGCGGCGCTCACCGGGGTGTTCCAGCTGAAAACGGCGGCGCTCACCCTGGTGTGGCTCGCCGTGGGCGGAGCTGCCTTTGGCTACTGCGCCGGGCGTTTGACGATCTGGCTGACGCGTTATCTCAGATCGCCGCACGAGGTGGTGCTGCTCACGTTTCTTGCCGCGTGGGTCACCTACCTGGTCTCCGACCTGCTGGGCGTCTCGGGCGTGCTGGCAGTGGTGATCTGCGGGTTCTACATCAGCATGCGCCGGCACGAACTGATGACCGCACGCACGCGCACCACGGTGAGCGAGGTGTGGCGCTTCACGGTGACCGTGTTCGAGACGTTGGTGTTCGTACTGATCGGCCTGTCGCTGCGCGGTGTGCTCGATCGCTTCGGCGGACTTGGCGCCGCGCTCGCCAGCGTCGGCACACTGACCGCCGTGGTGGTCGTTGCCGTGATTGTGTCGCGCTTTCTGTGGGTGCTGCCGGGAATCGCTCTGCTGCGCCTGAGCAGTGGCCGCGGCGCGGCCGCGCCACCGCGGCACCTGGGCGCCGCGCTGGTGGTCGGCTGGGCGGGCATGCGCGGAGTGGTGAGTCTGGCGGCAGCCCTCGCGCTGCCGCGCAACTTCCCCGGCCGCGATCTAGTGCTGTTTGCAACTTTCGCCGTGATCGCTGTCACCGTGCTGGTCCAAGGTTCCACGCTGGCACCGCTCATTCGACTGCTCGGGCGCAGGGGCGCGATCAGCGCAGATGCACCGACACGCGACGAATACGCGGCGCGGGTGCATCTGGCAACCGCCTCGCTCAACTACCTGGAAACCCGCGCCGCGGAAAACCAGCTCGAGGCAGCCGCCTACGCGCCGCTGGCGGATCTGTACCGCCAGCGGCTGCAAATGACGCATAGCATCGCTGACCCGGGCGAGGCCTCGGAGCTGCTGCTGCAGCGGCGACTGCAGACCGGTCTGGCCGCCGTGAGCGCCGGTCGCCAGGAACTGCTGCGGCTACACCGCGCCGGCGAGATCCATGAGTCAGTGCTGCAGAAGCTGGAACTGGAATTGGACCTGGAGGAGCTGCGCCTGCAGCAGATTGGCGCCGGGCGACTGCAGAGCTGACCTACAGATACGGTGACAGCAGCCAAAACACGCTGTCACGTGCGCGCTCGACCAGCGACAGCGCACGCGTCGGCGCGTACTCGGTCGAGTTGGCGCGCGCCGCCTCGATGTAGGCGACCAGCTGGCGGCTGGTCTGCACGCAGTACACCTCAACCGCGATCTCAAAATTGAGGCGCAGACTTCGCGGATCCATGTTGGCCGAACCTATCTGCGCGTAGCTGCCGTCCACGACCAGCAGCTTGGTGTGCGAGAACGGCTGTGGCTGCAGATAGATGCGCACGCCGCGCTCGAGCAGCGGCGGCAGCCAGCGTCGCGATGCCCAGTCGACGTAGCGCAGGTTGCTGCGCTCCGGCAACACCAGGCAGACCTCGACGCCGCGCAGTGCTGCGGCCTGCAGCGCCGCTGTGAGCTCCGGCTGTGGGATGAAGTAGGGAGTCATCACCAGTATCTGCCGCCGCGCCACCGACAGCGCGCCGAGGATCACGTTCAGCAGCTTGTCGTTATCCTCATCCGGGCCGTCGGTAATGACACGGCACACTGCCGGACCCGCCGCCTGCGGCGGCCGCGCGGATGGGCGCAGCTCCTCGCGGGAAGAGAACTGCCAGTCAATCGCGAAGGCGCGCTCGAGCTGCGGCACGATCGGGCCGCGTACCTGAAAATGCAGATCCGCCATGCGCCGCTGCGCAGCCTTGCCCACCTCGCGGCCGCCAATGTTCATGCCGCCGAGAAAGGCAATCTGGCCATCGACCAGCAACAGCTTACGGTGATTGCGCATGTTGATCGCCAGGCGCGGTAGCGGCAGCAGCCGCGGCGCCAGAAAGCGTTCAGCGCGTACCCCCGCGCGCCGCAGCAGCGGGACGACGTGCGGCCAGCTGTACCATTCGCCGATCCCATCGACCAGCACGCGCACTTCAACCCCACGCGCCTGCGCGCGCGCCAGTGCGTCGACGAACTGCCGCCCGACCGGGTCGGTCTCAAATATGTAAGTCGCCAGCCACACCGACTGACGTGCGGCATCGATGGCGCTCAGCATGCGCGGGAAAGCGTTCTCGCCGTTCTCCAGCGACTCGATCGCGTTACCCGGCACCCGCGACCACTGCGTCACTGCATCGCCGATGCGGGTGAGCTGCGCCGCCAGATCATCGCTCGTCGGCGGCTGGTCGACATCACGGATGGCGGCAATCCCCGAGCGCAACAAGCGCGCGCGCCGCCGTACTCGATTGACCCCGAACAGCAAATACAGCAGCGGCCCGGCCAGCGGAAATACCCAGCAGGTGAGAATCCACCCGGTGGCGCTGCGCGGGTCGGCCTTGCGCAGCAACGCATGGCCGGCGGCCAGCGCCGCGAAAGCGACGTGCAGCCCTAACAGGGCGAGGGCGATTTCCTGGGACGCAAGCATCCCAACAATGATACGTTGTCAGTTCGCAGTGCGCGGAGAGAATCGTGAGCACAGTGCTGGTCACGGGCGGATCGGGCTTCATCGCTGGTCATTGCATCGTGCAGCTGCTGGCCGCCGGCCACGAGGTGCGTGCCACACTGCGCAGTCTGCAGCGCGTCGGCGACGTCCACAGCATGCTGCAACGGGGCGGTGCCGAGCCGGGCTCGCAGCTGTCGTTCGTCGAAGCCCACCTGGAGGGTGATGCCGGTTGGACCGCCGCGACTGACGGCTGCGACTACGTGCTGCACGTGGCCTCGCCGTTTCCGGCCACTGCCCCGCGCAGCGCGGACGAGCTGATCACGCCGGCCCGCGACGGTGCGCTGCGCGTACTGCGCGCCGCGCGTGCTGCCGGCGTCAAGCGCGTGGTGCTCACGTCTTCCTTCGCCGCCGTCGGTTACGGCCACGCGGCGCGCAGCGCGCCCTTCGATGAGCGCGATTGGACCAACCTGCACGCGCAGCTGTCGGCTTACGTGCGCTCGAAGACCATCGCCGAACGGGCGGCGTGGGACTTCATCACCCGCGAGGGGGGAAATCTCCAGCTCGCGGTGGTGAATCCAACCGCGGTATTCGGCCCGGTGCTGGGACCGGACTACTCGACCTCCATTCTGCTGCTGCAGCGCATGCTGCAGGGTGCGCTGCGCGCCATTCCGCGGCTGTATTTCGGAGTCGTCGATGTGCGCGACGTCGCCGACCTGCACCTGCGCGCCATGAGCCATCCTGCCGCCAACGGCGAGCGCTTCCTTGCGCTCGGCGGTGACAGCCTGTCACTCGCCGGCATCGCGCACGTACTCAAGGAGCGGCTGGGCACGGCGGCGCAGCGCGTCTCCACGCGCGAAGCGCCGAACTGGCTGGTGCGCATCGCCGCACTGCGCAATCGGGCCGCGCGTGAGATCCTGCCGGAGCTTGGCAAAGCCAAGAACACCAGCAACGAAAAGGCGCGGCGCCTGCTCGGCTGGACACCACGCTCCAACGAGGAAGCCATCGTCGCGGCCGCCAACAGTCTGTTGCAGCTCGGGCTGCTGCACGGCTCACGCCAAGCGCCAGGTGAGCGAGCCGCCGGACTGCGGCACAAGTGAGGCTTGACAGAGGCGCGCCGGCGACGGTATTGCCTGTTCCGTTGCCGCGAAATCTGAGGTGCAGCGACATGGACGTGGGATTCATCGGGCTCGGACAAATGGGCAAAGCCATCGCCGCCAACCTGGTGCGCGCGGGGCATCACGTGCGGGTGTGGAACCGCTCGCCCGCCTCGGCACAGGCGCTGGTGGAGCTCGGCGCGCAACGGGTCCCGGACCCTGCCGCCGCACTGCACGCCGAGGTGCTGTTGAGCATGCTCGCGGACGATGCAGCCCATCGCGAGGTGCTCCTGGATGAGCGGCTGTTCGCGCGCGCGAACCGTGGGCTCATTTACGTCAATCTCGCCACCGTCTCGGTCGCCTTCACCCGTGAGCTGGCGCAGGCGGCGCGCCAGCATGGCGTCGACTACGTCGCCGCACCCGTCTTCGGCAGGCCGGAAGTGGCGGCCGCCGCCAAGCTCAACATCGTTGCGGCAGGCGACCCGACCACGCTGCGGCGGCTGGAACCGCTGTTCGCGGCGATCGCGCAGCGCGTCTGGCCGGTCGGCACTGAACCCGAGCGTGCCAACGCGGTGAAGCTCGCCGGGAATTTCATGATTGCGAGCGCGCTGGAAACGATGGGCGAGGCGGCCGCACTGGCGCAGGCGCATGGGGTCGCCGCCGGCGACTTTCTCAACATCCTCAACAGCACACTGTTCGCCTCCCCCGTATATCAGACCTACGGCAGGCTGATCGCGGAGAAGCATTACGAGCCGGCCGGATTTACCCTGACACTGGGGCTCAAAGACGTGCGCCTCGCGCTCGAGGCCGCGGATGCGGCCAGGGTACCGATGCCCTTTGCGGGCGTGCTGCGCGATCACTTTCTGGAGGCGCTCGCCACCGGACGCCCGGAACGCGACTGGTCAGCGCTCGCGGAGCTTGCACTGCGCCACGCCGGCCTGGAGTAGCGCGGCGTTCTTCAGTGCGTCAGATTGAGTTCGGCGAGCAATTGCTCGCGCTCGGCCCGCCAGACACGGCAACTGCTGATGTGCAGCGTGTCATCATCGGAAGCCGCAATCCATTGCTCCAGTTCCAGTACGCGGCGCAGTTTCTCGCAATGGCTGATGGCGCTGTCCACGGGATCCGCCCGCAGCAGTTCGCCGCCGGCGGTTCCCTCCGCCTGATCGTCCAACAGGTGTTGCATTCGTCCGTTCATCAACACTCTCTCCTGCGACTATCGACCATTGCGACCGGCCTGCGCGCAGAAAGTTTCCAGGCGGCGCGCGGCGACCCCATGGTCGGCGCGGCCTGTGCGGGCAGACGTGAACCTATTCACAGATTCGCTTGCGCTTTTCCCGCGTTCTGCTGTAGGAGAACACTGACCGCTGTCCCGTCTGCTCAACACGGGGAGGCTCGATGCAGCGCACGCAGATCAAGACTCGCGACGGTGATTGCCCGCTGTACGTCTATCGGCCGCGCGGTCAGGGGCCCTGGCCCGCCGTGCTGGTTTTCATGGATGGACTGGGTATCCGACCTGCCATGCTGGAGATCGGTGAACGGCTTGCAACAAATGATTACTACGCCCTGGTGCCTGATCTTTATTACCGCTCGGGGCCTTATGCACCCATGGATCCGCGCGGAATTTTTGCCGACCCGGAGCAGCGACGCCTGCTCGCAGAGAAGTTCGCATCGTTAGCGACCCGGCGAACATCATGGCGGACACGGCCAGCTTGCTCGCCTCCCTGAGCGGCCAAGCCGACGTTCGCGCCGGCCCGATCGGTACGACCGGCTACTGCATGGGTGGCCTCATGTCGCTCACGGCTGCCGGCACCTACGGCGAACGCATCGCCGCGGCGGCCTCCTACCATGCCGGCCGCTTGGCGACCGACTCCCCTGACAGCCCACACCGCCTGGCAGCGCACATTCGCGCGCGCGTTTACATCGCCGGCGCCAGCGATGACCCGGGCTTTCCGGAGGACATGAAGCAGCGTCTGCAAGCGGCACTCACGGCGGCGGGCGTGGACCACGAGATCGAGACCTATCCCGCCCGGCACGGCTGGGTGCTGCGCGATACGCCCGTTTACGATGCGGCCTGCAGCGAACGCCATTGGCAGACACTGCTCGGGCTGTTCGACGCGCAGCTCAAACATTGAAGCGCGCGCTGCAGCGGCGCCGCGCTCAGAAGTTCTCGCTCCATGGCCGCACATCCAGCTCCAGGGTCCAGGCACTGCGCTGCTGATGATGTAAATCCCAGTAGGCCGCGGCGATCGCATCGGGATGCAGCAGGCCATCGGGACCGCGCTGCTCCTTGAGTTGCGGGACGCGCGTCAGCAGGCGCTCGCCCTCGATGCCTCCGTCCACAACCACGTGAGCGACGTGAATGTTCTGCGGCCCGAACTCGCGCGCAATGCTCTGCGCGAGATTGCGCAGCGCGGCTTTCGCGGCAGCGAAAGCCGCAAAGTTGGCCTTGCCGCGCAGGCTGGCCGAAGCGCCGGTGAAAAACAGTGAGCCGCCACCGAGTGACAGCAGTACCGGTATCACCGCCTGCGCCAGCTGGAACCCACCAAGTGCGTGCTCGCGCCAGTGACGGCTGAAGCTCTCTTCACTCACCTTGAGAAACGGCGCCGGATCGTTGCCGCCGGCGTTATGCACGGCAACAGCCAGCGGCGCCAGGCGCTGCGCTGCGGCGACGAAACGCTGCGCATCGGTGGCGCTGGCCGCATCGCCAACCGCGACAGTCACTCTGGCGCCCGCCGCCTCGAGCGCTGCCGCCGTGCCTGCCAGCTTGTCGGGGTTGCGGCCGGCAAGCGCCAGCGGGTGGCCGCCGCGTGCAAAGCGACGCGCGATCGCAGCTCCCAGCCCGTTCGTCGAGCCGACGCCGACCACCAGCACGCTCGATTGAGCCGCTGGCCGCAATGGCTCATTCGCTGCCACCATACTGCTGAACACCTCACGGGGTGGTCTGCCCACATTTCGAGCCATTGTATCCGGCGCGTGCGAATTGCCGCCCAACCCTTGCTCTGCGCTGCAAGGTCGCAGCCTTGCCTCAGTGGGCGCACGGTGAGTGGCCGCTGCGACCAACGCCGGGGGCCAAGTTCAGGTCCACGCTCGACGCGTTCACCTGTGCCGCTCCCGCGGCGCTGCGTTCCTTCAGAACGCGCTGCGGATCACTCCGCCATCGACCCGCAATGCCGCGCCAGTCGTGGCCGAGGCGAGCGGGCTGGCGACGTATGCCACCAGTGAGGCGACCTCCTCCGGCGTCGCAAAGCGCTTGATGAGTGAGCTCGGGCGCGCCTTGTCGAAGAATTCCGCCTCGACGGCCGCGAAGGTCTTGCCGCTGCTGGCCGCCAGCGCTTCGACGAAGTCGCTGACTCCGCGCGACTTGGTCGGCCCGGGGAGCACACAGTTCACGGTGATTCCCGTGCCCGCGACCGCCTCGGCGAGTCCGCGCGAGACGCCCAGCTGAGCGGTCTTGGTGACGCCGTAGTGGATCATCTCGACCGGGATCTGCACGGCGCTCACGCTGGAGATGAAAATGATCCGTCCCTAGTTGGCGCGCCGCATCGCCGGCAGCAGCAGCCGCGCCAGGCGCACACCGCTCAGTACGTTGACCTCGAAGTAGCGCCGCCAGTCCTCGTCGCTGATTTCCGCGAACGGCTTGGGCTCAAATATGCCGAGGTTGTTGATCAGGATCTCGATGCCGGGGAATTCGCGCAGCAGACGCTCGGCGTTGCTGGCGCTGCTGAGATCACCGGCAAAGCCGCGGATCTGCGCCTGCGTGGTCTGCGCGAGGCGCGCCACAGTCTCCTCGACCGCACTCTGCGTGCGCCCGTTAACGATCACCCGCGTGCCCTCGCGCGCCAGGGCAGTTGCAATCGCCAGACCGATACCGGCAGTGCTGCCACTCACCAGGGCAAGTTTGTCTTTAAGTTTCAGATCCATGCCGATCCCTCCTGCACACGGGTGCCAAGTCCAACGGTCACTGGCTCGGCGCGGAGTCGATCGGGGCGCAATTGGTGCGCCCCGACATGGCGCAATCCTGCAGCCTGCCGGCATCGCCAAGCACCTTCACCAGAATGAGCCCGACCACGACCAGCAGTACCGCGATCAACAGGCCCAGCACCGCTCCGCGGCGCGACTCCGGCGCGGGCTTGCGCGGCTGCGGCGGCTGTTGCGGCTCGAGCGGCGGGTGCCGGCCCTGATCATTCATCGGCGTCCGCGCCCCTCTGCCAGTCCCGCCAGCAGGGCTTTCTGGAACTCCGCCGGACTCTGAATCATCGGCGCATGGCCGAGCTGCGGGAATTCGACCAGTTGCGCATAGGGGATCTCGGCGACGGCGCGCCGGCCCAGCTGCGGATAGTGGCCGAGGGTTGCGCGCACGGCAGCTGGCGCCAGGTCCTTGCCGATCGCGGTCGTATCCTGGTCGCCGATCATCAGCAGCGTCGGCACCTTCAGCAGCGGCAGCTCGTACACGATCGGCTGGGTGAAGATCATGTCGTAGATCGACGCCGAGTTCCACGCCACCAGTTCCTTGCCGGCACCGGCGTTGAGCCCGGCGAGCATGTCGACCCAGCGCTCGTACTGCGGCTGCCAAGTGCCGGCGTAGTACGTTTGGCGCTCGTAACTGCGGATGGAGTCCGCGTTCACCTTGAGTTCGCGAGCGTACCACTCATCGAGCGAGATGGGCGGCACGCCGAGCGCCTTCCAGTCCTCCAGGCCGATCGGGTCCACCAGCACCAGCTGCTGCGTCTCGCCGGGATACATGAGCGCGTAGCGCACCGCCAGCATGCCGCCGGTGGAGTGTCCAACCAGAATCGCACGCTCTATTCCGAGCGAGTGAAGCAGTTCGCGGGTGTTGTGCGCCAGTTGCTGAAACGTGTACTGGTAGCGCTGCGGCTTGCTGGACTTGCAGAAACCAATTTGATCGGGAGCGACTACCCGGTAACCGGCAGCCGCCAGCGCCGCGATGGTGTCAGCCCAGGTCGCGGCGCAGAAGTTCTTGCCATGCAGCAGCACGACGACGCGGCCGTTCGCCTGGCGCGGCTGTATGTCCATATAAGCCATGCCCATCGGTACGCGCTGCGAGGTGAACTCATAGCGGGCGACAGGATAAGGGTAGCTAAATCCCTGCAGTTCGGGGCCGTACGCGGCAGCTGCGAGCGCAACTGCCGGCAGACCGCACAGGACCAAGGCTCTGATCAGCACGCGGCCGGCGCCTCCTTCGGTTGACGGTAGATCTGTGTAGCATCTCTGCCGCCGCGTGCACAATCGTGGACGGCCAAGCCCCAGCGCACCGGCTACGCGCGTGCCGCGTTTGGTACATTGGCGCCTTCTTATGGTCGTGCACCTCATCGACGGCACCTACGAACTGTTCCGCCACTTCTACGGCCTGCGGCGCTTCAGTACGGGCGACGACCGGCCGTTCGGCGCGGTGACTGGCGTCCTCAACACGGTGCTGCAGATGATCGAGCAGGGAGCCACTCACCTGGGTGTCGCGACGGATCACGTCATCGAGTCGTTCCGCAACGGGCTGTGGCCGGGCTATAAGACCGGTGACGGCATCGACCCGGCGCTGTGGTCGCAGTTCCACCCCCTCGAGCGCGCACTCGAGTCGATGGGCGTCGTCGTGTGGCCCATGATCGAGCTTGAGGCTGACGATGCGCTCGCCTCCGCGGCCCGCATCGCCGCCGAGCAGGCAGCGGTCGAACAGGTGTGCATCTGGACACCTGACAAGGATCTGACGCAGTGCGTGCGCGGCCAGCGGGTGGTGCAGGTCGACCGCAAGAGCAAGCAGATCCGCGATGCGCAGGGCGTGCGTAGCAAGTTTGGCGTGGAACCGCTGCTGATCCCGGATTTTCTGGCGTTGGTCGGCGACAGCGCCGACGGCTATCCCGGCATCGCCGGGATCGGCGTGAAGGGTGCAGCGCGCCTGCTCAGCAAATACGGTCCGCTGGAACAGTTTCCGCGCGAGGTGCTCGGTGAGCAGCGCGAGCTTGCACTGCTGTTCAAGAGGCTCGCGACGCTCACCACCGATGCGCCGCTGTTCAAGGATGTCGAGGAACTGCGTTGGGCTGGTCCAACTCCCGGTTTTGCAGCCGAGGCCGCACGCCTGGGCGATGAGCGGCTGCTCGAACGCAGCACGCGCGCGGCGCCCGGCTGACTCAGCGGCGCGGGTTCACGGGTTGCCAGCGCTGCCCGGCCGCCGGCAGGACGTTCTGTTTGCCGGTCATGATCTGCGGCGCGATCGCATAGACGATCGTCGCATCGACGCGCGGGAAAGAGCCCTTGGGCCGTCCCCAGGAATCTGGCGGTGCGTACTTTGCCATGAAAGCCGCGAAGAAGCGCAGCTTGGCGTCGCGCTCCGCAACGATGCTGATGTGGCCAAAAACCACCGCCGAGCGGTAGGTGACCGAGGTGTCGCATTCGATCGGGCCGTAGGGAAAGATCTCACCGGGTGCGTCGACCTCGAAGCACACACGCTCACAAAAGCCGACATTTGCAAGGAAATGTCCGTCTTGTTTCGCCGTGTGAAGATAGATGCGTCCGTCCATCCACACGAACAGATTCGGCACGACATAGGGGAAGCCATCGGCGCCGACCGTCGCGGTCCGCCCGCAATAGGCCGCGGCCAGCAAAGCCTGCAGCTCGTCCTGACTCATGATTTTGTCGCTGCGCCGTAGATTGCCGCGCAGCGGCACTTCGGCGGACATGTCCGCTGGCATGGCTTCTCCGGTCACAGGCGCGTGCAGCGCGCAACTTCGGCCACAATCATGCCTCTAACAAACGTGAGCGTGTAAACTCCCGCACCCATTCAATGTCAGCCGGCTGATCAGGGACCGCATGTTCGAGCACTTTCTCACACCTTCGACCCTCAGGATTGCCGCTATCACCGCCGGCATCCTCTTACTGGTGTTGGCCGCGGTTGCCGATGCCCTGAAACTGCTGGGCAGGCAGACCCGGCCGCAGACTCGCGGCCTCATTCGTGCCCTGCTGGCACTCGCCGGCGCGGGCCTCATCGGCTGGGCGCTGCTGGGGCTCTCCCCGGCGGCAGCACCGCAGACCGCGTCCGCACCTGCCAGCGCACCTGCAGCACAACCCGTGCTGCCGGCCGATATCGTGCAACAGGCCACCTTGCTCATCGGCAGCTGTCCGCTGCCAGCGGCCCCGACGATTCCCGAGGGCAGCAGCGCCTCCATGCAACAGATGCAGGAGGCCGCCGGGGCGTTCAAGGCCTACGATGCCGGCACCCTGACTTATACACACTGCGTTGACGCCAGCGTCGATCGGGTACGCCAGCAGTACGCCGGCACTGCGAGCGATGCAGACCTGCAGCGACTGCGGGTGTTCGGCGACAGCGCGCATAACACCGCCATCGATCAGGAACAGGCCCTGGCCGACAAGTTCAACGCCCAGGTGCGCCTGTATCGGTCGCGGCACCCGAAGTGACTGGCTGAGGCAGCCACTAGCCTGACTCCTCGAGCGGCGGAATCCCGACGCGGATCGCCGCCGAGAAGCCCTCACTCCGGTCCGCGGCGCGCGCACGCGGCGTGATATGGCCGAAGGCGCGCAACTGCGCGAGCGTATAGCGCCGGTCGAGGCCGCCGACCGAGTAGACATATGAGGGCAGATAGCCGGAGAACACGACCCGCAGGTCGAGCGGCAGATGTCCGACGATGTGCCGCATCATGCGATAGACGAGCGTCGTGCAGTTGACCGTCAGGGTGTTATAGAAACGCGGCTGCTGCAGCAGCCGGTTGGCCTGCCCGACGTAGGCACAGAACAACGCCCGCCGCGCACCCGGCGCGAGCCGCACCCGATAGAGATAATCATCCTCGCCGCGAATGTTGGTGCGCACGCGGATCACGTCGCGTTCATCAGCGGCGATCACGCTCAGGTTGAATCCCTTGAAGAAGCCGCCGATCTCGGAGTACGGCTGGTTGCGCCGCCGGCGGATCTCCACCGAGAACACCACATGATCACCGCCGCTGAAACCGAAGGACACCAGCACATGGGCAATTGCCGGCCCCTCCCAGTAGGAGGTGATCAGGTCGACCGATGCCAGCTGGCGCAAGTCATAGTGACGCGTCTCCCAGCGCTGCACGTAGTCGGTGCGGCTGCGCCAGTCGAAGTTGCGCACGTTGTGCAGGGTCACCCGATCCCCGTCGATCTCGCCGCCGGTCATGCGCGCACCCTCATCGGCCCAGGTCTCGTCGTTGGACGGCCGGAGACGGCGCCACCACCACAGCAGGGCGACGAACGCCAGCGTCAACAGCAGTAGCGGGGCCGCTCGAGCGCACCACAGCCCCGCCACAGCCGCTACGCCCAGGAGGAGCCACAGAGCGACCCCCAAGATGCGGTAAGCGATCCTGCCGGGCAGCTGAAACCACAGTGCCAACCCACCCCAGACGACCACCGCCGCAACCAGCGCGGAGAGCGCGACGGCTGTCAGCAGGGGCATGAGTTCGGTCTCGTCGCTCAGCGCCCGGCGGGCGCCTGCGGATCGCGCGCGCCACGTTGCCACAGGCGAATGCGGTCGTCCTCGATCAGCGTCTTGCGAACGTACAGGAAGCGGACGGTGTCGTACTCGAACGGCGAGTCCGTCGAGTAATAACGGAAGCTGGTATTGGCGCGAACATCGACCGCGTCGATCGGCGGCAGCACCCAGGAAACGAGGCCGCGGTAGAGGTGCAGAATGTCGATCCAGTAGGCAATGCCGTAATCGGCGACGAAACCGCCGCCCTCGCGCAGCGTCGAGGGTCCGAGCAGCGGCAACACCAGGTAGGGCCCGGGGTTGACGCCCCAGCGCGCCAGCGTCGCCCCGAATCCGGTCGGCGCACTCGGAATGTGCAGGTGCGTCGCCACATCGAACAGCCCGCCGATGCCAAGCGTGCTGTTGATCACAAAGCGTCCGAGGCTGCGCACGCCCGGCACCGGGCGCAACTGCACCAGGTAGTTGACCACGCTCACCGGCTCGACGAGATTCGCAAAGAAATGGTGCACGCCAGCGCGCACCGGGCTGGGCAGTCGTCGATAGGTATCAGCCGCCGGCAGAAACAGCGCCTCGTCAAACCGCGCGTCAAACCGGTAGGTAAAGCGATTCATCCGCTCCCACGGATCGTACGTCTGCATGGACGGGACGTCGGCCGCGGTCAGCGGCGGCCCGATCCCCGCCGGCTCGGTCGCCGCGGCGGATTTAGCAGCGGCGGCGGCCGCGGCTTGGTCGGCCATGAACTGTTGCTGCTTTTGGACTGCGGCCGCATTGTCTGCCGCCGGCGTCTCCGCAGGCAGGCTGCGCATCGAGAAGCCTGTAGCGCAGCCGCCGAGAAGCAGCACGCACAGCCCGAGCAGCCAGCCGGCGCTGCCGACCCGTCTCACTGCGTCTGCCCTTTCCAGCTGCCCGCCAGCATTGCCAGCATGTCCGCCACCTGCTGGCGGTCGCCGAGATTCCCCAGGTGACCGCCATGCGCGTAAACGGCAACGCGTCCCTGCAGTGTGCTGCGCAACCAGTTGAGCTCGGTCTGATCGAGAATGAGGTCGTCGGCATTGGTCTGTGCGTAATAATCACCGTCATCGCGCAGTGCCGCGCCGATGATGTTCAGGTTGCTCGCTGCGATCAGCGTATCGCGGCTTGCGCCCGGGCGGTGCGCCAGGTAATACGGTACAAACACCTGATCGAAATAGGCCGAGAACGGCAGGTCGCGCAGCCGGCGCTCGATCGCCTCGGTCGGGTCGCCCGGCTGCGGCGGATGGTGCGGATCAGTCACCACCCCGGTGCCGGCATACAGATCCCCGGCGAAGAACACATTGACCAGCGCCAGGCGGAAGGTGAGGGATATGGCGGCGGCAAAATCGGTATCGGTGCGCAGCACCGCAGCGGCGGCTGCGAGCAGATCGGTGTCCTCGAGACGGATCTGGTCGGAAGCGCGGTAGAGGTTCGCCAGCCGCAGGTAGATGCGTTGATAGAGACGCTCGATGCCGACATCGCCCGTCCCGATACTCAGCGCGAACAGTTTGTCGAGCCGGTTGATCGAGGCGAACATGTTCACCGGCGGATTGATCATGATGGCGCGATGGATCGGCAGCCTGAGGCGATGCTCGCTGGCATCGATCGACTTGACCACGGCGGCATTGGCGCCGCCGAGCGAGTAACCAATGATGTCGATGTCGGTGATGTGCACGCGCCGCGGCAGGTGCGCCAGGATCGCTTGCACTGTCAGGTACATGTCGTGACTGTCCTGCTGCAGGTCGCCCGCGACTCCGGTAGTCGACGCCGCGGCGATAAATCCCGGGAACGTCGGCGAGGGTACGGTGAGCACGTGATAGCCCGCCTGGTACAGCACCGCGCGCAACAGCGACAGCTTCTCGGTGTTGCCGTCGCTGCCGGTGCCGGAAATGATGATGGCGAGCGGTGCCGGACCCGGCTGTTCGGCGAACCAGGCCCGCAGCCGCGAGGCGAACCAGAAAACTGCCGGTCGCGGTTTCGCGGCCCAGGGCAGTGCGATGTTGATCTCGGCCAGCGGCACCCGTGCCGGTAACGGCGGTACGTCCTGCGGCGGGGTGCCGTAGACGGTCGCGCGCAGGGCGGCCGGGTCCGCAAGTCCCACCAGCGGCTCGTCCGCCGCGGCCGCGCTCAGCGGCGTCAGGGCGAGCACAGCGGCCAACACGCGCGCTGTTCGCCTCACTGGCTGTGCGTCATTCAGCGGCAAACAGCCTCCTGTTCATGGGCTTGCGCACCCGCCGCGCAGCCGACCCAGCGCGAGCGAGCACGAAATCGAGGCTGCAGCGCGTGCAGCGCGCAGCGCCCGGGCAGCCCGGCCGTCCGTGTGAGTCGGGAGTCAGCGACGGCACTCCGGCGGACGACTGCGATGGTTGCCAAAGACGCGGGCCGCAGCAACGCAAATCAGGATGCCTCCCTGCAGATTCACCGTCGGCCGGATCACTCCTATTGTGCCACGGAGTGCGCGCATGGTGGCGCATCCCAGCGCTGCAAGCCCGCGAGCTGCGCCGGATTGTCGATCCGACAAACGAAGCCCAAGATCAGTGTAGGCCCGGTCCCGCACCTACCCATCGAAGGTCCGCGCCTCAAGACCGGAGAGCCGCGGTTCGTGATTGACCAACAGCGCGGCAGCGCCGCGCTGGCGCAGAGTCAGGCCTCGCGCGATCAATCGCGCGACCTGTCGCGGGCTGGCAGATGCAGCCGCATGCGGCGCAAGCTACATTCTAGGGGGCGCGGACTGCGCTGCGCGCACCTGAGCGAGCCGCGGGCCTACCATCGGTACCGTGAGCAGCGTGCTGACTAGGCCCATGATCAGCAGTGCGGTAAAGCTCGCATCGCTGATCAGTCGCTTGTCGAGCAGCACGTCGGCAAACACGATCATCACCAGGCCCTTGTTCTGCAGTAGCCAGCCGATCATCGCCGCCTCGCCCCGCGGCCAGCCGGCCAGCCGGCCGGCGAACTGCAGGGCGAGTAGCTTGCCGCCGACGGCCGCGAGCAGCAGCAGCGCCGCGGCCAGCAATACGGCCGGCCCACCGAGAATCCAGTTGGTGCGCAGTCCGGCCGACAGAAAAAACACCGGCATCAGTGTCAGCAGCACGAAGCGACGGAAATGCGCCAGTTCCTGCGGATCAAACCATGCGGCGTCCAGCACGGCTCCCGCGAGGAACGCCCCGACCAGGAAATGCAGCCCCGCCCACTGCGCGCCGGCGGCACACAGCAGCAGCCAGATCAAGGTGACGGGCCAGCGGTCGTGTGCGGACAGCCGCGGCAGGCAGCGACGCAACAGCAGCGCGGCGAGTGCCAAGCCTGCGAGAAACATCAGCTGGCGTGCGAGTTGCGCCCAGTCGAGCAGAATGAGCGCGAGCACCGTCCAGATGGCGATGTCGTCCAGGCTGGCGTAGCGCAGACAGCGTTGCCCGAGGGGCGAGCGCAGAATGCCCAGTTTGTCCATGAACAGGATCAGGACCGGAACGGCGGTCACCGCGCAGGTCATACCGATGCTGAGCACGAACTGCCAGGCCGCAGCAGAACTGCCGCGCCAACCGGGATAGTGCAGCAGGCCGCCGGCCACCAGGCAGCCACACGCGAGCGGTACGCCGAGCGCCAATGCCGCCGTCGCACCCGTCTCGGCGCGCTCCGCCCAGGCCTTGCGCAAATCAAGTTCGATGCCCGCACTGCAGATGAACAGCAGCACACCCCAGCGGGCCACACCGTTCAAAGCCGAAACCACCGGCGGCTGGAAAACGTAGACGTAGTACTGCGGCACCAGTGTGCCGAGGATTTCCGGGCCGAGCACGATGCCGGTCACGAGCTGCACGACCACGAGGGGTGCGACGTCATCGCGGCGCAGCGACCGCCAAATGAGCCACGGCGCGATAAAGATCATCCCCATCGCAATGAGGAATGCCAGGGTGGTATCAGCAGCGCTGTTCATGATCATCGCCTGGCCGCGGCCTCGGCCGCGCGTATTCTAGCGGCTGCTTCGGCCGCATTCGCGCTGCCGCGGGGTGTGCGCAGCACCACCGGCCTCTCGTCGCGGAGCCTAGGAGATGAACACCAGGCAGTGGACCGACGCCACGGTCTGGACTGCAATCCCAGCTCTCGGACAGGCGACAGGACGGCCCGAGCGGTGGTGGTCGCCCTCGACGCTGCGCTCGGTGATGACGGTAACCTGCGCAGCCTTGCGCGCTTCAGCGCGGAGGCACACGGGTGCGAGCGCTTCAACTCGCTGCGGGCGATAGAAACCGGCACTCTAGCTGACGGGCGAATTCCCTACCGCGCGCTGCAGCGAGTTCGGGGCTTCGCCGTGCCGACGGTGCCTTCATAGTCTGGTGACGCGGAGGCTGCCCCGCGGCTTTGAGCCGCGGGGCAGCGTTGTGAGGGCGTGTGTATCAGCGGCCGCCGGAGTCGCCGCGGCGGCCCGCCTCAAACAGGAACCAGGTGCGCCGCTCAGTCTCATCGATCCACACCTCGATAAGACTGGCAGTGGCGATGTCGCGGTGCTCATCGCATACGTTGTGCGCCTCACGCAGCCGGCCGGCGAGCGCCTTGTTGTCTTCACGCAGCTCCGCCAGCATGTCGGAGGGCTCGACGTACTCCGCATCGTTGTCCTTGATCCGCTGGGTGCGCGCGATGTTGCCGATCGAGCGCAGGGTCGAACCGCCGACCTTGCGGACACGCTCGGCGATCGCATCGGTCATCGCGAAGATCTGATCGGCCTGCTCGTCGAACAGCAGGTGGTAGTCGCGGAAGTGCGGCCCACTCAAGTGCCAGTGAAAATTCTTGGTCTTCACGTACAGCGCGAACACATCAGCCAGCACGGCGTTCATCGCACCGCTGATGTCCTTGGTCGCAGCCGCTCCCAGATCGGTCGGCGTGATCAGCGCTCCGCGCGCGAGGGTCGCTGCTTCGCGAATTTTCGTGACTTGCTTGCTCACCAGACATCCTTCCGTTAACGATTGATGTGTAAAAGGCCAGCCTCGCAGGGCGCCAATCCGCCCGAGCGGCGCTCTGTACGCCGGCTTGGCTGATCTGACTTGTGCGCAGCCGAGATTATAGCCGCGCGCATCCCCGGCCGATTGCACCTTCGTGCCGAGGGGGACTTTACTGCCCCGTCTACGCTGAGACAGGTCAGACGACCGCGAAGCGAATCGTCTCGGCGCGGAAACGCCCAGCAGGACAGCCTGCGCGACCAGAAACGGTAGTTCAGTCTGGGTGGGCGCCAGTAGCGCCGCTCACACGATAACGGCCGCGGCGAGAGCCCTCAAACTGAGGGTCACTTGCAACAGCGCGAAAGCGGGCACGCACATACCGAGGATCATTGTTGTTCTCCCCGAGTAAGAGCGTCGCGGCGCGGGCACCGCAGCGCGCGCGACGGTCGCCCTAGGCGCGTTTGATCAGTCGTACCAGGAAAAGCAGAATGATGGCGCCGATCGTCGCCACGATAATGCTGCCGATCAGACCGCTGCCGGCACCCACGCCGAGCAGACCAAACAGATAACCGCCCAGCAGGGCGCCGATGACTCCGACTACCAGGTCACCGACGACTCCGAAGCCGCCACCCTTGACTAACTTGCCCGCGAGCCAGCCCGCGACCAAACCGACAATCAGAAACCACACGAGATTCATATGTCACCCCCGTTGAACGGTCTACCCTTCCACTCAAGCCTAACAGGCTCATGACCCTGAGGGACAGGGGGCGAGAGCGAGACAAATACGGCACAGCGGCGCGTTGGACCGCGACCGCAAGGGCAAGCTGCACTGTGAGAGACGCACAACCGAGCGGCGCGCGTCACGTCACTGACATGAATCACTGACGCTTCGCTTTGGGCCCGACCGCCGCGAGGTGTTGGTTACCGCCATCGCAAGCGTACCAACGAGAGCCTCCCCGCCCCAGGATCCGCCGCGGCCACGGTTACGTTGGAGCCGGCCCCGATCGGGTCGCTGGGAATGTTGGGCCGCTGAACTGTTGCTGCGGTCCGACCTGACGTGCGCCGCCGAACTCTCCCGCGCCCCGTCGCAACACGGTCACAGAGTTACGCGCGTGCTGCCCCACAGCTCAGCGAGGCAGAGGTAACCAGCGACTGCGCCCAGCAATGCTGCGGCGAGCTGCGACGCCCCAAAGCCGTGCGACAGAGCCGACACCTGCTCCGCCGACAGTGCACTCCAGAGGCGCCACAGCGGATCTGGCAGATGCGCGCCGGCCCAGTTCTTCAGCTCCGGCCGAGCGAGGCTCGCGAGCGCGAGACTCAGCAGTGCCCGCCGCGCGGGCCCCCACCATTGCAGACCGCGCGACACTCCGCAGAGCGCGGCGGTGGCAAGACACAGCGCGACAATCTGCAGCACCGTGGGTGTAGTTGCCAGCAGCGCCGTAATGACACCCGCTGCGCGCTGGCCCGGACCCTCGGCGTGCGCCGCCGACCAGGCCGCCAGCGGTGACTCGAAGAACTGCAAAGTGAAAGCGAACACCAACAACACGGCGGCGCTCAAGACCAGCCGGTTGCGGAGCCTGGGAGGATGCGTAGGCATGTTGGGCCCGTGTGCCTTCGCTGTAGCCTCGTGCCCCGCAATACGTTAAGTCTCAACGCCGCTCTAAAGGTTCTCTAGCCCCGCCCTGGGCATCGGCCTGAGTCACGCGCTCGAGTACGCCGCCTTGCTGCGCCTCGACGGCGAGCGTGAAAAGGCGCAGACGCTCACTGAAACCGTGCGCCTGCGGCTCGCGACCATCCGCGAACAAGGCGGTCAGGCGGCAGGCCTCGAGTACTGCGCAGCCGGCGTGCTGACGCAGCAGTAACACGCCGACCAGGCGCTGGCGGCGCTCGCGCGCGCGGTCGCCAGCGGCTGGCGCGCTGCCGACTGGATGCAGCAGGACCCGGTTTTCGCTCCGCTGCGCGGTTCGCCGCAGTTCGCCACTCTGCTCGCCGAGCAGCGTCGCGACGTGGCGAGCGAGCGCGCGCCCCCCTCGAGGCCGCCGCACGCCCGCCACTCTAGGCTACCGCCCGCGGCGCCCGATAAGCTGCAGCGCGGCGGCGCGGTGCGCACTCCCCGATTGAACAGAATCTGTGCGCCGCATCGCTCCCGGCGCGCGTAACTACTTTGTTACCCGCGGAGAACTGCCCCGTAACCCCGACCCACGTAGAGTCCCAGTGCCGCGCCGGCGTTGCGGCTGAGCGCGCGGAGCCACTGCAAGTTAAGGACGGCATGCACACGCCACCGATCACCACTCAGCTTGCGCCGCGCACGATCGCCATTGTCGGCGCCGGCTTCAGCGGCACCGCCGTCGCCATCAACCTGCTGCGCTTGAGCGGCGAGCAGCCGCTGCGGATCCTACTGATCGATCGCGCGCACCTGGCGCGCGGTGTGGCTTACGCCAAGCGGCCGTTTTCCTTTTTGCTCAACGTGCCGGCCGCGCGCATGTCAGTGAGTTCGCACGAGCCGGACGGTTTCCTGCATTACGCGCGTCGGCACCTGCCGCAGGCGGCCGCCGATGACTTTCTGCCACGGGAGCTTTACGGCGACTACCTGGAGTGGTCGCTCGCGAGCGCCGAGCGAAGCGCGCCGCCGTGCGTGCGGCTCGATCGGGTCCGCGGCAGCGTCATCGCCCTCGAGCGACAGCCGCGCGAGGGTGCGCTGGAGGTGCTGCTGGACGATGGCCGCAGACTGCGAGCCGACGCCGTGGTACTGGCACTGGGCAACCCGCCGCCGGCGCAGCTGCGGGGCGCGCAGGGATTTTTTGGCAGCGCGCAATACATCGCAGACCCGTGGGCCCAGCCACCGCGCTTTCGTGCCGGCGAGAGCGTACTCATCGTCGGCACGGGGCTCACCATGGCAGACATGGTGCTGGCTGCGAACGAGATGGCCCAGGGCGGCGCATCGATCCACGCAGTGTCACGCCACGGACTGCTGCCACCGACACAGAGCACATTTCGTCCGGTTACCGAACACGGCGCGACCGCGCAGCTGCAGGCGGCAGCCTCGCAGTCGGCGCGGCGCCTGTTCCGCGAAGTGCGCGCACTGGCCGAGGACGCGCAGCTGCGCGGTGGCGATTGGCGCGAAGTTATCGCTGTGGTGCGCGGCCTGGCGCCGACGCTTTGGTCACGGCTCGCCGCCAGCGAGCGCCGCCGCTTTCTGCGCCACGTGCGCTGTTACTGGGACGTGCACCGCCACCGTCTGCCGGAATCCACCTGGAACACGCTGAATGAGCTGCGCCGCGCCGGCAAACTGCAGATTCACGCCGGCCGCGTCCACGGCCTCGAACTCAGCGGCGCACAGATCCGCGTACGCTGGCGTGCTCGCGGGACGCGCGCGAGCAGCGCGCTGCTGGTAGACCGCGTGGTCAACTGCACCGGACCGGACTATGACCTCAACCGCCGCCCGGACCGGTTACTGCGCTCGCTGCTCGCGCAGGGTATGGCGCGGCCGGACCCGCTCGGACTCGGGCTGCTGACCAACGGCGACGGTGCTCTGGAGGATGCGCGTGGCCGCGCACCCAGCCGCATCTATTACCTCGGCCCCATGCTGCGACCGCAGCACTGGGAGGTGACCGCGGTGCAGGAATTACGCGTGTACGCCGAGCGGCTCGCCGCTCACCTCGCCGCACCGCTTGCTTTGGGCGAGAGTGTCACCAGAGCCAGTCCATCGGCGGGGATCTCCAGCGCCAGAGTATCGTTGTCCAGCGGGCGTAAGCTGGCGACGGGTAGCGCCGCGGCACTGCGCAGCTCCGCCAGCTGGCGTTGAGTGGGGTAGCGCGGAGCGCCCATGGCCGCGTATGCCACCTGCGCGTTGCCGTGCGCGGCGTCGAGGATCTGAACGCTGGCAGTGCGGGCCGTGCTGTGGCTCAGCTTGAGCACCACCCTGCGCGGCGGCGCGCTGGCACCCACATCAGCGTAGTTCCATAGCGCGACCACCAATGCTCCGTCAGCACGCCTGGTGATCAAGGATTGCTCGGCATCGCCGGCGAAGCGCTGTTCGCCGAGCTGATGCAGCAATGCGAAAGCATTGAAGGCCGGCTTGGGAATTCCGCCCACGGCGAGCAGGCCGAAGCCGCCGTAAAAGGGGGTTTTGACCACGCCCTGCTCTTCGAACACATCCGACAGGGTCCAGTAGGACATGTCCTGGACCAGGCCGTCGCATTGGCGCACGGTCTCGGCGAGCCAGGGCCCCATGTATGGGGCGTCGGTGACGTCGCTGTGATTGCTCCAGCTGGCGTTGAACTCGGACCAGATCAGGGGCATCGCTGGCAGCGGTGACGCGAGAATCTCCGCGTGCACTTTCTGCACCGCGCGGCAGACCATGTGATTGCGCGCGATGTGCTCGCCAGTACCGAAGACGTCCTTGGCAGTGTCATCGCCGTAGACGTGGGTCGAGACGAAATCGAGCGGCACGCCGCCGTCCTTGCAATGACGGATGAATGCCCCGACCCAGGCCGCCTGCGCGGTCGCCGGACCACCGACCCGCAGCCTCGCATCCACGGCCTTCAGACTGCGCGCCGTATGGTCATACAGCGTCCAGTAAGTCGCCTGCTTCGGCTCGCCCACCCAGAAATCGAGATTGGGCTCGTTCCAGACCTCGAAATACCACTGACTCACTTCATCGATGCCGTAGCGCTCGATCAGGTGACGCGCGAGTGCTGCGATCAGCGCATCCCAGCGCGTGTAGCTCTTGGGCGGTGCGACGATCGGGTGATACCAGAAGCTGTGCAGCGCCGCTCGCTGCGCCAGCTGGCGCGGCATGAAGCTCAGCTCGACGAAGGGCCGCACACCGTTGGCCAGCAGCCCGTCGTACACCTGGTCGACATACGAGAAATTGTAGATCGGCTCACCTTTGGGACCCTCGGCATATACGCCAATGTCGTCGTCGAGAATCCCGTGAAAGCGCACATAGCCGACTGCGGTGACCGCACGCACCGCACGCAAATCATCCCGCCAGCTGTCGCGCAGCGTCAGTACCGCCCGGCCCGAGCCGAACATATGCTCCCAGAAATGCGGGAAGGGCTGCGTGGCGCCGCTGGCATCGACATTGACGGTTTCGGGCGTCTGCGCGCGCAGCGGTGCGACCGCCAACAGCAGCGCGCATACAGCGAGGGTGCGCGCCAGCAGCGTGGGCGGCATCATTGCGGCTGCGCAAGCCAGCCGCCGGAGAATCCGGCACGCTCCAGACCCTGCCGCAGGTAGGGATTGTTACGCATCACCCGCCATACTAAATCGCTGCGATAGTTTTCGATCATTGCGAGTATCGGGCCCTGGTCGATGCCGAGGTAGTCGGGATCGACCCAGCCCATCTGACTGGAAGGATCGCGGAAGCTCGGGTTGAAGGCGTCGAGGAAGCCGTAGGACGAGTAAATCGACGAACCAAAGCGATGGTACATCTCGAGAGTCGCCGGCAACACGATTTCGGGCGCAAACGGCAGCGAACTGATCGCAGCGGTCGGTGCGATGGTGCCGTCATCGACGATGCGGCCGATGCCGACACCGCGGGCGGCGTACTTGAGGAATGAGGTCTCCTTGCCAAGGTAGGACTCCTCGATGGGTCCTGGTCCGTCGGATGCACTCATGCCCCAGATGTTCTTGCCGTACGCCTGCCAGTGCAGCGGGTTGGCGATGGCATAGCGGCGCTGCGCCAGGGTGGCGCGCCGGCTGTTCTCAAAATAATCGATCCCGTGTTCGCGCATGTAGGCATCGCGGATGCCACGGAAGTCCACCCAGACGTGGGTGTACTGGTGTCCAAACGCCGGCGCGAAGCTCAAGTAGGTCTGATCGTAGAGCGTACCCCAGTGTTTGTCGTAGGTACTGGTCCACTGGGTCCAGGCATCCGGACTGATCGGATGCGTCGGCGAGCCGAGGGCGAGCAGATAGACCAGCATGGCTTCGTTGTAGCCGCGCCAGTCCATGCCGGAGAAGCCCTCCTCCGGAGTCCAGGCGAGCGCCACTGCCGGCGGGCGTGGCTGGGCCCAGGTCCAGTCCACCCGCCGGTAGATCTCGTCCGCCAGCTTGCGAATCTCCGCCTCGCGCGGATTGCGCGCGTCGAAGTAACTTTGACAGAACAGCACGCCACCGAGCAGCAGCGCGGTGTCCACGGTCGAGATCTCGCTGTCATTGGCGCGTGCACCAGTGTTCAGATCCATGTAATGGAAGAAGAACCCGTGCTCGTTGGGTGCACTGTGCGCAAAGAAGCGCAGCGTCACCAGCACCCGCTCGCGTGCCGCCACGCGCGTGATATAGCCGCGCTCAACGCCGATCGGATAGGCGGTGAGCCCGAAGCCCACCGCCGCGATGCTGGCAAATGAGGGCGTCGGGTAGCGATCGGGTATCAGCCCGTTCTTCGGATTGGCCGTTTGCCAGAAAAAATTGAAGGTGCGCTCTTCGAGCTCGTTCAGGAACGGATCAAACAGCGCGCTGTCCGAGTCGCCCAGTGCAGCTGTCGGTAGATTCTGCGGCGCTGCAGAGACTGCAGCACTGAGCGCCGTGCTGCTGGCAGCCGTCACGGCAGCAGCCGGGGTTCCGGCCCTGTCGGCCGCCGCGGCCGTCGCTGCCAGCAGCACGGCGAGGCAGGCGATGCCGGCAGCCCGGGCACAAACTCCGCGCAACTGAGCACGCGGCCTCATGCCGCAGCCCGCCGCAGTGGTGGTCGGCGCGGTCCCGATGCGGAAGGTTCCAGCGCGCGGATGACGCTTTCCGGGTCGTTATGAATCGCCCGCAGCAGCGCGCGCGCGGGGCCGGCCGGCTCGCGCCGCCCCTGCTCCCAGTTCCTGAGCGTGCTGAGCTCGACTCCGAGCAGCGCCGCAAACGCCGGCTGGCTGAGTTTGGTCCAGCTGCGCAGCTGCTTGATCGTCACCGCATTGATCTGCAGATTGCGTCCCGGCGCCCGTGTGAGGCGCGCCAGCTCAGTCGCCTGCCGCACATTGGCCAGCAGGGTATCCAAGGCCGCCCTCTTTGTGACTTGGCGTTGACGCATCAGTTTGGTCATGCAGCAAGACTCGCTGCTGCATTACAGCCCCATTGGGGAGTGAGGCTCGTGATCCAATTCTCAAGGTCGCAATCTCGCCTTTTTATATGCCGCTGGCGTACCTGCGTCAATGGCGTACGCAAGCGTGTCAGCGCAACCCGTTGATGCAGCAGCGACGCCGTCGAGCGCAGGACGGCCGTTTGTGATGCGACTCTCGCCGTGAACTGGGCCGCAGTTTCGCCAACAGCGCGAAACTTACGTTAACTGCGGCGGCATCCGGCACGCGCTGCAGCGCACCAGCGACGCGTGCGCTCAGCCGAAAGCCAGGTAGATGCCGTAGCTGCTCACCAGCAGCACCAGTGCCGCCGAGAGCAGCAGCTCGGCGCGCACGCTTTGCGCTGAATGGATCTGTGCATCATCCAGCAAACGCTGGATGCGCACGAAGCGCACGGTGGCCAGCACCACCAGCGCGATGCCGCCGAAGATCAGCACCAGTCCGTCGTAACGGCCGACGCGACCCGAGAGTGCCCCGAGCTGCGAGCGCCGCAAGTCATTCCCCAGCGCACTCGCGATAGTCAACAGAAACAGGTTGAATTTCTCCACCACGAAGCCGAATGCGATCACCGCGATCCCGGTGCGCACCCAGGCGAGAAAGGTGCGCTCGTTGGCCGCGTGGTCGCTGAAGTTGCCGATCATGGCTGCGTCTCCGTGGCTGCCGTTATCAATCGAGAGGCCAGGACATTGATTTAGGCAGCGTGGCGGCGATCTCGGCCGGGCGCTGCGGCGCTGCCGGTGCGTCGACCGCGCGCCACCAGGGGGTCAGCGGCGGCGGCTGCGTCGGTTCCAGCGGCTCTCCCAGGCGCGGCATCATGAGCTGTGCGTTGCAAGCGGGTGCCAGCTGCAGCAGCGCCTCCGCCGGCTGATCCCAGTCGTGCATCGCCAGGCAGAAGGTGCCCCAGTGGATCGGCATGAACGGTCCGCCGCCTAACAGACTGAGCGCCTTGAGTGCGTTCTCAGGTCCCAGGTGCATATCGCCCCAGGCGGGGTGAAACGCGCCGACCTCCAGCAGGACCAGATCGAACGGACCGAGGCGCTCGCGGATGCTTTGATATTCGCTGGTCAGTCCCGTATCACCGCTGAAGAAGATGCAGTGCCGTTCGTTGCGCACCACCAGCGAAGACCACAGCGTACTATTGCGGCTGCCCATGGTGCGCCCGGAGAAATGCTGCGACGGCGCGGCGGTGACTGTCAGCGCACTGTCAGGCAGGCGGTAGCTCTCCCACCAGTCAAGCTCGCAGATGCGTTCCGGCGCAACACCCCAGGCTTCGAGATGCGCGCCGACACCGAGTGAGGTCACGAATGGCACCGGCCACTTCGCCAGCTGCCGGATGGTCGGGTAGTCGAGATGGTCGTAGTGATCGTGCGAGACCAGCACCAGATCAACCAGCGGCAGGGCACGCAGGGCCGCTGGCACGGGCTGAAAGCGCTTGGGACCTGCCAGCCGTGAGGGTGAGGCGCGTACTCCCCACACCGGATCCGTCAGTACGCGCAGCCCGTCGATCTCCAGCAGCAACGTCGAGTGACCCAGCCAGGTGACCCGCAGGCCACTCGCTGGCGGGCGCGCCCAAAGCGGCAGCGGGTCGAGTGACGGCAGCGGTCCTTTCGGTATGCGCCGCCCGCCCGGGCAGAGGAAGTCGGTGAGCGTTGGCATCGGGACCGCCGGATCGCGCAGTCCGGGGGCGATCGGGTGCAGGTTGCGAAAGCGTTCACCGCTGAAGCGCGGTGAGGCCTGGAGGCGCTCGAGTCTGCTCCCGCTGGGTTTACGGCCGATTGACTGCATGTACTTCCAAGTTGGCGTCGGCTTGCGCGGCCGCGCGTAGCTTGCGCGGCGCTCGCGGTCATTCTACCGTCAGTGCGTGGATCACTCCTCCTTCGACGTGATTGTCATCGGTGCCGGTGCCGCCGGGCTCATGGCCACCGCAGAGCTCACCCAGGCAGGGCGTTCGGTGCTGCTGCTCGAGGCGCGCGACCGCATCGGCGGACGCATGTGGACGCGGCGCGAAGCCGGCCTGGCAGTGCCGATCGAATTCGGCGCCGAATTCATCCACGGCCACGCCAGCATTACGCGCGGGCTGCTCGCCCGCGTCGGCCGGCCGGCAGTCGAAACCGCCGGCTCGCACCTGAGCCTGAGAGAGGGGCAATTAAAGGAGCGCGATCCGCATTTCTTCCGGATTCGGGCGGCGCTCAAGGCCACCCGCGGGCTGCTGAACAAGGACATGTCGTTCGACACCCTGCTGGATGAACACCTCGGTAAGGTGCTGTCGGCCGAGGAGCGCCAGTATGCGCGCATGCTGGCACAGGGCTTCGACGCCGCCGATACCTCGGTCGCGAGTGCGCGCGCCATCAGCGACGAATGGGCCGGCGACACCCTCGGCGACTCCCCGCAGTCGCGTCCGCAGAGCGGCTACGAATCGCTGCTGACCGCGCTCGCTCCGCCGCTTGATTCGCCACAGCTGCGCCTGCAGCTGCAGTCGGTGGTGCAGAACGTACGCTGGAGCCGCGGCTCGGTGCGTGTCGAAGGCGAGTTCCTCGGCAGCCGCTTCGAAGCGCGCGCCGAGCGGGCCATCATCACACTGCCGCTGGGCGTGTTGCAGACTGAACCGCCGGCGCTCGGCAGCGTGCGTTTCACTCCGGCGCTCGAGGGCAAGCAGCAGGCGCTGCGCGGCCTCGCCTCGGGCGCCATCGTCAAGGTGCTGCTGCGTTTCGGCGGCTCGTTCTGGGAAACCCTTGCCGAGGGGCGCTACCGCGACGCCTCGTTCTTTCACGCGCCCGAAGCCGAATTCCCCACCTTCTGGACCCCGGCGCCGCTGCGCGCACCGCTGCTGGTCGCTTGGGCCGGAGGGCCGCGCGCGCTCAAGCTGCGTGCCGCAGGCACGCAGACGCAACTGGTGCGCGCGGCACTGGCGAGTCTGCAGACGCTGTTCGGCAACGCCATCGACGTGCAGCAGCAGCTGGTCGCCTACTACTACCATGACTGGGAGCAGGACCCGTTCGCGCGCGGCGCCTACAGCTACGTCACGGTGGGCGGCGGTGCGGCCCGCGCGGCGCTCGCGCAGCCGCTCGATGACACCCTGTTCTTCGCCGGCGAAGCCAGCGACACGCACGATGAAGCCGGCACGGTCACCGGCGCGCTCGAGAGCGGCGTGCGCGCTGCGCGCGAACTGCTGGCCGCGCGCTAGTCTGCGCCGTGCGCACGGCGCGCGCGTGCGCGGCCGACCGCATAACCGGCCGCGAACGGCAGGCCGAGCAGCACCAGCGTCAGCAGAATCCCCAGCAGCAGTACCTCACCGACCATCGAGCGCAGCTGCTGGCCGCCGGTGCGGATCATCTCATCGGCGACGCGCGCGCCATCGGTGGCGAGCGCCTTGCGCTGCAGGTCGAAAGCGGCCACCAGTGCCTCGCGTTCACCCTGCAGGTCGGCGAACAGCGCAACGCGCTCGTTGCGCAGCGCCTCGGTGGTCTCGCGCGAGGAGGCGGTGAGGCGCTCGAGCACCTCGCGCAAACTCTGGCGCACCGCGGACTCGGCCCCGCGCACCAGCTGCGGCGAGGTCTCGGCCACCGCGGTGAGACGGTCCATACGCTCATCGAGCCGTGCCAGCGCCGCGCGCAGATCGCCGCGCGCATAGCCGGACTCGCGCAGCGCCAGCTGGGTTTCCTGCATGACCTCGCTCGGCACGGTTTCGCCATAGATCTGCAGACGCTGCGCTGCGTCCGCCAACGCCTCGGGGATGGAACCGAGCGAGTCCACCAGTTTGGTGCCGCCAGCGTGCTCGCGACTCCACAGCTCGATCACCGAAGCGCGCTCGAAGTTGAGATCACGCAGCGGATACTGGCGGACGTAGCCGGCGACGAACTGCTGGTACTGCTGGAACTCTGGCGGCGCCAGCACACTACGGCCGATCTCCTCGGCATCGGCCGCATAGTCGTCGCAGATCTCGCGAATCGCGCCCTGGTGGGTGCCGAACAGGGTGCCGCCGGCGCCGCCGGGCGCGACGAAGGCCTTGAGTTGTTGCGCCAGTGCCCAGGTATCCAACAGGCTCAGCAGCGGTGCCATCTGTGTCGCAGCACGGCGGCTCTGCACCAGCGCCGCCAGTTCCCAGCGCAACGTGTTATCGAGCACGCCAGCATCGTCATCGCTGGCCTCGATGGCCTGCGCACTGCGTGCGACCGAACTGATGAACTGAGTCGACAACGCACGGGTACGGATGCGCGCGTCCAACTGCTGCGGCGTGAGTGGCTTCTCCGCACTCCTGAGCGAAACGAGCGAACAGCCGGGCAGGCTCAGCAACACCAGCCCGATGGCGCCTAGACGCGCGCTGTGGAGCATGAGTTCAGGCAGCCGCATATCCGTCCGGCGCTATGCCGGAGTGCCGATCAGCCGCACCTCGCGCTGCGGGAACGGCATCACCACGCCGCGCGCCCGCAGCAGCTCGAGCAGCGCGGCATTCAGCTCGCCGGGCGTCGCTACCTGGTCCTGCACCAACACCCAGGCTTTGACCGAGATGCTCACCGCGGACTCGCCCAGGCGTGCGGCCTGCACCAGCGGCGCCGGATCCTTGAGCACGCGCGCATTGGCCGCGAGCACTTCGCGGATCAGTCCCGTGGGCACGGCCAGATCAGTGTCGTAGGCCACCGCGACGCTCACTTCCACCTGGCGGATGCTGCCGTAGTTGTGCAGGATTTCGCCCACGATCTTGCGGTTGGGCACGATCACGTGCGAGTGATCGACGTGACCGAGACTGGTGTTGAATAGCGTAATGCTCTCGACGACACCCTCGACACCGGCAATCGCGATGTACTCACCGACCCGAAAGGGCTTGGAAAAGATGATCGTCAGCCCGGCGACGATGTTGCTCAGCACACCCTGAGTCGCGAGCGCCAGACCTGCTCCGGCCACCCCCAGCCCGGCGATCAGCGGCAGCAGCTCCACGCCGAGATTCTGCAACGCCATGATCACGAACATCGCGATGCACGCGACCCACACCAGGCGTATGACCAGCAGGCGGATCGGCGGCTCGAGGTCGCGTCGGTTGAGAGTGGTCGCCAGCCAGTTGCTCAGCCAACGGCTCACACCGAGGCCCACCAGCAGGATGACAATCGCCGTCAGCAGCCGCGGCCCGAAGCGGATGGCAAGATCCAGCAGCGCATCCTTGGCGTGATTTATTGTTGCGGCCTGCTCGTTCATGGCGAGCGCCCCCCTAGCACGTGCGTGAACGGCATATTAGCAAGGTGACCGCGGCGAACATCCGGGTATTATTGGCGCAGGTGTTGCATGCCCCATGAAGAATCGCTGATCGCCCTGCTGGCGATCGGCCTGGCGCTGGCGTTCGTGCTCGGTCTGCTCGCCGTCAGGCTGCGCCTGCCGCCCCTGGTGGGATATCTGCTGGCCGGCGTGCTGGTGGGCCCGCACACACCCGGTTACGTTGCCGATGTCCACCTGGCGCCGCAGCTGGCGGAAATCGGCGTCATGCTGTTGATGTTCGGCGTCGGCACGCACTTTTCGCTGCGCGACCTCATGGCGGTGAAGGGCGTCGCGCTGCCCGGCGCGGTCGCGCAGATCATCGTGGCCACGGCACTCGGTGCCCTGGCGGCGCATTTCTGGGGATGGTCTTTGGGGGCGGGGCTGATCTTCGGTCTGGCGCTGTCGGTCGCCAGCACGGTGGTGTTGCTGCGCGCCCTGGAGGAACGCGGCGATCTCAAGTCCAGCGACGGGCAGATCGCCGTCGGCTGGCTGGTGGTCGAGGACCTGGTGACGGTCGTAGCCCTGGTACTGTTGCCGGCGCTCGCCGGTGTGCTGGGGGGCGAAGTGCCCGGCGGCCTGGTCGCCCCGGGCGACAACCTGTGGCAGACACTAGCGCTCACCCTAGGCAAGGTGGCCGCGTTTGTCGTGCTCATGTTGCTGGTTGGCGCGCGGGTGTTCCCGTGGATCCTGACGCGCGTTGAACGCACCGCCTCGCGCGAGCTGTTCACGCTGGCGGCAATCGCCCTGGCGCTGAGCGTCGCTTTCGGCGCCGCCAAGTTGTTCGACGTGTCGGTGGCGCTCGGCGCGTTCTTCGCCGGCATGGTCATCAACGGTTCCGCCACGAGTCACCGCGCCGCGGTCAGTCTGCAGCCGCTGCAGGACACATTCACGGCGCTGTTCTTCGTGGCCGTCGGCATGCTGTTTGAGCCACTGGTGCTGGTGCAGCATCCTGCGCAGGTACTGATCGTACTGGCCATCATCGTGGTGGGAAAATCGCTAGCCGCGCTGCTGATCGTACTGCTGCTGCGCCGGCCGCTCAGCACCGCGTTGTGCGTGGCCGCGGCACTGGCACAGATCGGGGAGTTTTCCTTCATCCTGGCAACGATGGGTGTCAGCATGAAGGTGCTGCCGCCGCAGGGTCAGAGCTACATCGTGGCCGGCGCCCTACTGTCCATCACCCTCAATCCGCTGGTGTTCAAGCTGCTGCCGGCACGCCCCGCGACGCGCGCCCAGAACGCCCAGCCCGCGGCCGCCGGCTGATCCGCCGCGCCAGCGGCCGTAGTTTGTTGGCTGTAGGGATTCGCTTACCGCGCGACAAGCATCCAGCCGCTGGCTGCCGGCGCACGGCCGCGCGAATGTTGCGGTCAGGATGTGGCGTCAGCGGCGCCCGCCGCAACCACCGAAACGTCAGAGCGCCGTCCAATCGAGGGACTCAACATGGGACGTGGAATCTTGCTATGGCTGCTGGGCGTGCCAATCCCGATCATCCTGCTACTGGCGATGTGCTCGCATCACTGAACCGAGAACCAACATGGACATTCAAACATCGGAACCTGTTGCGACGGCACCGGTAGCGGCAGCGAGCGTCTCGCTGTCCGCGATCTCGTGGGGCGCGATTCTCGCGGGTGCGGCAGTCGCGAGTGCGGTGTCGCTGCTACTGTTCGTGCTCGCGGCCGGGCTTGACCTGGCGGCGTTCTCCAGACCGCTGCTGCGACACGGATCGGTCGGCGCCCTGAGCGCGATGGCTGCGGTCACCTTGATCGCGACCCAGTGGATCGCTTCGGCCGTGGGTGGCTACCTTACCGGTCGGCTGCGTATCCGCTGGGTGGGCACGCATACCCACGAGGTGTTCTTCCGCGATACCGCGCATGGGCTGATCACCTGGGCCGTCGTCACGCTGTTCATGGCCCTGGGCCTGGGATCGGCAGCCAGTGCGGTCTTCGGCGCGGCCTACCAGCCGACCGGCGCACCGCTCGCCGCCTCGGCCTCCGCAACTCCGGGCTCGCAGGCTGTGTTTAACGTGCAGGCGCCGGCCGGCGGTGACGGTGCTGATGATCTGCAGCTGGTAGCACCTGCCGGCGCGGCGTCGGCCGGGCATCTGCTACTCGCCCAGGATCTCGGCGATACGCAGCGTGACGACAGAATCATGGCGCCCGACGCTGCACGCAAGGACGCTGCCCTGGGTTCGCTGCTGGTGTCACTCTCGATGCTGATCGGGGCCTTCATCGCCAGTGTCGCCGCGGCGATTGGTGGTCGGCTGCGCGATCTGCACCCTTAGACGCTGGAACAGCCGCAGGCATCTGCGGCGCACAAAATCAGAGGGCTCGGCGCATACGCACCGAGCCCTCTTTTTCAGGCAGGCCTAGTTCAGGTGTCGCGGTCGATCCAGCGCGGCGACTTCGCCAGACTACCCAACGCCCAGCGCGAACAATCCTGTGCCCGCGCCCAGGACTGCGCGAGCAGACTGCCATCGGGCGCATGACGCGGCAGCGAACCGAGCCGCGCGCCGCGGTTTCTCTTCGCCGGGCGCGGCAGCAGCCACTGATCGTTGTATGTCGTGCTCATGGAAGCAATCCCTAGACGCGTGAGCGCCCGGCCAGGAAAGTGATGACGGCGCCGATCAGAAACACGACGAACAGGATCTTCGCGATTCCGGCAGCACCTGCCGCGAGCCCACCGAATCCGAGCACTGCGGCGATGATTGCGATAATGAAGAAAACAACGGCGTAGTGAAGCATGGTTATCTCGCTTGTAGGTGACGCTTCGGGTGGGATTACTGTGGAGATTCGCGCCCGCTAAAGCGATTGGGGCGAACCCCCAAACCCCTGTAGGATTCCGGCTACAATGGCCGCACTGACCCGCGGCCGGGCTGCATTTCAGCTGCCGGGAACGTCTTGCCAGCGCCAGTTGCGGATCTCGGGCAGGTCCTCGCCATAACGCACAATGTATTCACGGTGCTCGAGCAGCTTGTCCCGCAGCTGCTGTTTCACGTAGCCGGCGTGCGCGGCAAGCTGCGGGAGCCGATCGATCGCATCGCCCACCAGATGAAAGCGGTCCAGATCGTTGAGCACGGTCATATCGAATGGCGTGGTGATGGTGCCCTCCTCTTTGTAGCCCCGCACGTGCAGATTGTCGTGGTTAGTGCGCCGGTAGGTGAGCCGGTGGATCAGCCACGGATAGCCGTGGAAGGCGAATATCACCGGCCGGTCGCGGGTAAACAGCGCGTCGAAATCCCGATCGGCCAGCCCGTGGGGATGCTCGCTGGCCGGCTGCAGTTTCATCAGGTCGACGACGTTGACCACACGGACCTTCAGTTCGGGGAAGTGCCCGTGCAGCAGTTTGACCGCGGCCAGGGTCTCCAGCGTGGGCACATCGCCCGCACACGCCATCACCAGATCAGGCTCCCCGTCGCCAGCGCTGCTGGCCCAGCTCCAGATCCCGATGCCCTCGGTACAGTGGCGTATCGCCTGTTCCATGCTGAGCCACTGCGGCGCCGGGTGTTTGCCGGCCACAATGACGTTGACGTAGTGGCGGCTGCGCAGACAGTGATCCGCGACCGACAGCAGGCAGTTGGCGTCCGGCGGCAGGTACACCCTGATCACGTCGGCCTTCTTGTTGACCACGTGGTCGATGAAACCGGGATCCTGGTGGGTAAAGCCGTTGTGATCCTGCCGCCAGACGTGCGAGCTCAGCAGGTAGTTGAGCGAGGCGAGCGGGCGGCGCCAGGGAATCTCGCGCGTCACCTTGAGCCATTTGGCGTGCTGGTTGAACATCGAGTCGACGATGTGGATGAAGGCCTCGTACGAGTTGAACAGACCGTGACGGCCGGTCAGGAGATAGCCCTCGAGCCACCCCTGGCACAGGTGCTCGCTCAGCACCTCCATGACGCTGCCCTGCGGCGCGAGATGGTCGTCTCCGGGGATCGTTGCCGCGGTCCACTGGCGGTCGGTGACCTCGAATACCGCATTCAGGCGGTTGGAATTGGTTTCGTCCGGACCGAACAGGCGGAAGCTGCGGGGCGCCTGGTTGAGTCTGATCACTTCGCGCAGAAACGTGCCCAGTATCCCGGTGTCGGAGGCATCGGTTGCGCCGGGGCTCTTGACCGCAACAGCGTGCAGGCGGAAGTCCGGCATGCGCAAGTCGCGCAGCAGCGTGCCGCCGTTGGCGTGCGGGTTCGCGCCCATGCGGCGCTCACCTTGCGGTGCGAGCTCAGCCAGCTGCCTTTGCAAGCGGCCGCCGGTATCGAACAGTTCCTCCGGCCGGTAGCTGCGCAGCCACTCTTCCAGCTGGCGCAGATGCGCGGGGTTGGTGCGCACTTCGGCGAGCGGCACCTGATGCGCGCGGAACGTGCCCTCCACCTGCACCCCGTCAACGATCTTCGGACCCGTCCATCCCTTGGGTGTGCGCAGCACGATCATCGGCCAGCGCGGCCGCGACTGAAAGCCCTTGCTGCGGGCACGGCGCTGGATGCGCCGGATCTCGTCGACCACTCGTTCGAGAGTGCCGGCCATCAGTTGATGCATCGCTACCGGTTCATCACCCTCGACGAAATAGGGATGGTAGCCATAGCCGGTCAGAAACTCCTTGAGCTCCTCCGGCTCGATGCGCGCCAGCAGGGTGGGATTGGCGATCTTGTAACCATTCAGGTGCAGGATGGGCAGCACCGCGCCATCCGTCACCGGATTCAAAAACTTGTTGCCGTTCCAGCCGGCCGCCAGCGGGCCGGTCTCGGCCTCGCCGTCGCCGATCACACAGGCAACTATGAGATCCGGGTTGTCGAACACGGCACCGGCTGCGTGGCTCAGGGAGTAGCCGAGCTCGCCCCCCTCGTGGATCGAGCCCGGGGTCTCCGGCGCTGCATGACTGGGGATCCCTCCCGGGAAAGAGAACTGCTTGAACAGACGCTGCAGTCCCTGCTCGTCCTGGCTGATGTCGGGATAGATCTCGCTGTAGGTTCCCTCGAGGTAGGTGTTGGCGACCACCGCAGGTCCGCCGTGGCCCGGGCCGCACAGGTAGATCATGTTCAGGTCGTGCCGCTTGATCACCCGATTGAGATGGACGTAGATGAAATTCTGCCCCGGAGTCGTGCCCCAGTGCCCGAGCAGGCGCGGCTTGATGTGCGCGGCACTGAGCGGCTCGCGCAGCAGCGGATTTTCATACAGGTAAATCTGCCCGACCGCCAGGTAGTTGGCGGCACGCCAGTAGGCGTCGATCCGCTGCAACAGGTCCGGAGCGAGGGTTCCGTCCATGCGCTTACTCCTTAACATCCGCAGCAGCGAGGTGACATGGAAGCGTGCCCTTGAATATGCTGGCACTGCCTGTGGTTCGCCAGCTGTTGCAGGGCCGCCCGATGCGGTCCGCCGAGCGTACCCCCGACAGACTACAGCCATGTGTCCTCATGACGCTTCTGACAATCAATAGCGGCAGTACCTCGGTCAAGCTCGCGCTTTACCAGCGCAGCGCGCAGGCACGGCTGGAGCGCATCGACAGCGAGCAGCATTCGGGCAGCCGCCTCGATGCCACGGCACTGCTGCGGGTCCTCGGCTCGCACCTGCCGGAGGCGCCCCAGGCCATTGCCCACCGCATCGTCCATGGCGGCACGCGCTTCACGCAGCCGGTGCGCATCGACTCTGCAGTGCTGGCGGCGCTCGAGCAGCTCTCGCCGCTCGCGCCGCTGCACAATCCGCTGGCGCTGCGCTGGGTCACGGCGGCACGCGCGGTGTGGGGCGCGCAGCTGCCGCAGGTGGCGGTCTTCGACACGGCCTACTTCGCGAATCTGCCGCGCGTCGCCGCCGAGTACGCGCTCCCGCCGCAGCTCGGCGTCGATCGCGGCGTGCGCCGCTACGGATTTCACGGGCTCGCGCACCAGGCCATGTGGCAGCGCTTCTGTGAGCTCTACCCGCAGCTGCCACGGGGCGGACGACTGATCACGCTGCAGCTCGGCGGCGGCTGTTCAATCGCGGCGATCCGCGCTGGGCAACCGCTCGATACCTCGATGGGTTTCTCGCCGCTCGAGGGTCTGGTGATGGCGACGCGCTCGGGAGACCTGGACCCGGCGAGCGTCGCCTATCTACAGACGCAGCTCAACCTGAGCGGCGAGCAGGTCGTCGAGCTGCTGAATCACCAATCGGGGCTGGCGGGACTGAGTGGCTCGGACGCCAACCCCGAGGCACTGCTGGCGGATGCCTCAGCGCAGTCGCAGTTCGCGGCCGAACTCTACTGCTACCGCATACGCAAATACCTCGGCGCCTATCTGACGGTGCTCGAAGGCTGTGACGGCATCGTCTTCGGCGGAGGGGTGGGCGAGCACGCCGCCGGCGTGCGGGCGCGCGCGCTGGCTGGTCTGTCTTGGGCAGGCATCGCGCTCGATGGTGCGCTCAATGCCGCTGCCCGGGGCGGCGAGGCGTGCATCAGCGCGCCCGATGCTGCGGTACGAATCCATGTCGTGGCGGTCGATGAGAACGCGGCACTCGCCGCGGCCGCCGCGGCAATTATCTGAAACGCATGACCTGCAATCTCAGGTCCGCTGGAGAGCCCACATGAACTCCGAAAACTCAGCGGTCGCCGGTCTGATCCGCCTGCGCTCGCCGCACTCCGTCGCGGAGACTTTTGCCCGGCTCGAGTCGCTGCTGCAGCAGCGCGGCGTCATGATCTTCGCGCGCATCGATTTCAGCGGTGATGCGGCGCGCGCCGGACTCGAGATGCCTGCTGAGCGGCTGCTGATCTTCGGCAAT